>JAJRDU010000052.1 GCA_028748685.1 Methylococcaceae bacterium
AGAAGCTAGCGCATTGGTTTGAAGTTTCTCAATGGGTGAGTCTTGCGTGATGAGCCGTGTACGGACCCGTACGCACGGTTCTGTGGGCAGACGGAGGCTTCGGCCTCCTCTGACCCGATCCTTGAAACAACACTACGGTCTTTACCTCGACCGGCCTTGCCCGTCAAACCAAATCCTCCTTGTTAGGGTGCGGATTCCAGACAAACCTCTCGGCCTTGTCCGCTGCCTGCGTGGCGGCGGGCTCCGGCTTTCCGGCCTGCGGCTTCGGCTTATTATCCTTGGGCTTTCGATGAGTCTGTCCCGGATTTAAAATCAACTTGTTCACATACAGCCTGAATGCCGGATAGCTAAAGTCGATATTGCCCTCATCTTGCAAGGTTCGATAAATCTGTACCACTGCCTAGCCGTCTACCAAAGCTTCTTTGGTCTCCGCTCGTACCCTAAATCGACCGGCGGCTATATGTTGGTAGGCTGTCATTTGGAAATATGGGGCGAATGACGCCTGTGGGGCGTTACCGGTAAATCAGTCTACGCGGAGCTCATCAACCGGCACATCAATTCATTAATTCCGAGATCCGGCATGAAATGCTGATTAAGTCCTTCGATAGGCTCAGGGGGAACGGTAAGCGCTTGAGTTCGTGCGTAGTGAGCCCTTAGACATCGCTGAGGACAGGCTTGTCGAACCGTGCGCGGTATAAACTTGTTCAGCGTTTCCTAAAAGAGAAATTGCAAGCGGGGAGGTTTGGCCGGGTGTTGGGAAGGGGCGATATTTTTGGAAGTAGGGCTTAGAAAGTTCCGGTAGCGCCAATATCTTGACGTAATACTTTAATATATTGTTTTATAAGTAAAAAATATATGGTCTGAATATTGCTTTTGTTCGGGTAACCGCAAAAGCAGATACAGACATGACGACCATCAATCTCCAGCAAATCCAGAAAACCGAGCGCCTGACCGACGCGTTCCGGATATTCAACGAGCTTTCCGAAAATCTGGCGAATTCCTATCAAGGCTTGGAAGAGCAGGTGGCCAGACTCAACCGAGAGCTGGCGGCCGCCCGTAGCGAGCGCGTCTCCACGCTGATCGAAAAGGAAAAGCTAGCTAGCCGGTTGCAACAGATTCTGGCGGCGCTGCCGGCCGCGGTGATCGTGCTGAATGCCGGCGGCTTGGTGATTGACTGCAACAATCATGCGATAGATTTTCTCGGCGAGCCGCTGCTCGGCGAGGATTGGCAACGTGTTATGGCGCGTAGCCTGCAACCGGTGGCCGGTTCTCCGCGTGAGCGCCAGCTCGGGGACGGCAGGAAGGTCAACATCACCCGCAATCTGCTCAGCAACGATGCCGAACAGATCATATTGTTGTCGGATGTCAGCGAATTGCGTTCCTTGCAGGATTTGTTGGCGCAGCGGAAACAGTTAAGCGCGATGGGGGAAATGGTCGCTAGTCTGGCCCATCAAGTCAGGACGCCGCTGGCGACAGCTATTTTGTACGCCTCTCAGATGAGCAAGCCGACGCTGCTTGAAGAAAAGCGCCAGCAGTTTTCGCAAAAAATACTGGAGCGCTTGCATTATCTGGAGCGTCAGGTCAACGACATGCTAATTTTTGCCAAGCAGGGACGGTTGGCGATGCAAGGTTTTTCGCTAAAACAGCTGATGACGCATGTTTCGGAAAGCATGGAAGCGTTCGAGGGGTGTTTGACGGTCGATAACCAGTTGCAAAGCGACCTGTTGCTCGGCAATGAAGATGCCTTGCGGGGCGCCTTGCTGAATCTGCTCAACAATGCCGTCGAAGCCGGCGCCGAACGCATCGATTTCTCGGTGCGGCAAAGCGATGCGATGAACATCCGCATCGTCATCGAGGACGACGGTCCGGGAATCGACGAACAGCAGCAGACGCGCCTGTTCGAACCTTTTTATACCACCAAGAGCCATGGCACCGGGCTGGGTTTGGCGGTGGTCGACAGCGTGGTCAAGGCTCATGGCGGCAGCATCGTCTGCCGTTCCGCCGTCGGCCAAGGCACGACCTTTACCCTGACTTTGCCCCGTGGCTGTCAATATGGACTGGGTTTGTCCGCAGTCAGTTCTACCCAGGAGAATAACGATGAAGCAGTATGATGTCTTGGTCGTCGAAGACGATGCCGCCTTGTGCGAAGCCTTGTGCGATACCCTGGAGCTGGAAGGTTACCGGGTGGCCGCCGCCAAAAACGGCACCGAAGCCCTTAGCTTGCTGGGTAAACATGATTTTCGGCTGGTGGTCAGCGATGTGCAGATGCCGGTGATGGATGGTTTGGAGTTGCTGCGTAATCTGCAGCGTCACTATGAACAGATGCCGGTGCTGCTGATGACCGCGTACGGCACGATACCCAAGGCCGTGGAGGCTATGCGGGCCGGCGCCACCGATTATTTGATCAAACCGTTCGAAGCCAAAGTCCTGGTCGACAAAGTAGCCGGTCTAATCGCCGCCGCGCCGCCAGTCTCGACCGAGCGCGTCGTTGCCGACGAAAAGATGAAAAAACTTTACGCCTTGGCCAGTAAAGTCGCCAAGACCGATGTCAATATATTGTTGGAAGGCGAGAGCGGTACCGGCAAGGAAGTGCTGGCTCGTTACATCCACCGTAATTCCCATTATCACGCCGGCCCTTTCGAGGCGATCAATTGCGCGGCGATTCCGGAAAACATGCTGGAAGCCATGCTGTTCGGCTATGAAAAAGGCGCTTTTACCGGCGCCTTACAGGCCATGCCGGGCAAGTTCGAACAGGCCCAAGGCGGCACGCTGTTGCTGGACGAGATTTCGGAAATGGATATAGGCCTGCAGGCCAAGATATTGCGGGTATTACAGGAAAAAGAAGTCGAGCGCCTGGGCAGTCATCGAAAAATTCATCTCAATGTCAGAATTTTGGCGACCACCAATCGCAAGTTGAAAGACTATGTGCAGCAAGGCCGTTTTCGCGAGGATTTATATTTTCGCCTCAACGTGTTTCCGATCAAGATACCGCCGCTCCGGGAAAGGGCCGGCGATATTTTGCCGCTGGCGGCCGAGTTATTGATCAAGCACAATCCGGCGGGAAGGGCGTGTAGCTTCGACGCGGATGCGATCGCCAAACTGCAAGCCTACGGTTGGCCGGGCAACGTCAGGGAACTGGAAAATGTCGTGCAGCGGGCGCTGATTTTACAAAGCCACGGCCGTATCGGTGCCGACGATCTGATCTTCGAGGACGAAATTGCCGAGATGCCTAGCTTGCGGGAACAATTGCCTTATCTGCTTGAACCGCGAGAAACCGTGAAGTATGACGAGCAAGGAGATACAATGGCGATAGGGCGTTTAGGCGACGGTGTGCGCTCGGCCGAGGAAAAAATCATCCTACAGATGTTGAGCGAAGCCAGCGGCAGCCGCAAGACCACCGCCGAAAAGCTAGGCATCAGTCCGCGCACCCTACGCTACAAAATTGCCCGGATGAAGGAATCCGGGATTATGGTGCCATGCTAATTGTTGGCTTGAAAACTGCTTAGTTCAAGATGGACAACCAAAAAGGTAAGCTGCCATGTCGGAAATGAATATAAACCAAGTATTGGCCCAGATGCGGACCATGTCGATAGAAGCTGGCGCCAAGCCGCGGCCGACCGAGGGTTCGGGCGATTTTTCGGCCATGTTGAAGCAGTCTATAGACGCAGTCAATCAAAGCCAAAATACCGCCAGTAGTCTCGCTAGGGATTTTGAAATGGGTAAGAGTGACGTAAGTTTGGCGGAAGTAATGATCGCCTCGCAAAAAGCCAGTGTCTCGTTTCAGGCCATGTTGCAGGTGCGTAATAAATTGGTCGATGCCTACAAAGAAGTGATGAGCATGCCGATGTAAAGGCGTGCAATAAACCATGAGCGAACAAGACAAAAATTTCCCGCTGAATGCCTCTTCCCCGTTAGCCGTTGCCGGCGACGACAAAATGCCGCTTGCGTTTAAAAATTTGTTGAATTTGTCGGTCATGCGGCAGGTCGGTTTGATGTTGGCGTTGGCGGTGAGCGTCGCGATTGGCGTGGCTTTGGTGTTGTGGGCGCAGGCGCCGAGCTACGATTTGCTGTTCTCGAGCGTTGCCGAAAAAGACGCGGCGGAAGTGCTTGAGGCGCTCGACAAACTGGGCGTCAAATACAAAGTTGATTCGGGGTCGGGTGCGATCATGGTGCCAGCCGGTCAATCGCGGGAGATGAAAGTCAAGCTGGCCGCGCAGGGCCTGCCGCGCAGTACCAGCCAAGGCTACGAACTGCTCGACAAGGACAGCGGCTTCGGGACCAGCAAAAACGTTGAACTGATGCGTTTTCAGCGGGCGCTGGAAGGCGAAATTGCGCTGACCATTCAAACCATACAGAACGTTAAGTCCGCCAAGGTATTGTTGGCATTGCCGGTGCAGTCGGTGTTTGTTCGCGAGCGTAAAAAACCCAGTGCCTCGGTGGTTGTGGAGCTTTATCAGGGGCGGACGCTGGAAAAGGAACAAATAGAATCCATCGTTCACTTGGTGGCCTCCAGCGTGCCGCTGATGGAGCCAGGACAGGTGACGGTGGTCGATCAGAAGGGCCGCTTGCTGAACAGCAAGGAAATCTCGGAGGATATGTCGCTGTCTTCCAAACAGTTTGAATATAAAAAGGACATCGAAGAGCATCTGCGCAAGCGCATCGAAAACATCCTGGCGCCGCTGGTCGGAAATGACGGCATGAGTGCGCAGATTTCAGCCGACGTCGACTTTACCGTGACCGAAAGAACCCAGGAGATGTTCAATCCGGATTTGCCGGCCCTGCGTAGCGAACAAACCCAGGAAGAAAAGAACTCCTTGTCCAAGGTGCAAGGCGTGCCGGGGGCGTTGTCCAACCAGCCACCGCCGACCGGCATCGCACCGGAAGTGGCCAGTGGCCAGGAAAAACCGGCCGCATCCGAATCCGGCTCGGCCACTAAAAGCGCGACTCGTAACTACGAGCTGGATAAAACCATTACCCACACTCGGCTGGCAACCGGCGCCTTGCGGCGTTTATCGGTGGCGGTAGTCGTCGACGATAAAAAAATCAGCCAGGATGGTAAACTGATTCCGCAGTCCTATTCACAGGAAGACCTGAATCAGTTGCGCGACCTGGTCAAGCAGGCGGTCGGCTACGACAGCAGCCGCGGCGATCAGGTGACGGTCACCAATGTCGCCTTTAAGGCGCCGGAAATGATGGAAGCCATCTCCGAACCATTCTGGGAACGTGCCTGGTTCCTCGATGTCTTGAAACTGCTGGTGGCTCTGGCGGTGTTGATGTTGCTGATCTTTAAGGTGCTGCGTCCGGTGTTTGCAACCCTGATCGGCAAGGACGAAAAAGAAGAAAAACTAAAAGCCCTGGAAGAAGCTCGGAAAAACGCCGAAGCGATGGGTGGAGTGGTGCGCTTCGATGAAAACGGCAAACCGGTGGCGGTTAAAGTGGATGAAGCGACTGGCGAAGTGATGGGGATTTCCGCTGGTGCGGAAGACCTGCTACTGCTGGAAGCGCCGCAAAGTTATGAGAAACGCCTGGAATATGTACAAAAGCTGATCGACGAAGATCCGAAATTGGTGGCACAAGTGGTTAAAATCTGGTTGAAAGACGATGGCTGAGGACAATAGGCAATTAACTCACGCGCAACGCGCCTCGCTGCTGTTGTTGGCCGTTGGTCAGGACAGGGCGGCGACGGTACTTAAACACATGGGGCCCAAGGAAGTACAGGTGGTGGGATCTACCATGGCGCAACTGGGACCGATTTCCTCGACCATGGTCGACCAGGTTCTGGAAGAATTTATTGTACAAATCAAAAACGAAACCGGCCTGGGGCTGGATTCCGACGAATATATCCGCAACATGCTGACCAATGCGCTGGGTGCGGAAAAGGCCGGCAGCATCATCGACCGCATTTTACTGGGCGCCAACAGCAAGGGTATCGAACAGCTGAAATGGATGGATACCCGTTCGATTGCCGATTTGATCCGTCTCGAGCACCCGCAAATCATCTCAATCATCTTGTCCTTGCTGGATGCCGATCAGGCCGCCGACGTGCTGACTCTGCTGCCGAAAAACATGCGTTCCGACATCCTGATGCGGATTGCCACGCTGGAAGGCGTGCAGCCCGCCGCGTTGCGGGAACTCGATGACATCATGGAAAAACAACTGACCGGCAGCGAAGGCGTCAAATCCTCGCAAATCGGCGGTATCGACGCGGCGGCCAACATCCTCAACTTCATCGAAAGTTCGGTTAGCGAGCCGATGATGCAGGACATCACCGATAGCAATGCCGATCTCAGCCAGCGTATTCAGGACAAAATGTTTGTGTTTGGCGATCTTATCAATGTGGATGACCGTGGCATTCAAACCCTGTTGCGGGAAGTCTCCACCGATCAGCTGTTGCTGGCGCTACGCGGTGTCGATGCCCTCATGCGAGACAAGATTTTTTCCAATATGTCCAGACGCGCGGCGGAAATGTTGAAAGACGATCTGGAAGCGGCGCCACCCGCGCGCCTCAGCGAAGTCGAAGCCGCGCAGAAGGACATTCTGGCGATTGCCAAACGCCTGTCCGATGCCGGTGAAATAGCCTTGGGCGGTGGTGGTGGCGATGAGTTCGTCTAAGGCCTCCAAGTTTTCAGAGGCCGAGCTTCAGGCGCTGGATACCTGGACGACACTGGAAAATTTCGGAACGCCGCGTTCGGAACCCGTCGATCCGGGGGAAGCCACTCACACGCTGACGGTCGAGCAAATCGAAGCCATGCAAAAGCAGGCCTACGATGAAGCGTTTCAACAAGGCCGCCAGGAAGGTTTTGAGCAGGGTAAAGCGGAAGGCTTTGCGGAAGGTAAAAAACAAGGTTTTGAAGAAGGCAGCAAGCAAGGGTATGAAGAGAATTTGCATCTGCTGAACAAGCAGACGGCGGAACTGGCGCGGCTGATGGACGCCTTGAGCGAACCGTTTAAACAGCTGGATGAAGCGGTCGAAAACGAGCTGGTCAAGTTGGCCATCGGCATTGCCGGGCAAATCATTCGCCGAGAGATTAAGTACAATCCTGGCGAAATCATCGCGGTGATCAGGGAGGCCATCAAGGTTTTACCCTTGGCGTCCCAGAAAATTACCCTCAATTTACATCCCCAGGATGCCGAACTGGTACGTTCGACCTTGAAGCTGGACGACAGCATGCAGTCATGGTTGCTGGTTGAGAATCCCTTGATCTCTCGCGGCGGTTGTACCGTGGAAACCGAAGTGTCCAGTATCGACGCCACGGTGGAAAATCGCCTCGCCGCCGTGGTCGCTACCGTACTGGGCGGCGAGCGGAAACAGGACGCGGCACGATGACGCCGGTGGCCGAACGTTCCGAGTTGTGGCTGGAGAGGCTAAAACCCTATCGGCAACGATTGGCCGGCGTGCCGGAATTAGTGGTCGAAGGTAAGCTGTCGCGTATGGTTGGCTTGACCTTGGAGGCCGAAGGCTGCCGCGCGGCGATCGGTTCCTTGTGTCAGGTGGAAACCAAGACCGGTAAAAAGATAGGCGCCGAGGTGGTCGGTTTTGCCGGTGCGCGGTTGTTCCTGATGCCGACCGGCGATACCCATGGCCTGGAGCCGGGTTGTAGGGTGATCCCGCTCGGCATGAACAGTCTGGCCAATGTCGGTTTTGGTTTGTTGGGCCGGGTACTGGATGGCGCCGGCAATGCCTTGGATAACAAGGGGTCGCTGGATACCGATGCCAAGGTTTCATTATCGGGCGCCACCATCAATCCCTTGTCGCGTAAGCCTATCCGCGAGGCGCTGGACGTCGGCGTCAGGGCCATCAATGCGGTGTTGAGCGTCGGCCGTGGCCAACGGATGGGCTTGTTTGCCGGTACCGGCGTCGGCAAGAGCGTGTTGCTCGGGATGATGACCAAATTCACCAATGCCGATATCGTGGTGGTGGGTCTGATTGGCGAGCGGGGCCGCGAGGTCAATGAATTCGTTTTGAAAATCCTCGGCGAGGAGGGCCTGCGGCGCGCGGTGGTGGTGGCTTCTCCAGCCGACGATCCGCCGTTGATGCGGGTGCATGGTGCCTTGTTGGCCACCAGTATCGCCGAATATTTTCGCGACCAGGGCTTGGATGTGTTGTTGTTGATGGATTCCTTGACCCGTTATGCCCAGGCCTACCGGGAAATAGCGCTGGCGATCGACGAGCCGCCGGCCACCAAGGGCTATCCGCCGTCCGTGTTCGCCAAGTTACCGCAGCTGGTGGAGCGGGCGGGAAACGGCGATGAAGGCTGCGGTTCGATTACCGCCTTTTACACGGTGCTGACGGAAGGCGATGATACCAACGATCCGATTGCCGACGCCGCGCGTGGCGTTCTGGACGGCCACGTGGTGCTGTCCAGGGCGTTGGCGGAATCCGGCCATTATCCCGCCATCGATATAGAAGCCTCGATCAGCCGGGTGATGCCGGATATCGTTGATCCCGAGCACATGCAAAGAGCCAGGGATTTACGGCGGTTATATTCGACCTATCAGCAGAACAAGGATTTGATCAGCGTCGGTGCTTATCGGCCGGGTGCGGATCCGCGCATAGACAAGGCTATCGAAAAAAATCCGGCGATCATGGAGTTTTTGCAGCAGGATATGGATGAGGCGGTCGACATGAGCCGCAGCCTGAACGAACTGGCAGAGTTGCTGGCCGCGCCATAATGAAAAAATCGGCGCGCCTTAAAGTCGTTATCGATCTTCACGCCCGTCAGGAGCAGGACGCCTTACAGGCCATGGGGCTTTGTCAGCAGAAATTGCAGGTGCAACAGGCGCAACTGGAGAGCCTGCAGAAATATCGCCTGGAATACAATGCCAGCTTTGCCGTACAACAGCGGGCCGGCATGAATGTTAACCAGTTACTGGAGCTTCGCGCCTTTGCCGATAAGCTCGACAAGGCAATTGAAGGCCAACGGGCGACGGTATCAGCCCTGGAAAATGAATTGGTGAGGGCGCGGAAACACTGGGAAGAATGCCACCAGCGCACGAAGAGTCTGCAAAAAGTCAGCGACTTGGCGCTCGCCGAGGAATTGAAAATCGAATCCAGGCGCGAGCAAGTCGAACAGGATGCGCGGGCGGCACGGTCAGGTAGAAAAGATGGCACATGAAGTGCTTGATCAAACTAAAGTTTTAGGAGAAATGCCATGATGATCCAGAGTTCAAATCTATCGACTATGTTGTCAGGATTGGAAAGCGGCGGTGCGCTTCAGCCGGGGCTGCTGGCCGAAAGCGGTAATACCACGGCATTCGCCGCCAGCCTGATGCAGCAGTTGGCCTTGCTACAAGGAAATCTAGCCAAGAATGCCAATATCGATGCCGGGGTCTTGGCGGAGTTGCAGGCAAAAGCGGGGGCGCTCGACGGCCACGCAGCGGGACAGGAGATGCAGGATTTTGCCGCTTTATTCGGAACATCTTTGCCGACGGCAAAAAAAGTCGGTCAAGACATTAATCTTGACGATACCCTGAGCGCGTTGGCCGATGTGCTGCAGCATCTACAGGATCTTGGGATCGGCCCGGCTGATCCTACAGAAAGTCAGCCGGCTACTGAGGAGGGCTTGGCTCAGGCTGTTTTCCAAAATCCTCCTGTCGATACGACATCCCAATCCGCACAAGGCGTTGTTGATCCGAGTGCTTTAGCGGCTGCAATGTCGGCGGTTGTGCAAGAAACGCAGCAGCCGGTACAGCAGGAAATACAACAGCCAGCCATTGCCGAGATTTCCGCTCAAACGGCCACCGCAGCCGCGGTTGTCGGTAACGATACGCTGCTTGCACAGAAAAAAAATATGCAGCCGGGTAATATCGCCGGTAATCATGAGGTGTTTGCCTCCACGCAAGCCGGTGGCGACAGCCAGTCCTTGGGGCTGGATGCTGCGACGGCCGGTACCCTGCTGGGTCAGGACAATGCTTCGCGCAATGCCGGGCAAGATAATCAAGCTTCGTCCGGTAATGCAGAAACCGGGCTGGCGGCATTGGTTAGTCAGAATAAAAGCATCGAATCGGATAAAAATCCCTCCCGAATGGCGGCCGATATTGCCCAACTTAATCAGGTCGTGAGTGCCGAGAAAACGGTCGAAGTGCCGGCCATGAGTCGACATCTCGGTCATCCTGAATGGAACAAGGAATTGGGCGAGAAATTGATTTGGATGTATAAACAGGATATTCCTTCCGCCGAGTTGAGGCTTAATCCGCAGCATCTCGGTCCGATTTCGATCAAGGTCGATGTCAATCAGGATCAGACCAGCGTAGTCTTTACCGCACACAACGCGGCAGTAAAAGAAGCGATCGAAGCGGCTTTGCCTAAACTGCGGGAAATGCTGGGCGGGCAGCAATTGAATCTGGCCGATGTCAATGTGTCCCAGCAGCAGTCCGAACAAAGAAACCCGCGAGATTTCTTTCAAACCGCTGGTGGGCAACAAGGCAGCGGCAAGAATCCCGGACAAAATGATGAATCTGGAGTCCCGGTTAATCAGCCGGGTACTGACATTGTCGAAGAAATCGAGGCGGGTCGAGCCATTGCCAGCAATGGGCTGTTGAGTCTTTTTGCTTAGGGAATGTCCCGAAGTCGGTGGATTTTCACGTTCTTCGGCTAGGCAAAGAAAAGTCTTTTCGAGTAATCTCCTTAGCCTACCGAGGCTCACCACGAATGGAATCAAAAAACTTGCCGCTCGTTTCTATATCCGTGGGTACCTGCCTTGTCGAAGGGTGACGGAATTTTTACTAATTATTCAATCAGTGACTGTGGCTGACCGATCGCGCTTCGGTCGAACTCGGCACGTATAGTCTGTTACGCCTATCGACGACTCTTTTGGCGATCATGGATTTTGTCGGACGAAATAAGTTGGTGAACTTGTCCGCCTGTTAATCGTCGATGCAAGGTCTATTGTTTTTGAATCCAATCTTAAACAGGCACGAGCTTTACTTTCTCCGCGAAGAACCTTGCCTAGCTCTATTTTGGGATTTTCGTTGAATAATGACCAAAAAATTGCGACCAATCCGATCCTAAGAGGTTTAAACCATGGCTGAAATAGTCAAGCCCGATGCCGGACAAATCCCATTATTCAGTTCCGATCAGTTGCCACGCCGGAAAAAGCCGTCCGAAAAGGGTTTAAAAGCGCAACGTGTCATCAACAAATACACGGTTTTAGCGGGTGGCTTAGGCTTGATACCGGTGGTTCGCTTGGCGGGCCAAGTCGCGGTTAGTGGGTTGCTGGTGAAACTGCTGGCCGATTTATGCCGGATCTACGGCGTTGCATTTTCCGACCAGCAAAACAAAATCCTGGTAGCCGCGATTCTTGGCGGCGCGCATTATGAATGGATCAGCCGCTATTTGCTGAAACTCATCGGACCATACTCGCCAGTACCGCATTCTCCCGCCGTGCTGTTACTGCGTCCGGCCATTTCCGGACTACTGGTCTACTACATCGGCAGGCTATTTCTGGTCCATTTGGAATCGGGTGTCTGGTACGCCGCCGCGGAAAAATGCTCGATCAAGCCATTGCTTGATACAAACTAGCCTATAGTTCCGTCGAAGCTTTATGGTAAGCCATGAGCTTTTCGTAACGGACTATCCACTTCAACCGATAGGAGGCGCGGATGAGGGCAGACATTGGTTTAATCGGACTGGCCGTGATGGGGCAAAATTTGGCCCTGAATATCAACGATCACTGTTTTAAGGTAGCCGTCTTCAACCGGACTGTGCGCGTTGTCGACGAGTTTTTGGCGGGGCCGGCCAAAAATACTCGGATAATAGGTGCGCACTCGTTGGCGGAATTGGTGGAAAGCCTGCAATCGCCGCGCATCGTGATGTTGATGGTCAAGGCGGGCGAAGCGGTTGAGCAATGTATAGCCCAATTGCTACCTTTACTGTCGGCCGGGGACATTATCATCGATGGCGGCAATTCCCTGTTTACCGAAACTAATCGCCGTACCTTCGAGTTGCGGGCGAAAGGTATTCGATTCGTCGGCGCCGGCGTTTCGGGCGGCGAGGAGGGGGCAAGGCACGGCCCATCTATTATGCCGGGCGGTGACAAACTCGCATGGCCCAGGATCAAACCGATATTTCAGACCATCAGCGCCCAGGTCGAGGGTCGTCCGTGTTGCGAATGGGTGGGCGATGACGGTGCCGGGCATTACGTAAAAATGGTGCACAACGGCATCGAATACGGCGACATGCAACTGATTGGCGAAGCCTATCACTTACTGTCGGAAGGCCTGGGTCTGTCGACCGATGAACTGCATGACATTTTTGCCGAATGGAACGCGGGCGTGATGAGCTCTTATCTGATTGAAATTACTTCGGCGATCCTGGCGTACAAGGACGATGACGGCCTGCCTCTGCTTGGTAAAATCCTCGATACCGCCGGCCAAAAAGGCACCGGTAAATGGACCGTGATCAACGCGTTGGACTTAGGGTTTCCGTTGACGTTGATCGGCGAGGCCGTGTTCTCCCGCTGCCTGTCGGCTCAAAAAGCGGAACGGCTTAAGGCCTCCGAAATTTTACCGAAGCCATCCCAAGCTAGTTTCAGCGGCGACAAGCGGGCGATGATCGCGGCGATTGGCGATGCGTTGTATGCCGCCAAAATCATTTCCTACACACAGGGTTTTAGCCTGATGCGTGAAGCCTCCAAAGAATATAACTGGTCGCTCGATTACGGCGAAATCGCCTTGATGTGGCGCGGCGGTTGCATCATTCGCAGCCGGTTTTTGAACGACATCAAAAGCGCTTACGACGCTAATCCCAACCTGGAAAATTTACTGATGGCCGATTTCTTTGCCGAGGTAATGAAAAAAGCCGATGCTGGCTGGCGCAAGGCAGTGATCTTCGGGATCGGGCGTTGTATCCCAACTCCGGCATTTTCCTCGGCCCTGGCCTATTACGACGGCTACCGCAGCGCCAGACTGCCCGCCAATCTCCTACAAGCGCAACGCGATTACTTCGGCGCGCATACCTACGAGCGGGTGGATAGGGCTAGAGGCGAGTTTTTCCATAGCGATTGGACGGGCAGGTAGGGCGGAAGCCCACCCTACAATGCTACAGTGCCGCGGCTTTTTGTAACTCCAGAGACAAAACCTTCATCCGAGTTAATTTCCGATTATAAGGTTTGTTTTCTATGTGCCATTCCACCGATGAGAAGCGTGCTGAGTAGCATCATGGCCCATTCCGTGGGTACCGGAACAGCAGCAATATTGAGAGAACTGTTGCCGCCTGCTAACCGAAAACCGGTGGATGTTAGAACCATTTCATTCGAAG
>JAJRDU010000053.1 GCA_028748685.1 Methylococcaceae bacterium
AGAAGCTAGCGCATTGGTTTGAAGTTTCTCAATGGGTGAGTCTTGCGTGATGAGCCGTGTACGGACCCGTACGCACGGTTCTGTGGGCAGACGGAGGCTTCGGCCTCCTCTGACCCGATCCGCGTCGTGGGATAGTCCTCCGCCTCGTTGAAATTGCTTGACTGGAAAGGCATTGATCAGTTGGTCGCCTTTACCGCCGGTATCGGTACCATAAGCGCTTGATGTGTTGCTTGTGGGGAGCCCGTTGAGAAGGCCGGTACTGAGTACGATGCCACTAGCCAATGACATTGAGGTATTTTGCGCGCCTTTGATCACCAGGCCATCCCCATTCGCGCCTCCAAACGTGCCGATTTGGCCGGCGGTGCCTTGGATTTTGATGTCGTTGCTATCCAACACTTGGTTAGCCACCAACTTGCCGGCCAACACGGATGGGTCGACGGTTGGCGTTATCGTTAAGGCCAATGCTGGCGAGGCCGATACGCTAAGTCCTAGTAATAAACTTATCTTATTCATTGAGTGGTTCCCCCTAAGTTCGGTTGGCGCGGGGCAAGATTTTTGTACTGATTTATTATTAGGATTTTGCCCTACCTCCGTTTATTACCAAAAGATGACAAAAGGTTCAATGCGTACAAAAATTCGATATTTAGTGGGATAGCCAGGGGCTGGCCTTTTAAATAAGGCCGGAATGATGCCGAATAAATAGGTGAAAGGCACCCTATCCCAATAATCGTAGATAAGGTGCCATGTACTCACCTTTGCGTTTAAGGAATAAACTGCGCCTTGGTGACCACGGAAAATTGATCCGTTACATAGGCCTGCGTGGCGCCATCGAGCGGAACCACGACCAGATCGGTGAAGCCCGCCGGAAATTGCACACCGAGCCATTGGGGCGTGCCGGCCAACAAAGACTGCTTCAAGCTAACCGCTGTCTTTCCGGTTCCGACGATGAACTGAACCGCGCCGAGGGAAGGCGCGAGCGTTTGTCCGGGATCGAAGTTCATTGCGAATTGGGAGACCGGCTGGTTGAAGTGAACATGGACCATCCTGCCTATCGAATCACCAGGGATTAGCCCCTTTGGTGAACGGAAATTCGCGCTGAATACCTGCTTGATGCCCTTGGTCAACGTTAACGGCACTTTTTGTAGATTCAATGGCCTGCCGTAGGTGTAAAGTTCGTTGGCGCCAAATTGAATCAGGCCGTTACCACATTTGACGGGGGTCGCATTGATATCAGCGGCGACCTGGCAAGGAGACAGGCCGAGAGGGCGCAATTGACGTTGTAATGTTGCCCATTCGCGGGCAAGTGACAATCCCAGTCTTTTTCTATCCATAAAGTATAGGGCATAAGTTGTTCCGTCCGTGGGTTGGTATGAGATGAGCGTCGGTTGCGAATCCGATGTGGGTGCGGGAATGGGTGCCGGTACAGGTGTTGGCGTTGCGGGAGGCGGCAAGGGAGTTGGGTGTTTCCCGGCCTGTCTCGCTAGGACGGCGCTCGAAAAACTCAACGCCAATAACAACAGGGCTAGTGGTTTTGATGTGTTCATGATGAATGACCTCTTTGTTAGGATTGTCATGCGGATTGATCTTCTTGCCACTCCTCCCCGTCATCTTGACGATGCCGGGGAGGACTATGTGGAAAGCGGCGATGGCGATGACGAATTATTTTGCCGATGTCGTACCGAGCCCTTTTCCTCCATTCGACGTCTGGCAGCTTACCCTTTGGTTGTTGACGCCCGCCGGTGCACCCACGAATTGAATTTGGAATTTGCCGGTGGTATCGATCAGCGCGCTACTGATCAGGGTGCTCGCGGTCGGAGCCGCTGCAGTGCCGGTCCAGCAGGTGGCGGTGGTCTGCGTCAGGTTCGGTCCAAACCAGTTGGTAGAGCCGACGATGACCCATTTGGTTTGAGAAGCGGTGTAGGTGACTTTACCGACACTGACCGATTCCGGACCCGTGAAGTTGGTCAACTGCACAGTCGCGACATTGGATTCCTGTCCGGCGTTATTGGCGACCTTATAGGCGAAACTGTCCGAGCCGCCAGCGGTCGCTGTGTAGCTGATGGTTCCGTCCGCGTTCTTCGTCGCCGTGCCCCGAGTCGGAGGCGTCACAATCACCACGCTGCTAACATTGATTTGATCCGTCGCATTCGTGGTCGCCGATTTGTCATTTTTCAGCACGTTCAACAGGCGCGGGTTTGCCACCAGAGCCGCAAATTGATCCAGATTAGCGGTGGGGGCAGCTGACTGGAACTCCAGTGCCAATTCACCGATGGCTACATTCGAAACCGCCAGAGTGGCCGGGTCTTGCCGAACAAACTGGAAGTTATCCGGACCCGCCAGCGCACCGGCAGTCGGCGTGAATGTCCATGCTCCACCGATCAAAGCGATGTTTCCGCTGGCCGGTGAGCTGACAATCAGCGCATCCGTGGGTAGAGCGGTGCCGGCGGCGTTCACTAGCGGCGTCGATCCCGTGCTACTCACCGTAAAACCGTTAGCCCCAGCGAAATCGGATGCGATGGGAGGGTTGGGCTTATTCTGCGGATTGCCGACTATCGTCAGCAAAATATCGCTATGCGCACCCAAGTCGGACGAGGCGACCGAAATGGTTTCCGGCGGTTCTATGCCGGCTGGCAGCGCGTAGACGTAGCAAACGTCGTCCGGCTTCGTGGCAAGGCCCGTCGGAAGACACTGTTGAGTCGTCATGATGGTGGACACGGCCGGATCAATGCCGGGTATGCCTTGCACCGCCAGGGTCGGAATACCGACCTTATCGGATGATGTGGCCACGACGGTGATATCGCCGGTATTGGTATTGAAAGTCGCGACGCTGATTTCGACACCGTCTTTTAAGGCTGTGGTTTGACTGACGATAGGGTTGCTGTCAACGTTGGTCACCGTGACCGATGCCGGAACCGATATATTCGAAGGATATTCGATATGACCATGATATTTGCCGGGAACCACGCCATCCGGAAACAGTTGCAGGCTAGGCATGCCAGTACCGGTTAGGATCAACTTCTGGTTGGGCGACGAGGTAGCCCAGACATCGATGGAATTTTTGCCATTGACACCGGCCGAGCGGCTCTTGTAGGCGCTGTTGATGCTCAAGGGTTGCGCAATCGGCGCCCCCCATACCTGGCCCAAAACGTTGGCCACACTGGTCTGAATGAAGTCATTTCCCAGTCCATCCAGATTCGATCCCGGAGGGCCCTGGATCCTTATATAGTTGGTGCCATACGGGCTGCCCGTGAAGGTGTGGGCATAGTTCGGGTCGCCGAGGAAGTTCGTTCCATTCACGGTCAGCGACTCGCCTGGCTCCAGCACGTCCCAGCCAATAAAGGGGCCGAGCGCGCCGCCGAGCGCGCCATCGAAGTTCATTTCTGGACCTAGCGGAACATCCGCCGTAAAGAAAACGGCGGCATGGGCGCCAAACAGATTTTGGTTATTGGTTGCCTTCACGTTGTTGAAAACTTCGACTCCGAATGGATGAGTCACCGTATAGGTGCCGTTTTTCGCCGAATCATTGAAATTCAGCGCAATTCGAACGCGCGCAAAGACTAGCTCAGTGCCATGCACCGGAACGCCCAGCGGCAGATAGGATGCTTCCAGGCCCGCGACATAGCGGAACTTGAAGTCCGATCCCGTGGCTTTTTCCCTGAATTCGACCATGTTGTAAAACATTTCGGAGCCGACATTACCGGCAAAGCCATCGGGCTCCGGGGCGGGAGGGAAACACATGGGCGCATTGCCCGCGGCCGCATTGGTTGACAGTTCCTGCGAAGTACACAAGCCGAGCGCGAGTCCATTGGTGTCTCGATACCACTGCGGCCATGTCAATTGAGGGTCGCTGGGGCCATGATCCAGCAGTACCGCATAAGAGGTTGAGGTATTAGCGCTCATCAGCAAGGCGGCAAGGGGTAAGAGTCGTAGTAATCCGTTCCCGACTGAATGGGAGGGATGGCCTGGTTTTGAAATCTTTGTGTCGCGGTTTTTCATATCAATCTCCTAATAAAAGAAGGAATCTTAGGCGTGACAGTCCCCCATCTAGGGGCGTGAAGCACCACCTTTTGGTGGCAAATAACGGTGAGGTCGTGCTATCCGGCCCCATTTACCGCCTTGATCACTTGGCAACGTAAGCAATCGAATTTGTGCTAAGAAATTTCGAGAGTTTTGCGCTCAATGCCTACCTGACACGAATTTGCTTACTCTGGAAAACTTCATTTGTTAATGCTGTGGAGGCGTTGAAGGTTCAATGTACTGAAAAATAACTTCCCTATGATTTGCGCCATCTGCCACTTTGGAGCCGCCTGGCTAACGACAAATAAAATTGATTTCGGGACGTTATTTTTCGCCAAATCCTCAGCTTAGTGTTCATCGCCTGTTCCCTTCTGAAAAAACCAAGATGTCAATTCGCCATTAGCTGGCATTAGTGTTTAAACACAACGGGAAATTCGAGCTCCGGTGGCAAGTTTTGACGACCTACCACCGGCGGTTCGTTTAGGTTTTTTCCGGCCCAACAGGCCTTGTCTGAGGCTGTACTTTTTACCAACTTGGGTTACTGGACAACCACGGCGATGTTGCTCATCACTTTGCCAGCGGCGGATCTCAAGCTGATTGGCGCCGTGCAGGCCGGACCTACCTTGGCCTGGAACTTCCATTGCCCTTTCGCATCCGGCGCAACGGCGGCCAGTTTATTGAGGGTAGGGTCCGGCGGCACTGTGGCCGTCGAATACAGCTGGATGCTGTTGTTATTGGCGATGCTGGTATTGCCTTGTACCAGCCATTCGCCGGATATAACGCTGGTTCTCTTGCACTGAGCCTTCGTGACCGTTATCGCTTCAGAAACAGGGGGCGGCGTAGGCGTAGTGGATGCGGTGACCGTCACTTGCTGGACACAATTCGAACTGAGTCCCGCCACATCCCTGGCTGTCCAGGTTACCGTCGTGGTTCCGACCGGAAGGCTGGCTGGAGCGCCGGTCACGATGGGCACAGACAGGTTGTCCGTCGCAGTAGGTTGCGGCAAGCTTTGACCTTCCGCCAATGTCACCGTGGCCGGGCAAACCGGGAAGGTTGGCGGAATCAGATCGGCAACGCTAACGACGAAGCTGGCGCTGTTGCCATTGCCGGCGTTGTCCTTAACCGAACAATTTACAGTGGTGGAACCCATGGGGAAGGCTGTTCCGGAAGCAGGAGCACAGCCGACACCAGCCAGATTGACTCCGGATGTGGCATCGGATGCGGTCGGTAATGCGTAATTCACTGTCGTGCTGGTCAGGCTAGTCGCTTGTTGCGTGAACGATGCCGGAACACCGGCCAGGGCAGGCAGGGCAGTATCCACCTTGATCGACGGGGTGGTCACGGGGGCCGCGGTTCCGCCGGCACTCGTCGCGGTACACGAGAAAGATTGCCCCGCCGTATCAGCAACTGCTGGAATAGGGGTGCAGCCGACCTTGGACGAAATGGCCGACTCCGGATCGGTAATGGTCCAAGCGATGCTTGGTGCCGCCGAATACCATCCCGATGCGTTGGGTGCTGCCGGTGTGATCAGGAATTTGACTACCGGCGGGGTAGTATCGGTTGTCAGTTTTGTCAGCAAAAACGCGTGTTTTTCGCCATTCCTGAGACCGATACCGGTAATATGACCTTTGTCGCTGATCGCATGAGCTTCCAGCAATCGCCAGCCGCTGGCAGGGTCAATCAACGTATTCAAGTCTTGCATGCCAATGCCGCTTTGCCACAGGAAGGCCGCCTGCCTGTTGTCCCCGGCCGTGGTGCTATAACCCACCACATCGCCCGCCAAGTTGATGCTGTAGCCCTCACTGAATGTGCCGCCCAGGGTGTTCAGATCGGTCATGGTTGGTGGGGTTTGGGTAGACTGGACCACAAATGCGTGCTGCTGGGCATCCAGCGCCGTAGTAGCGGAACCAGTGACATCGCCGTTGTTATTGATGGCCAAACTGGTACTGTATGTGCCTCCGAGGGTGCCAAGATCCTTCGCCGTCCAGTTGCTGAGGCCCTTGGTCCAGACCACGGCATGTTGTGCCGTGCTTCCCGGTACCGTGGAAAAGCCCGTGACTTGGCCGGTTTCGTTAAGGCCTTTGGCCTGACTATTACCGGTACCGGCCGCCCGATCCAGGGTTCCGATATCGTTGATAGTCCAGTCAGTGGCCCCCTTGGTCCAGACCACGGCATGAACGGCCGTGCCGCCTTTTACCGTCGAATAGCCCGCAACCTGTTGGTTATCGTTGATGCCTATGCCGAGGCTAGAGCCCGTGCCGGTCGAAATGTCTAGGGTGCCAAGATCACGCGCTTGGGCGTTTTGCCACACGAAAGCATGATACGCCGAGTTGCCCGCCAAACTGGCTTGGCCGGTAATCTGGTGAAAGTTGTTGATGTCCATGCCCTGGTTATACGAACCGCCGAGAACGATCCCAAGAGCCTGAGCCGTGCCGGCGGATCCATACAAGAAAGCCTGGTTGGCCAAGTTATCCAGGCCATGGGACAAGCCGGTGACTTCGTCGATCTCGTTGATACCCAGGCCCTGGCTATAAGAACCACCCAGGGTGCCAAGGTCGGTAACGTTGTATTGTACCGCGGCGGCCGACTCCACGGACGGCAAGAAGGAAAGCATCGCAGCGGCCAATAAGGTGTAGTTGAATGTTTGTTTGTAGTTCATTGCGGTGCTCCTTCAGAAATTGGCCAACGGAACGAAGGCGAGTTTATCGGCTACAAATGCCCTTGTAACGCCGCCAGCGATAATGGTGAGATCGGTAAATCCCTGTGGATCCTCGACGCCGACGAATTGAACTACACCGGTGGTTAGTGGTTTGGGCGGCAGAGCTTGACCATTGACGATGAATTGAATGCTGGCGAGCGACGCATTCAGGCCCGGATCGACCAGCATTCCGAACTGCGCCATCCGTCCGGTGAAATGGATGCGGGCGAGGCGACCGACGCTGTCGCCCGGGATGGTGCCGTTGGGCGACATGAAATTAGAAAACCAAAGCTCCCGCACTCCCCGAGCCACGGTGATAGGTGCGCCAATCAGCAGGGTTTCCAGGTCGTAACCGAACACTTCGCTGGTGCCAAGCTGCATTTGGGTGTTTCCTTTGCCGCAGCGGATATTGCTGGGATTAAGGTCGCCGGCGGCGAAGCAGGGCTTCAGTGGCGGAGACAAGGCCGCCAACTGGCTGGTCAGGATGGCCTGTTCCTGGGCGACGGATACACCGCTGTCCAGCCTTTTCGGGTCAATGTAAAACAGCGTATAGGTGTCAGCCGTGTCCCGTAAGGCAGGCACCATGACCGGCGCGGCCTGCACCCGCAGGCTGAGGCCCGCATAAAGTATTAAGATTGCAAGGAAAGTGAAAGTACGCATGGCGTTTTCTCCGTAAAGGTGTAGAAAAAATTAACGATCTGCCATGTAGCCGCCTTTCAGCCTCGTTATGTACTCAGCAAGGCTTCTGGAATCACGCGTTACGCTCGCAGGATCGTGTTGTGGTGAATCGCTTGTTAATGCTCGTTGGCTAGAGGATGGTTCAAACGAGGCGTGTTATTTTGCTTCTAGCCTTCCCAATGCTAGGCATGCGGTTGGCAGCGCGGGCAGGGCGCGTTAAGCGCTTCTGGCGATAGTCTGAGAAGGGTTCGAGGGGTTATAGCCTTGCAAGTTAAAAGTCAATGCGGGGAATTATCCATGTAGGCGATCAGGGCATCTATTTCGGGGTCGTTAAGCCTAAGATTCGGCATCGGCATTTTTTTGTATCGCGTATATAGATCGATGGCGATGGGATCGTTTTCGGATAGCATTTGGTCCGGTGTTTTCAGCCAACGGGTCAACCAAGCTCTGTCGCGGCGATGGGTCACGCCTTGTAATCCTGGGCCCAGGCCATCTTCACTACCCAGGCTATGGCAAGCGTCACAGCGGGAGCGAAACAGCTCCTCGCCCTTGCTGATCTTGGGTATTTTTTCCGCGCCGGCATAACTGGCCAAATCGGTCTTGTGGTCCACCTTGACTCGGCTCATGGAGCGCCCGAGCTGCCAGGCCAAGACCTTGGGCTCATCGAAGGAGGAGCGCCTTATCCACTGCCCCGTGCTCTCATTACCCAGCAGGAAGCTGGTGTTATGTTCGTCGAGTTTGCCGGCGTCGACATCGTCTCTGAATAAGCCCAATTTTTTTCGCAGCAGGGTGGTGACGGCTTCGCTTGCGGTCAGAAAACTCCAGCCGGAATCCGGCGCTATCCTAAACCTTTCCGCATATTCCCTGAGTACCTCGGGGGTGTCATGCTTGGGATCGATACTGATCGAGTAAAAGAAAATATCCTTACCCATTCGGTCAGCCAACAATTTATACACCTGACGCAAATTAGCGGTCTGCATCGGGCAGGTGTCGCCGCAGTGGGTATAGATAAAATTAATCACGACGACCTTATCCTTGATCAGGTCATCATAAAAACGGACGGTTTTGCCATCCTGGTCGACCAATTCCGGATTGGGGAAATAGCCTGTTCCCCAGGGAGAGCCCTTGGGAGCGGCCCATGCCGAGCTACTACCAAGCGTCAACATGGCGCCTAAAAATATCAATCTTCTCAAATAACCAAGGGCTTCATGGGTTTTCATCATCGTTCTCCCGTTGCCTGGTTATTTGGGTAAAACAAACGACTTTTTCGCCGCCAGATCACCGGTTTTATAGGTCGGCAAGCTAATGCTGGGATCATACTGAACGCCACCCCAGTCCGGCATCGGCGTGGGAATGGCAAGGGTTTGACCAGCATTTTGCGAGTCCCAGCGCAACAGCATCGCCTTATCCTCATGCTGGGTATTGTGGCAATGCTCCACATAGCTGCCGGCAAACTCCCGAGTGCGAATCGCGATATCGATGCTGGCCGTATCGGTCAGGTTGCCCACCCGGTACACGTCCTTGCGGGCATATTTTTCCCAAGGAGGTGGTGCTTTGCCACCACGGTAAAGAATCTGTCCTTCCTCGAAATGCACATGTACCGGATGACTCCAACCTATACCGCCCTTGATATGCCAGATCTCGACTTTACCCAGGTCACTTGGATTAGCGGGCAGGGTCGGTGCCGCTGAAACCCGGTGAGGATCGGCATGCAAGCCATCACCGCCGTCGGTCTTGATGGTCCACGGCTGGGTGTCCGTGCCGCTGGATCTGCCGAACTCGAAAGTCCTTTGCACGGCGGCTTGCAGTTCCTGGGTGGTGGGTTTATTCAAGGGAATCATCTGCTTCTTGCCTTCCACATAATCGGCTGGATTCATGCTCAAATCGGTACCGTTGTAACTTTGCACACGGAATTCGAGAAACTTGCCGACACCGGGATCGCCATTCCTGCCGTCCGCTCGATATTTTCCGCTCAGCACATCCGTCAAGGCGATGATCTTGTTCGGGCCTCTGCCATCGACATGTTCCAGCAGGTTGACCAGGTAGACTTTTTTTCCCGCCATGCCCTTGAAATCGACGATGATGTCATAGCGTTCGGCAATGGCTTGCTCGGGCAACGCCCCCTGGGCGGAACTGGGGTTGGGGAAGGGGACGGTATGTTGCATGATATTGCCGTCGTTGGCGATCATGTGGGAGGGCACTATCTTGCCGGCTTCGTCGACGACGGCGATCTTGTAATAACGCGAGACGCTGCCGTTGAGGATACGTAAACGGTAACGGCGGGCGCGAACGTCGACATAGGGCTTGTAAACCCAGTTGACGGTAATCTGATCACCTAGGTAGCCGTCGGTATTGAAGATGTTGAATTTGAGTTGTCCTGTGTTATCCCAGGCCTTGTCGGCGACCAGCAGATTCATGTCGTAATCGCGGTTGCCCCAATCCAGAGCGGTGCCGCTGGGCAGGCGGAGATTCACGCCGTCGTTTAGCCCCTCATTGCCGCGGTCGAGCGCGCTGTAGTAATTCATCATCGCCGCATTGCCTTTGTAGACATTCTGAGCGGTGTAATCCAGCATGTGGTCGTGAAACCAGTGGGTACTCATGGTTTCCCGCCAGTCGCCCCGGACGGGAATGATGCCACCGCTTCCATCCGGCGCGCCGGCCCTGAGATCGGTTGCCCCTGTATTAATGCTGTCATGTCCGGCCAGAATCATCGGCCAGTGGTAATCAAAGAATTGACCGGGGTAAAAATAGGCGTGCATGTAACCGTCGCTTTCGGCCGGATTATGGCCGTTATGCTCGTGGGTACTGATGGTGTGATAACCAAAGCCGTTGTTTGCGCCGGGGTCTATCGGCAGCGCATTGTAATTGCGGAACAAGATCGGTTCACCATAGCGCGCCATCAACAGCTTGGGCGGTAGCGTGCCGTCAAATGTCCACACCGAGTTCGGCAATTGCACCGGCAGACTGGGGTGCATTCTGATTTCCACGCCTTGGCTTCCAGGATTCCCATCGCCATCGGCATCCAAGTAGTAAAGTCCGCCGGGACCAAATTCGCCCACCTTGTATTCGTGCAGTTGGCGCTTGTCGCGCAGACCGCCATTGATACGCGATCCGCTTATCGCCGATTGAAAATAGGCCCGCGGCGAAAACTCGTCCCAACGTTGATGGGCAAACCATTCCCCGCTTGGACGGCCATCGGCGGTTGTAGGCGTTTCCGGCAGTAGTCCGATACAGGTTCTGACTTTAGCATCCCAGGGATTGGGCGTCGTCGTGTCTGCCGTTCGGGCGGGAACGGAATTTAGATCTTCCTTAAGAAAATTATCCAGCGCCGGACCGTCGGGCGGGGCCTGGCAATCCGTAGGTTCCGGAAATGCGGACGTAGCCGATGAAGACGCGCTGGACATATTCTTAAGCCCAAACTCCTCAAACATCAACAGTTTGGCGGTAAACGGTGTCGCGCACGAACCATTAATACATAGCGGGCTGGGCTCGGGGGTAAAGAGTCCGGTAACAGGGTCGACCGTGGCCGTCGGAATGTTAAATGCCGCGTGAGCCGAGTGCGTGCCACCGAAAATACAGCATAGAACCGCCGCCGCGATAAGCGTATTTTTCAGTAATAGATGGTCCTGATCAATGTCGGTGGTGGAGCCGGTTTCGAATAAACACCGCCTATGTTGGATGACATTGGTTTGCCGCATACGCCGAGCTAGTGCCGTTGCTTGTAGGCTGGTACGTGGTCTCTTAAACATGATACACCTCGGTTTTTACAGTTAAGAAAGTCCCGCTTCGACATTCGTTTCCGGGGGGATGGGACTGACCACGCCGACGGACGATCTTAGGGGATGACTTCGTTATAAATGGCGGTGTCGAAAACATAAATTAAGCAATTGGAAATTGCGCGAGTGGTGCGGCAATGGCTTAGTGTTAGGTACGTATTCGCTTACTTTTGGTAATTTAACTTGTTAATTCTGGGGATTTATTAAAGGTTCAATGCGAGGAAAAAAAATACAAGGAGGAGGGGGGAATGCCGTTAGGATTTGGTTGGAAATAATTTCCCTCAATTCGTCCCGGTGTTTGCCAATCATTTGATTATTTGGGCTATGAATGTTCAGATTAGAAAACTAGGCGGCGGATACAAAACGCGGATGTATTGAAGGGAGCGGCCAAATAGGTTTCAAGCCGGTGATTGATGCATGCGGCTAACGGGAGCTGTAGGAGCCGGGCCATGCCCGCGTTTTTAAATATCGCGGGCATGGCCCGCTCCTACAGCGAATTCGAATATCGGGAATTTGTTTTTTACGGAATCCTTAGTTTGTTACGACCGGCTTTGAGTGGCCCATGGCGTAGGATTTCCCTAGGGAACTACCCGGAATATCCCCCACAAGCCATTGCTAAATTGAAACGATGCCTGGTCCCGATACAGGTAATCGCCTGGCGTGTTGTAATAACCGCCGGCACCGTTGGTGAGCAGCAGATTGAGGTGGCTGCCGGGACCTATGCCCGCCTCGGAACCCTTCCATTCGGACCAGTTGTTTTTTCCGATGACCGTTGATCCGTTGAGGTAGGGTTCTTCCTGCCAACCGTGGCCGTGAACTTGGAACACATGGTTGCGGGCGTGACCGCCAGGCTGCAAGACGCGCAGACGAACTTCATCGCCGGCCTTGGATTTGAAAATGGGGGTTTCTATGCCACCTTTAAGCACGTCGGTGAAGTCAAGGTTGCGGGTCAATTCCAGTGGCGTTTCCGGAGCGTATCCCATTCTTGCCCAAAACGGCTCGGTCTTGTAGTTGAAGGCTTTTTGCCCGGAATCTTCCGGATCTTCCGCTTGAGCGGTGTTGGGTACGGCCGTGCCATTTTGTTGCAAATTCAGATCGTCCTGAAAGATCAGCACATGTTCCCTGAATTTACTGGTGCCGTCGGCCAAAGTTACCGTTGCCGAGGCGCGCGAGTCGCTGTCCTCGACCCAGGTGGAAGCCAACGGCTCTATGATCATTGCGGCGATGGCGCCTTTGCTGGTTTGTTTGATACGGTCTGATGGCAGCAGGTTGATGGCGCCATATTCCACCGGCTCGGCAAAGCGGCGCCTTTTACCATTGGCATCGAGTTTGATGGTATCCCGGCCTGCATACCATCGATAGCTGACCGTCCTACCCGGCGCCGCGGTAGCCGGAGGGCCGGCCGTCCACAGTGATGGGTTGAATCCGACATTCAGCCCACTGCTGGTTAGGGTGTCAAATTCAAGCAGTTGTGGCGTCAGGCCAACATGGCTGGAAGGCTGGATGTCGTTGTTGTTGAATCCCTCGACGATCATCGGCAAGGTGCTGTAACCGTCGGCTTGCGTGGCACCAAGTTTTGCCGGCAGGTGGTTGACCAGACTCATCGTGATGCAGTCGCCGGCTTTGGCGCGAAGTATCAGGGGTTCGATCGGAATGCCTGATTTCAAGCTGTTGGTCGTGGTGTCGAAATCCTGATCGCGGACATACAAGATGGCGCCAGGATCCTCGAGGCCCGCGCTTTTGTTGTAAACCAATGGGCCACCCAGTACGTCTCTCGCCAGGAAGGCATGAACCTTAAAGCTTACCCTGGGGGCATCGCTTGGGCAGACGCCTTGCAGTTCCACGCAAGTCGGATCGACCAGTGCTCCGGTCGAATCCTTGGCGCATCTCAACGGAGGTAAGGCGGTTCCATCCAGGTTATTGGATAATTTAGCCAAGGTCGGCGCGGGATATTGGCTTGTGAAGGTGCCTTTACCGTTGTAGGTTCTCATGATGCCCCACAGGCCATTCCAGATGTCATCAGTCGCCGAGCCGGGAAAATAGGCTATGTCGGCCCAAGGCGCGTTCGCCTTGACCGCATCCGCCGCCCGGACCTCAAACTCGAAATGTTCGG
Source organism: Methylococcaceae bacterium (assembly GCA_028748685.1). Classification (GTDB taxonomy): domain Bacteria; phylum Pseudomonadota; class Gammaproteobacteria; order Methylococcales; family Methylomonadaceae; genus Methylomonas. The sequence goes on from JAJRDU010000053.1 coordinate 13,283, forward strand.
AAATCCCCAGCATTTGCGAGCCTTTATAGCCCGAATTTTTCACGGAGGGTTCGAACAGCCATTTCAGGCCATGGGCACTGAAATTATGACCTTCTTCATGCGCACCCTGCAAAACCCTGATTTGGACTTTATCGCCGGCATAGGCTTTCAATAAGGGCGTAAAAGGATCGCCCGGCATCACATTTTGGGTCAAGGGCCAGGAGAAGAAGGCCGGTTGGCTATTCAATTCCGGTATGGCTCTGTCGGTCCGCGATTCGAAGGCAAAGGAAAGATCGCCCGGCTTGCCGGCTGTCTGAGCATTGCTGCCGTTGTTGATTCGCAGGGCGATGGGCTCGTTACGATAGTTGACCGTCATCGTACCGGGGTCTTCGGCGGAAATGGCCTCGGGACAGGGTCTTGGGGCGCCGCCGGGGCAGGTAGGCGCCACCGCCAGCAGGTTATGCGGCCCGTCTTCCATTTTGCCCGGCGGATTGACGGGCGTGCCATCGTGACGGTGGGCCAGGGAGAAATCCCCCATTTCCAGCATGAACTCCCGGTAAGGCCGTTCGCCATTGCCCGGTTCGATGATGGCCTGCCAACTGGTCGGGCCGCCATCGCCGCGAGTGCCCAGTACCGCGCCGGTTTCATTGTGTTTCCATATCGATCCGACCGGCTCCACTACCAAGCCGGCATATAGGCCTGGATGTTGATGGGTGGACGGCCCGAAGTGGTCGTGGGTGAACACCGTGCGTAGCGTCCTGTCTTCGCCGGCGTTGTTGACGACATCGTCGGCGTACCAGCGCTGCAAGGTGGTTTGCACGCAGGTGCCGCCGCCTTTTTCAAACCCATCCAGTTGACAGACGGGTGGTTTCTCGGATTCGGTGTTATCCGTGGTTAACCAATGACCGCCAGGTTTATTCAGTGCGACCAGGCGCTCATGGATTTCTTCGGGACTAAAGGTGCCGTCTTCATAGTTCCAACCGTTGGCGGAGCCGTCGGACGATGTCACGTCGAATTTAACCAGATGTATGTGTTGGCCGATAATATCGGTCGGCGTGTCGACTTGGAAGGCATCCTTTTTATAAACATTGGGCACTAGATTGGTGTGTTCAAACACGATGCATTCTCCGCTGTTGGCTCGGAAAAAGAAGGGTTCGGGTGGCCTTTTGCCATCAATCGTATCCGATACGTCGTCCCATAGGGTCAGAATCCGTTGTTGCGGAAAATGCCAGCCGGCCTTGTTCATTTTGACATCTAGCTGGATGGCCGCCGCATGGTAAAAGCGTGTCTTGCCGGCGACGGATTGTTGGGCATCATTGACGCAAGGGTCGGCAAAAGGCGCCCCTGGAACGGCGGGCAGTCCATTGACCTTGAAAGCACCGGTATTGCCATCGGGTTTCGGTGTGGCGTGGCTTTTGAATCCCGCGGTAATGCCGTCGCCACCATGGAATAGCATGGCTTGCCGCTCCCAGGGGGTTCCAGTTTCCGGCAGGCTCTTCGCGGCCAAAGTGTTCAATACCTTGTTGAAATTATCCCGCTCCTGATAGCTGGTTGCAGTACCTCCGGTGACCACGTGGCGCGGCAGGCCGCCGTCCTTGACGGTATCGATTGGCGGATGCGGCGGGCGGTGTCCGGCGATGCCGGGAATGAAAAACGGATAACCGGGATTGCCCGTCACCACTTCCGGTAATTTGACCTGGCCGGTTGGTGTGCCATCCTGGTATTCGATTTCCACCTTGGCCGCCGGCAGGGGCGCCATTGCCATCGTCGGCATCGGTATCAGCGCCGGTATCGGCGTCCCCGCCTTGATTTCATGGTCCGGCAAGGCTCTAGCGCCGGGGGCGGGCCTTCCGTCGTTGGATAATACCGTGCCCAACTCCAGCACGTCATGGACTCGCCATAATTCCCACATGCCTTGGGCAAAATGGGTATAAAAATGGCAGTGAAATATCGAATCGCCGACAGCGCCGTTGCGGTTGCCGCTGCCGTGATGGGCTATTTCATAGGTATATCCGCTGCCCGGCCCCAGGCTCTGGCTGTCCAGATAGGCGGAATTGTCGTTGTCCGGCGTGTGCAGCCATTGGTGGGCATGCAGATGGAAGATGTGGTGTTCCTTGGGGCCCGCATGCAGGTTCCTGAATTTTACCCGGTCGTTGAGATAACTATGATGAACGTTGGATGGGTCGTCGGGGAAATAGGCCATGGTGGCGAACTTGGGGTTCTCAACCGCGCCCATGCCGCTGGCATTGACGCCCGCCGGCATGTCGACCACCATCGCCGGATCGCCCAGCACCCAGGAGGTTAAAAAGAACTCTTCGTATTTGCACTCGACGCAGTCTTTCATCGGGCCGAGTTTTAGCCGATTGGCGATGATCTCCGAACCAATTCCACCCGATCCGTAATTGATCGCAAAACCGTCTCTGACGCTATGCAAGGTGTGAATAAAGGTAGGGTCGTTATACCAGGCCGGAAAGGCTTGTACGGCCTTGATCTCGTCGTGATAGATCGTGGTGAATTCGCGGAATGGATCGATGCGGTTGGGATAGACCGGGTTGCTGGGCTCCTGAGCGGCTTTAAACGTGCTCAGGGATGGGCCGGTGATGATGGCATTCAGATCGGAATGGACGATGCTGTTGCCAGCGAGCATATTCAGTATCGGCGTTCCGGCAAAGGGATGAGGTGTAGTCCCCTCTATTCGCCAGGTGTAGGGAGGCATTTCAGTGTTAAAGGCTTGGATGATGCTTAGCTTCGCCGACCCATCGGGAAGAACGGCATCGATAGTCGCCTTGCCTGTCGATCCAACCAGCGTCTTACCGACATCGTCGTTAATAAAGCCAATATTGCTGGCTAGATGGCTCATGGTCGCCGTGGTGCCGCCATCGGGATTACGGGTGACGATGAGCCGCTCGGAAGGTTTACGGGTTTCAACATTGGGATAAACGGCGGCGTAATTGACGACCGGATAATATTTTCCATCCGTTTGCGTGGAACCGGTGGCCGCTAATGCCAAATCCTGTTCGGTGACCTGGCTGCGGTACCATTGGGCCCCCTTGTTTTCGACATTGACCGCGCCGAACAAACCATGGGCCAGCGATCCGCCATCGCCTTCGCCGCCCGTCGTGGCCGCCGTACTATAGGCGAAGTAGGTGCCTTCTTTTTGGGCATAAAACGTGTAGGTCTTGCTGTCTCCAGGATTCGCCAGACTGCTGGCGTTTTCAGCGACGTTCGAGCCATCCGATTCGATGCCTTGAACCTGCATGCCCATCACGTGAAATGACGCGGAGCGCGTGGCCGGAGCATCGTCGTTCCTGACCGGGGTCGCATTCGGGCTTTCGGGGTCGGGGGCGACAGGATTCAGTAATGAGCCGGAGCGGGTGGGACTCAGCCAATTGGTGAAATTGACGGTCAAACAATCGCCTTCGTTTACGCGTAGCACCAACGGTCTTGGCCGCTTGCCGGCACGCAGCATCGCATTGCCGGGGCCGGGTTGGTTTCCGGTGATGGCAACCACGTCGCGCTTCAACGCGTAAATCATTCCCGAGGGGTTCATGGCGCCAAGCCGGTTGTAATACAACACCTGATCCAATGCAACCACGTCGGCGGTGACGCAAGCTCGAGCCTGGCTACTCATACTCAGCATCGATATAAGGAAACACAACTTGAAGAAAATTTCGGGTTTAACCTTGGATTGTGATTTCATGATTCCTCTCTTTGAGATTTTCAGGCAAGTTGGTTTGTACTAAGGGATGTTGAAAACTGCTCTGCTTTTAAATTATTAAAGAATTAAAAACTTATGTGACTAACAAAGTATAAGAATATTATTATGCTCCGCGTGAGCCGCCTGAAGACATAATTGAATAACGCCCATGACTGCGCTATCCGTAGGCATGCAATTACACTGCCAATTTTAAAATTGCCTATTAATATATATGGAATAAAAAACGAGTAATATAATTTTGGCTTTCTTGAAAATTATCCAAAAATAACGACAAAATAAATAGGTATAAATACTTGCTTTTGCTTATGAACCATCTTGTTATAAATGAGTGAATTAACACAAAATGTCGTGATATTGACATGGAATGTTATTAAGTCGTCAATCGCATGGCGAACCTTGCTCAAGTATTATTACCTGGGTAGTTTTACCTATTTTATTGCACTCCATCATCTGGTTTAATGCCTTTCCTAGGGGAAGAAGATAGTGAACGGTGTTGCATTTTACCATTGAATTCAGCAAGTTATATCCGGTACTTTAGTACTGGTACGGAAGGTGGGCTTGATTAATGAACATGTTTTATATACTGTTGCTAGCAAGCCATAAACCGGGTGGAATCT
>JAJRDU010000054.1 GCA_028748685.1 Methylococcaceae bacterium
ACAAGGTTCTCCTTAGCGACGTCGAAGGGTTCACCACGAACGGAATCAACAGCTTACCGTTCGTCCTGAGCCTGTCGAAGGACTTTTTCAATTATTTGCATGAGGTGACATGCCATGGAAACCGCTAAAACTCACGCCGCCACCATCCTGCTGGTCGATGACGAACCTTCCAACCTGCGGCTGTTGCAAGTGCTGCTCAAGGCCGATGGTTACGAAACATTGACCGCCGCATGCGGTGCGGAAGCGCTGGTACTGGCGGAGGAGCGCCAACCCAACCTCATCCTGCTCGACATCTTGATGCCGGAGATGGATGGCTTCGAGGTGACGCGGCGGCTCAAGGCCAACCCGCGTACACGCAACATCCCCATCATCATGGTGACGTCGTTGGAAGACCGTGCCTCGCGTTTGTGGGCCCTGGAATTGGGCGCTGAGGAATTTCTCTCCAAGCCGGTGGATGGTGCCGAGCTGTCGGTCCGAGTATCTAATTTGTTGCGGCTGAATGATTATACGGATTTGCTCGCCGACCACAATCATCGCCTGAAAGAAAAGGTGACCGAGCGTACCGCCCAACTGGCCGATAGCTATCGCGAAACCATTTATATCATGACCGCCGCCGCCGAACACAAGGACGAGGAAACAGGCATGCATGTTATCCGCATCAGTTATTACTGCCGCGCTCTGGCGGAATATATGGGGATGGATGAGGCATTTTGTGATCGCATCTTCTACGCCAGCCCGATGCACGACATCGGTAAAATTGGCATCCCGGACCAAATCCTGCTCAAGCCTGGCTCGTTCGAGCTAGACGAATGGGAGATTATGAAAGCCCATACCAAGCTAGGTGCCGAAATTCTGAAATACGGCAACTCACCCTACATGCGCATGGGTGCGGAAATCGCCCTTAACCACCATGAACGTTGGGACGGCGGCGGCTACCCCAACGGTAAACGCGGAGAAGAAATTCCCATATCCGCTCGTCTAATGAACATCTGCGACCAATACGACGCGCTACGCGCCAAACGCCCCTACAAACCGCCCTTCGACCACGACAAGACCATGCTGATCATCACCGAAGGCGACGGCCGCACCATGCCTGACCATTTCGACCCGGCCGTACTAGCGGCATTCACGGCCTGCGCGGAAACTTTCCGGGGGATATATGCGGAACATACTATGTTGTCGGCGTATTGAGATAGTACTGTTTGATCCTCACCCGCTAATTCTAATTTGTCAGATTATAAAAAGGCTCGTCATACCCGCAGGGAAGCGGGTATCCAGTGCCATGGATGGTAAGCTTCGATCCATCCATGGAGTCTGGATTTCGGCAATCCCTGCCGAAACGACGGACTTAGAAATGTCGATTAAGTAATCTGACACAGTCGAACTAATGCTAAGGAGATAAGCGAGCTATTTTTCCTGGGCCGGATTCATATTGCCGTTATCGGTCACCGCGACGCGCAATATCGGCGGTGTATTCCGCATTTTCCTGCATAGGCAGTCGAGATGGGCGCGGAACACGGTTCCGTCGGCTCTTGTCAACATTAGGTCAAACGCGTGCTGCTCACCCTTGGCGCACTCCATCAGGTTAACGACCTGGCGATTCCAAAGGCCTCTATCCTCGGGAGCAACAAACGTCGCGAAACGCCTATTGATCGCTGTATGACTGCTAACGCCCAATAATTCAGTGCCGATCCGGTTGATGTCGCTAATCAAGCCTTCCGGGGTGACTGTGAGATAAGCTACCGGCGCGAACTCATATAGATCCCTATAGCGCTCCAAGGCTTCTTCCAGTGCGGCATGCGTGTTGCGCAATTCCTCGTTCTGCATCTCCAGCTCGATCTTGTGTACGATGAGTTCATGCACCAGTGCCTCGACAGGCTGAGCCGTCATCGCTTCCGGCGATAAACTTGCAACCAGTGATTCCGCCGCGGTTCTTAGGGATTTGCGCCGCTCAATGCCATTCCATTTTGAAGCCATGATTTATTCTCACTCGGTCGACACGTCGTCGACATGCTAGATAGATAATGTAGTAAACAGCGACTCGCTCGCCTCGCCAAAAATTCAACAAACACCAAACTCAATTTATCTCGGTCAAGCGCTTATGTACGCTAACGAACTGAGTTCGTTGGCGGAAAGGCGTCTAATCAGTTCCGATGGTTTAAGAACCGTTTGCATTCAATCCTATCATCCGTATTTGGATAGTGTATGAAAATTTTATGTCGCGCTTCCCGACTTGCTCAAACCGGTATCCGCCATATTCCACGGAGCATGGGCTGGTAGATGATCAACAGGAAAACGTAAGCCGCAACGTAAACCAATTTCTTCTGAAAGAGTTAAATGTTGGCGCGCGATGACTGCCGAAAAATTTGGAATTCCTTGCAATTGCAGTTACCTCCATTGCAAGGATGGTGTTCGATGTTTAACTGAAAGGATAAAAATCATGAAAAATTTTAACCACCTCGGATCGGCTCGGATGAGACATGGCATCGGCTTAAGCGTAGCTGTTGCATTCTTTGTAGGGGGGTGCGCCAGCATTCCGGCGCCTACGGAGCAGATGGCTGTGTCCAAGGCAGCGGTAACCAGCGCCAACAGCGCCGGCGGCAACGAGTTTGCACCCGTGGCACTCAAGTCGGCCATGGAAAAGATGGATGCGGCCGAGCAGGCCATGGCGAAGGAAGATTATCTGCGGGCCCGGCAACTAGCGGAAGAAGCACAGGTTGACGCGCAACTCGCGGCGGCAACGGCGCGTTCCGCCAAGGCACAGAAAGCAGCGCGCGAATTGCAGGAAGATAATCGCGTGCTACGCCAAGAAATCGACCGTAAAGCCCAGTAATCAACAATGGAGTTCATCATGCAAACTTATCGATATTTCCCGATGACGCTGATCGCCGCGGCGATCATTTCCGGCTGTAGTTCCGTACCGCAAAATTCATCCCTGACGATAGCGCACAACGATTACAACACCGCGCGGACCTCTCCCGAGGTCAGCAAATTGGCGGAGTTGGAATTGAAACAAGCCGGCGACACGCTGGATAAAGCGGACCGTGCCTTGAAGGAAGATGAAGGCGATGACAGCGTCGATCATCTGGCCTATTTAGCCAAGCAACAAGTTGCAATCGCCCAGGAAACCGCCAAGCGGAAAACGGCTGAAATAGCGGTCACAAATGCCGAGGCCAAACGCAATCAAGTTCGCCTCGATGCCAGAACGGCCGAGGCCGATGCCGCTAAACGGCAGGCGGTGATTTCCCAGCAAACCGTCGACCGCCAGGCGACCGAATTGGCGGTGGCCGGCGCCAACGCGGAGCGGGATCAGGCGTTGATCGCTCAACAGAACATACTGATCAACGACTTGAATGCCAAGCAAACCGAACGCGGCTTGGTGATTACCCTGGGCGACGTATTGTTCCGCACCAACAAGGCACGGCTGCAATCGGGCGGTTTACGTAATGTGAATAAGCTGGCCGATTTTCTCAACCAGTACCCGGAATACATGGTATTGGTTGAAGGCTACACCGACAGCAAGGGCAGTGACGAACTCAATCAGGAGCTCTCCGACCGCCGAGCCTATGCGGTGCGAACGGCCTTGGTCGACTCCGGCGTTAGCGGCGACCGCGTTAGAACACGGGGTTATGGCGAGGAGTATCCGGTTGCCGACAACGACACAGCCGCTAACCGACAATTGAATCGGCGTGTGGAAATCATTCTTTCCGACGAAAACGGCAACATCGCAGCGCGCTAGACGGGGTGCATTTCTTAAGGGGGAACTTAAATATACCTTTCGCACTTCAAATTTCGGCGCCGCAATTCCCTCTCCTGCTGGAGAGGGTTAGGGTGAGGAGATTCAAAAAACGAAATTTCAAGTGCGATGAATATATTTTTAACGCATTGATTCTAAAAACGCTAGTAGCTAAAAGCTGGACGTCCACCCAGCTTTTTCTTATTTACGGTCGCTATCGCTGCGTACGGACCAAAACGCTAGCGCCTGTAACCTGTGTTGATGCTTGTGTCCACGAGGAGCATTTTTCATGAAATTTCATTTTATTCTTCCCTGGGCTATGTTGAGTTTTCTGGTGTTTGTGATACAACCTTTGATCAAATCGCAAACCCAAGGCAAGATTAATAGCGGTGGCGGGATTGGTGCCGATGAACAACGGGGTGCGATTCAGGTTAAGCGCGCTGATTACAACTTGAGCCTGCTTTTTTTGATAGGGGACAGCGAAGAATATCTGGACGATCTTAAGGGTGGCATCAAGGATGCAGGCGGCAACACCTTTCTGGATGCCGTGCCCGACAACCATATGCTATTCCCCGAGTTCAAGACAGGCCGAGACATCACTAGTGCTAATCGAGACGGACAGTGGATCGATAAAACCGTAAACGTTGATGGTAAAACCGTGTATTCGCCGTCGATCCCCAGGCCCCGACAATCGGAGCACGTAGCTTTGGATTTGCCGGGTAGTTAATTTAGAGGAATCACTATGACCAGAACCCGCCGTATTCATTTGATAAATCCGCGTGCCGACACTTTTGCGACTCGGCCTTTAATCTTCGGTAAGGCGCTCTACTCGCCGGTTGCCGGATTGCTGGCCGTGGCCGGGCTGATTCCGGACGACGAATACGAAATCATCCTGACGGACGAGAATATCGAGCCCATCGATTTCGACTTGAATGTCGATATGGTGGGCATCTCGGCGATGACCTCTTATGTTAACCGGGGTTACGAGATTGCCGACGCCTTTAGGGCGCGCGGCGTTCCCGTCATCATGGGCGGCGTGCACGTCAGCTATCTGCCGCTGGAGGCGCTGAAACACGCCGATGCGGTGGTGGTTGGCGAAGCCGAGTTTGTAATGGACAAGGTCCTCGACGACCTTCACCACGGCCAATTAACTGGCATTTACAAGGGCGACAGTCTGCACACCATGGTTGACATGCCTAAACCACGGCAAGGACTATTGAAGAGCAACCGTTACATCAACAAGGGTTTCGTGCAGACCTCCCGAGGCTGCCATCACGGCTGCACCTTTTGCGCCGAACCGACCATGTATGGCCTGCGTTTTCGCTATCGGCCCATCGAAGACATCATCGCCGAGATCGAGCACATCGAAGAGCGGGTCATCCTGTTCAACGATGCCGATTTTTTCGGTACGCCGGCACGCGCCATCGAAGTCATGAAGGCACTCAGAGGCAGGGGGCTGAAATGGCAGGCGGCGGTGAACAGTCGCGATGCGCACGATGAGCGGCTACTGGAATTGGCGGCGGAAAGTGGTTGTTTCATGCTGTCCATCGGCTTCGAGTCCATCTCCAAGCAAACCCTGCGCAACGTTCACAAGTGCCAGAACGATCCGGATTCATACCGTGAATTGGTCGAGAAGTTGCACCGCTATGGCATCATGGTGCTGGGTCTATTCATGTTTGGCTTTGAGGGCGACGAACCATCGGTGTTCGAGGAAACCTTGAAGTTCAACATCGACGCCAAGTTCGACATGTGCGGCTATTCCTTACTGACGCCGTATCCGGGTACCATCAACTGGTTCGAGATGATGCAGCGCAAGCAGATCGTCTCCTTCGATTGGGACAAATACGACCAATCACACATCGTTTTCAAACCGGCCGGGCTATCGGGCGAGCAGTTCTATCGCGGCTATCTGGATACCTATGATGGCTTTTATACGGCGTCTTCGATGCTGCGCCGCTTTCCCTGGGACGGTTCCCGTAACCCCGCGAACTGGGCCATTTACAATGCCTTTTTCCGCAAGGGCGGCGTCGTCACCCGCGACTTCGAACAACTGGTCGCAAGGCCGACGGCGGAACCCGAATTCGCGGCCATGCCGCCGTTGGTACCACAAAAAGCCGCCTGGCGAGAGTTGGTGATGGGGGCCGCTGAGCTCTGATTATCAGCTTCCGAATCATAAAATCATGCAGCTATCATCGGCCGAACATTAATGCGGGGTTGCCGCGCGGATTTGCTTGGAAAAATCAGCCGAGCCGTCCGTCGCCCTAGCGATGAGATTGAAATGAGCTTGCCTTTGTAATTCCGCAAAAGGCAGCTGTTGATCCTGTAGTTTAGAGTCATAGAGATATTCTGATATACCTTTCGCACTTCAAATTTCGTCGCCGCAATTCCCTCTCCTGCTGGAGAGGGTTAGGGTGAGGAGATTCAAAAAACGAAATTTGAAGTGCGATGACTATAAATAACCACTCAGCAGAATCTTCCATGAAAACGGTAAAGGATTGCTAACGGCCAATGACCTCAACCAGATGGCAACGGTGCAATTATCCAGCAGGGTGTTGTAAAACTCGGGCCTTTTGTGTAATTCGTTGATCTTTTCCAAATAACTCGGAAACAAACGCCGGCCGTTTTCCTGGCTACCCGTCAATCGGTAGAGATAACCAGCCTCGGCGGGATTGTTGCGGAAGTTGGTGCGCAAACGAATCACATCAAATACGTAAGAAAAATCTGAATTGAAAGGTATTAAAAAATGAAGCGGCTATGAAGCATTCTATTTGCTTAATCCCCCTTATCGCCAGCCTTATGTCTGGCTGCATGATCGGACTCGATGCGGGCTATCCGCGTGAACAAACTATTACGAGAAGCGTCGAGTTTATGCTCAGCTTCGATGACGGACCACGTCCCAATACGACCGAGCGTGTGCTGGATATGTTGGCAACACTAAAGGCTACTGACGGCACACCGGTAAAAGCCGGTTTTTTTCTATTGGCCGACGCGCCCGATGAATTTTGGCAACGGTGGATTTATTATGCACCCTACGAACTCTGGAGCGATAAGGGCAGTATCGCCAAATACCCAACAATTGCCGTTCGAATCCAGCGGGCCGGTCATATTATCGGTAATCATTCGACTCATCACGCATGGTTTCGATGGCCTTGGCTGGATACACCGGAGGCTGTGCTCAGCGAATTTACCGAGTGGGAAGCCATTTCTCAAAGGGTTTTAGGCATATCAAACGTGCGCCTGTTTCGACCGCCCAATTTAATTCTCAATACAAATGTGCGGGAAACAGCAAATCGATTGGGTTATCGGGTCGTTATGGGGGAATCGGTAGGCGACACCATACCGGGGATAACGGTCGATGTGGTTAAGCAAAGGACTCAGTCCATTTTGGCGGCCTGGAACAGGCCTTACCCCTGCCTATTGATATTCCACGATAACCGTCCCACCACCTACCGGCATCTCGATGAAATTGTCGGCAGTCTGCAGCAACAGGGTTTTCGGCTGGTACATTTTGACCCCAAACGCTTGTAAAACAACCGGCAACAATATCGCTTGATCGGGATGTGTTTTCCGGCTGTTGCCTACAGCCTCTCTATGTACGATACCGTACAGACCACTTCCTTTATTGCCGTTAAGCTGATTCCTCGCTTACCCGAGGAGGATCTTCCATGAATATTGCAATCGAACCCGTACTGGCACTTGTGATAGGGATTTTAATTTTGGTGGTGCCAAGGTTTTTAAATTATTTCGTGGCCGTGTATTTGATTGTCGTGGGTATTTTGGGACTCATCCACAGGTGAGGGGATGCTTCCAATGACCAAGGTCACACGGTTTTGAATAGTTTTTAGTTTAACTTTTGTTTCGCACAGGAGAACTGCCATGTCAGTCGGTACAATTTTACTGTTAATTCTCATCCTGATGCTGGTTGGCGTCATTCCAGTCTGGCCACATAGCCGGGCATGGGGTTATGGGCCGAGCAGCGGGCTTGGATTGGTTTTGATCATCTTACTTGTTCTGCTGTTAATGGGCAGAATCTAAGCATAAAAATAATACCTCGTACTTTGCACCTTCTTTCATCTGATCGGGAGTACTACCATGACACTTGGCACCATTTTACTCGTCGTTCTTATCCTGATGCTGGTTGGCGTTATTCCAGTCTGGCCACATAGCCGGGAATGGGGTTATGGCCCCAGTGGCGGGCTTGGAACGGTTTTGATCATCTTACTGGTCCTGCTCTTACTGGGCATCATATAGCCGCATGGAAATACCGTTCCGGTAACATCGAATTACGGGTATAGCCGCTCGCTTTTTTTAATTTGGGGTTCGGAGAATCAACCATGGCCAAGCGGCGAGAACAAAGGCGGCGGGTTAGACTCGATCATCCGGGCGGTGAGGAAGCACCGATCCGTTTCGAGTTGTTCAGCACGGAACGGCTCGAACAGCACGCAGTGAGTCTGGCGCAAGCGCAAAAAGTCAGTCGCCTTAAGAAAGGGCGGAAACTGATTCCACGGGTGCGCGAAAACTCTCTGGTGCTGCTTGAGGCCTATAAGGCGGTCGCCGAGGCGGTACGTAAACAGCATGCCATCACGCCGGCGGCCGAATGGCTGCTGGATAATTTTCATGTGATCGAAGAACAGGTCAGCGACATCTACGTCGACTTACCCGAAAGCTATTATCGGGAGCTGCCCAAGTTATCCGAAGGCGTGCTTTCCGGTTATCCCCGCATCTACGGCATTGCCTGGGCACTGGTCGCCCATACTGACAGCCGTTTTTCCCCGGAATTCGTAAAGCTATTCGTGCGGGCCTATCAAAATGTTCAGCCGCTGACGCTGGGTGAACTGTGGGCGATACCGATTACGTTGCGCGTGTTGCTGGTGGAAAATCTTCGCCGTCTGGCCGTGCGCATCATGCGTTCGCAAACCGGCCGTCGACTAGCGGACGAGTTCGTCGATCACATCGAACAAATTGTCGCTCAAAGCGATAAGCCTGACCCTGCGCTGCCCGAGCCGATATTGCCCGGTGAGCCCTTGCTCCAGTCCTACGCGGTGCAAATCCTGCAGCGGTCGCACGATCCGCATCCCGGCGTCGTGCTCTCCCTTGATTTTCTGGATGACTGGCTAGTCGAGCAAGGCGCCAGTCCGGATGAAATCGTGTCTCGGGAACATGCCGACCAGGTCGCCGATAACTGGACGGTGCGCAACATCATCACCAGTATGCGCGCCATCTCCACCTTCGATTGGCCGCAGTTTGTCGAGGACGCCAGCCTGGTGGATGCGTGTCTGCGAGCTCATGAGGGTTACGCGGCGATGGATTTTCTGACCCGCGATCGTTATCGCCATGCGATCGAGGATCTGGCCAAGCGCTCGTTGCATTCGGAGGTGGAGATCGCGCGCCGGGTGATCGCCAAAGTCCAGTGCGCCAAGGAACAGCTCACCGCCGATAAACGGCAACTGGAGCCCGGCTACTACTTGATCGGTGCCGGACGCTATGCGTTCGAGCCGGAAGTCGAGTTTAGACCTTCGCTCAAACAACGATTGCTACGCACCTACGTCACCCACGCGGGACTGGCTTATGGAGGGAGTATCGCACTGTTGACTGGGTTATTGCTGGCACTGCCTTTGAGTGCTTGTCTTTCCGTGGGACTAAACGGATTTCAACTATTCCTGCTCGCGCTATTCCTTGTATTTCCCGCGTCGGATATCGCCGTCGGCCTGGTGAACCATTTCATCATTGCCGGACTGCCGCCGAATCACCTGCCACGGCTGGAACTGAAGGATGGCGTGCCGCAGACGCTAAGCACCTTCGTCGTCGTACCGACGATGTTCGTTAGCGAAGCCGGGGTAAAGGAACAGGTCGAACAGATGGAGATTCGCTATCTGTCCAATCCGGACGGCGAGGTGCGGTTTGCCTTGTTGTCCGATTGGGCGGATGCCGAGCAGGAAACCATGGCCAACGATGAGCAACTACTTGGCATAGCCAAGGCCGGTGTCACCGCGCTCAACGCCAAGTACGGCGAACAACGCTTCTTCGTGTTTCACCGCAAACGCCTGTGGAATGCCAGCGAGGGCAAGTGGATGGGCTGGGAGCGGAAGCGTGGTAAGCTACACGAATTCAACCGCTTGTTGCGTGGCGCTGTCGATACCTCTTTTTTAGCGACGGATGGCAAGCCCGCGGAAGCGCCTCCGGGCGTTTGTTATGTGATTACCCTCGATGCCGATACCAAGCTGCCCATGGGCGTGGTATCGGAGTTGGTGGGCGTGGCCGCCCATCCCCTCAACCAGCCGGTATTCGATCCGGTCTGCCAGTGCATCGTGAATGGCTACGGCATCCTGCAGCCACGCGTGACACCCACCCTGCCGCAGCGGCGGGAGCGCTCGATGTTTCATCAGATGTTTGCCGGCGCTTCGGGCACCGACGCCTATTCGAGTTCGGTATCCGAACTTTATCAGGACTTGTTTGCGCTAGGCACCTACAGCGGCAAAGGCTTGTATCATGTCGACAGCTTCGAGGCCGCGCTGGCGGGAAGAGTGCCGGACAACACCCAACTCAGCCATGACTTGTTCGAGAGCGTCTATGTGCGTTGCGCACTGGTCAACGACATCGAGTTCTTCGAGGAATTTCCTTCCCACACCGAAGTCGCGGCATCGCGGGAACACCGATGGGCGCGCGGCGATTGGCAGTTGTTACCGTGGATATTCGGACCTCGCGGCAAGGGTATGCCGATGATAGGACGCTGGAAAATGCTGGATAATTTGCGGCGATCGCTCTCGGCGCCGGCCGCCTTCTCGGCGCTGGTCGCAAGCTGGGCGATTCCGCAAGCACCGCAGGTTATCCTGATTGGCTTCGTGCTGGCGGCGTTGGCCTTTCCCGTGATTTTGGCATTCACCAGCGGGTTCACGTCGATCCGGCGAGGCATTTCGCTGGCAACTCATATGCGGACCATGGGAGAGAATGTGCTGTTGACGGGCGGTAACAGCCTGGTGGCGTTGACCTTGCTAGCGCAACAGTCTTGGCTGATGACGGACGCCATCGTCAGTACCTTGGTGAGGCTGTTTATTACCCGGCGCAAATTGCTGAAGTGGGTCACTGCCCAGCAGGCCAAGGAAACGACCGGTCACGCCTTGAAGAACCTGATTCGGCCTCTTAGTCACGCCTCCACGGTGGTGATGGGCGCGGGTGCCATTGTGCTGCTTTTCAATCCAGCCGGAATCACGGTCGCGGCACCGTTCCTGCTGTTATGGTGGCTGGCGCCGCTGATTGCCCGTAGCTTGAGTTTGCCTCCTAGTATTGATCGGGCCGAATCCCTGCTGCCCGAGGATAGCCGGCGGCTGCGGTTAATCGGCAGGCGCATCTGGCGCTTCTTCACCACCTTCGTGACGGCGCAAGACCACTATCTGCCGCCGGATAATTTTCAGGAAGACCCGCAGCCCGTTATCGCCCATCGCAGTTCGCCCACCAATTTCGGTCTCTATCTATTGTCCGCGGTATCCGCCCGTGATTTTGGCTGGATAGGCTTGATGGACATCGTCGACCGGCTCGAAGCGACGTTGACGACGCTTGTCGGATTGCCGCGTTTACGCGGTCATTTTTATAACTGGTACGACACTCTCGATCTTCACATGCTGGAACCCCGGTATGTATCGACCGTGGATAGCGGTAATCTGGCCGGACATCTGCTGGTCCTCGCGGAAGCCTGCCGGGAGATGCTGAGGCAACCGTTTGATTTCACGAATGCGTTGACCGGACTTTACGATACACATAGCCTGATGATGGCCGAGTTGGACAAAATCCGCGATGACAGGCGTACCCTGACCGTCACGCTGAAAGAGTTTCGCCAAAAAGGCGTTTTCCTGGGCGAAATTTTGGGCCGCCGTCCCACGGATTCGCAGGGATGGAGCATTCTGTGGCTGGAATTGGCCGGTTGCGCCGACACGCTGCAAGACCTGGCTCGCGCCTATGCCGCCGAACGCGGCGATGCGGCTGACAGCGAAGTGCTGGCCTGGGCAAGTTTGCTGTGCAATGACATCCGTTCTCACGCTCGGGATGTGAATAGCCTTGTGCCCTGGATACATTTCGCGGGTCGCTTAGCCACGAGCGCGAATTCGCCAGCCTCCGAATACGATCGGCCGACTCCCTTGCAAGCCTTGACGCTGGATACGCCGCTGAATCGAATTCCCCGTGTCTATGCCTTGGGCCTGGACGCTCTCGATGCCCCGGCCGGGCAGCCTTTTGCATCCTCCGAGCTGACGGCTCTGGCGACTCAGTTGCGACGCGCGGCAGGGCAGGCCGAAGCGCTCGCCAAGCGCCTGGAAAACATGGTGGCGCAGCTGGATACCTTGTTCCACGAAATGGATTTTGGTTTTCTGTATGCCCCGGATCGCCATCTGTTCGCGCTCGGTTACCGGGTGATGGAAGGCGATCTCGATCCCAGTTATTACGATCTCCTGGCGTCAGAAGCCCGTCTCTCCAGTTTGGTGGCGATCGCCAAGCGCGACGTGCCGAGCAGCCACTGGTTTCACCTGGGCCGCCGGGTGATCCGCGCCGCGCAGGGTACCGTGCTGCTGTCATGGTCGGGATCGATGTTCGAATACCTGATGCCTTCCCTGGTGACCTTTACCCCGCGTTACAGCCTGCTCGATCAGACCTGCCGGCTGGTGGTGAATCGGCAGATCGAATACGGCAAGGAACGCGGCGTGCCATGGGGCGTTTCGGAGTCGGCCTTCAATGGCCGCGACCTGTTTTTGACCTATCAGTATTCGGCTTTTGGCGTACCCGGTTTGGGGATGAAGCGAGGACTCGGCGAAGAGCTGGTGATCGCACCCTACGCCACGGCCCTGGCCGCGATGTATCTGCCGCATGCCGCCGTGGAAAACTTCGCGCGCCTGGAGCGGGAAGGCGCCTTGGGGCGCTTCGGTTTCTACGAAGCGCTCGATTTCACGCCTTTCCGGCTTGCGGAAGGCCAGCGGGTGGCGATGGTGCGTTGCTATATGGCTCACCACCAGGGCATGTCGCTGGTGGCCTTCGCCAATGCGGTTCATGACGGGGCGATGCGCCACCGTTTCCATCGCGCGCCGCTGATTCAGGCGGCCGACTTGCTATTACAGGAACGCATTCCGCACGGCGCGGAGTCCAGCGATCTGCCCTTGCTTCAGGAACTGTCCGAAGTCAAGGAGACCGTGCAGCCGCCGGTGCGGCGCGTACCTTCGCCGATGTCTTCGGTGCCTTCCACGCATCTATTATCCAACGGCCGTTACGCGCTGATGATCACCGCCGCAGGGTCGGGCTACAGCCTATGGCGGAACCAGGCAGTGACGCGCTGGCGCGAGGACGTGACGCGGGATGCCTGGGGCAGTTATCTTTATCTGCGTGATGTCGCCAACGGCCAGGTGTGGTCCGCCGGCTACCAGCCGACGGCTAAGGCGCCCGATGAATATGATGTGTTGTTTGTCGAAGACCGGGTGCGTTTCAGCCGCGCCGACGGCAGCCTGGTCAGTACGCTGGAGATCGTGGTCTCGCCCGAGGACGACGCGGAAATCCGCCGCCTGAGTTTGACCAATAATGGCATGCGCGATCGGGAGATCGACATCACCTCCTATATGGAACTGGTACTAGCCGCCATGCCTGCGGACATTGCCCATCCCGCCTTTTCCAATCTGTTCATTCACACCGAATACCTGCAGCAGACACGTGCATTGATCGCGCATCGGCGCCAGCGTTCGGCCGGCGACCCCAATATCTGGGCGGTTCATGTGCTGGCCGAACGCCAAACCGACGACGGGCTGCAATACGAAACCGACCGGGCCCGCTTTATAGGCCGCGGACAAACGATTAGGGAGCCGATTTCGGTGATGGACGGCCGCCCGCTGAGTAATACGGTCGGCGCTGTTCTCGATCCGATTTTCAGCCTGCGTACCCGGATACGCATCGCCGCCGGCGCCACCGAACATGTCACCTTCACTACCCTGATTGCCACCTCGCGCCAGGCGGCGGAGGATCTGGCCGACAAATACCACAACGTGGCGGTATGGGACCGGGTGTCGGCTTTGGCCTGGACCCACGCCCATGTGCAACTGCATCATTTGCGCACCAAGCCCGACGAGGCTCAGTTGTTTCAGGATCTGGCTAACCGTCTGATCTATGCCGATCCCTCGTTGCGGCCCGCCGCCAAGTTGATGCAGATGAATACCTTGAACCTCACCGGTTTGTGGCGCCATGGCATCTCGGGCGACAGGCCCATCGTGCTGCTGCGGGTAGCTCAGCCCGAAGACCGAGGCATCGTCGAACAATTGCTGCGCGCCCACGAATATTGGCGCATCAAGGGGCTTGCCGCCGATCTGGTGATACTGAACGAAAAGGAATCGTCTTACGTCGACGATCTTCAGACCCTGCTGGAGAGTTTGGTACGAGAGAATCAGGCGCGTTCGGCCCATCATGAACAAGAAAGCCAAAGCGCGATTTTTGTGATGCGGGTCGATCAGCTGTCGGTGGAAGAACGGCGCTTGCTGCAAACTTTCGCGCGCGCGGTGTTGGTGAGCAGCCGGGGCACCTTGGCCGAGCAGCTGTTACGCCGTCCCAGGCCGGCGGCGGCTTTCCTGGCGCCGAAAATCCCGCCCGTTCCTGGCCCCGATTCACCGACATTGGCCTTGCCTCCGCTGGAATTCTTCAACGGTCTCGGCGGCTTTGCCGAGGATGGACGCGAATATGTGATCGTGCTCGATAAGGGCCAATGGACGCCGGCTCCCTGGGTCAATGTGATCGCCAATGCCGAGTTCGGCTTCATGGTTTCGGAACTGGGTAGCAGCTGCACATGGTGTGGAAACAGCCGTGAAAACCAGCTGACACCCTGGTCGAACGACCCAGTCAGCGATCCGCCCGGCGAAATTTTCTACTTGCGCGACGATGAAAGCAACGCCTTGTGGAGCCCGACGGCCTTGCCGATCCGGATTGACAATGCCAGTTATGTGATACGCCACGGCCAGGGCTATAGCCGTTTCGAGCATGCCTCGCATGGGATTCATAGCGAGCTGCTGCAATTCGTCAGTCCGGACGACCCGGTCAAGATTTCAGTTTTGACCTTGACCAATGTGTCCGGACGAAGCCGCCGACTGACGGTCGCGGCCTATGTGGAATGGGTGCTGGGTGCTTCGCGTACCGTCACCGCGCCTTACATCATCACCGAACAGGAGCCGGAAACCGGTGCGATCTTCGCTTACAACCCGAGAGACATGGAGTTTGGGCAGCGCGTCGCCTTCGCCAATTTTGCGGGTCGTCAGAGTGGCTGGACCTGTAATCGTTCCGAATTTATCGGCCGTAACGGCAGCCTGGATGCGCCCGCCGGTCTGCTTGGCACCAAGGCCTTGAAAAACCGGGTTGGCGCCGGTCTTGATCCTTGCGCGGCCCTGGAAACGATGGTCGAACTCGAGTCTAATGGGCGGGTCGAGATCGTTTTCCTGCTGGGGCAGGGCGATGACCGCGCCCATTCCACTGAGTTGGTCCGGCGCTATCGAGCAAGTCATGCGGCAACGATTTTTACCCAGGTTAAAGATTCGTGGGAACAGGTGTTGGGCAAGGTTCAGGTAAAAACCCCAGACCGCGAGCTCGACCTGCTACTGAACCGCTGGCTGTTGTACCAATCGCTGAGTTGCCGGATGTGGGCGCGCGCCGCTTTCTATCAGGTGGGCGGGGCATTCGGTTTTCGCGATCAACTGCAGGACAGCATGGCCTTGGTGGTGGCCAAGCCCGATCTCGCCCGTGCTCATATTCTGCGTGCCGCCGCGCGTCAGTTCGGCGAGGGTGATGTGCAACACTGGTGGCATCCGCCTACTGGCCGTGGCGTTCGTACCCGTTTTTCCGACGATAGAGTCTGGCTGCCCTATGTGGTGTCCCACTATATCAAGGTGAGCGGCGATGCTGGTGTGCTGGATGAGGAACTGCCGTTTTTGGAAGGCGCCGCGCTGGGGCCGGAGCAGGATGACGCTTATTACCAGCCGATCGAGTCGTTACAGCATGCGACGCTCTTCGAGCACTGCGCCCGTGCGCTCGATTTGAGCTTGGCGACCGGTTCGCACGGTCTGCCGCTGATGGGTAGCGGCGACTGGAACGACGGCATGAATCGGGTTGGCAACCAGGGGCAGGGCGAGAGTGTGTGGCTGGCGTGGTTTCTGATTGCCACGCTCACCGAATTCGCCGCCGTGGCGGAGGGCAGGGGAGAGCAGGAACGAGCTATTCGTTGGCGTGAGCACACCAATCAATTGAAGGCTGCGGCGGAAGCGGAAGGCTGGGACGGCGCCTGGTACCGGCGCGCCTTTTTCGACGATGGCACGCCCTTGGGTTCCGCCGCCAACGCCGAATGCCGCATCGATTCGATCGCTCAGAGCTGGGGAGTGATTTCCGGTGCCGCCGAGGCCGAACGCGCGCAACGAGCGATGAATTCGGTACGGGAATATCTGGTTCGCTACGGCGACGATCTGGTGCTGTTGTTTACCCCGCCTTTCGACAGGACCGAGCGCGATCCCGGTTATATCAAGAGTTATCCTCCCGGTGTGCGGGAGAATGGCGGTCAATATACCCACGCGGCGATCTGGTCGGTGATCGCCTACGCCATGCTCGGTGACGGCGACCAGGCGGCGGAACTGCTGCGCATGCTGAACCCCATCAACCGCACGGCGACCCGCACCGGCGTTTACGCCTATAAGGTCGAGCCCTATGTGCTGGCGGCGGATATTTATGCCGAGCCGCCGCATGTGCGGCGTGGTGGCTGGACTTGGTACACGGGCGCTGCGGGTTGGTATTACCGGGCCGGAATGGAATGGATCTTGGGTCTTAGGGTCCGTGGCGACACCTTGGTTTTCGAGCCCTGTATTCCCAAAGCCTGGCCGGGTTACAGCATCGTTTATCGGCACCAAAATACCCGCTATGAAATCACGGTTGAAAACCCGAACGGAGCGACACGCGGCATTGCCACGCTGGAACTGGACGGACAACGCCAGTTAAGCGGGAATAGCATTACCTTAAGGAATGACGGACAGCTGCATCAGGTGAAGGTGGTGCTCGGTAAGTGACAGCGTATTGTTTTACGAACAGTCTTGGTTAAGAGACTTTCCTAAAATTTTCGTGGTTTTAGGCTGTGAATTGCGCTCAGGCGTCGCCACAATCCAGGCAGAAAAAACCGCGAATAAAAAGACGCCATGCCAACATGCGGGTCCGAAGGGCTGATTGTTTCCGGTCGGCCTTTTCGTTTCATCGCTCACCTCTGCTATAGTCTCGGTAAGCTGGTATTTAAATTGATTTTGTCTACACCCTCTTAGGCTTCAACGCGCGCAATCCGCATGATTTCTTGAGCGATATTTTCAGGCGAAAGCACAAAATCGATGTAGCCAGTCTCAATTGCGCTCTCCGGCATGTCAGGCTGGAGAGCTGTATCAAGCTTCTGCGCAATGGTAATGCCGCCTACTTCTTTTATGCCGCACAGTGCTGCGGCCCCGTCGCCATCATAGCCAGAGACAATAACGGCAATAAGCTTGCCGTCCCAATGGTGAGTCAGCGAACGCAGGAAAACCGTGATGACATCAGGCCAGCCCCGAGGCTTGGAAATAGGCTTTAGATGGAATTCTCCATTATGGACGTGTAAATCCCGATTTTCAGGAATGATAAATACACGGTTAGGTTCGATTAACAAATTTTCGCTGATAAGATCAACCGGCATGGTTGTGTGGCTTGGGAGAACTTCATGGAGCATGGTTGGCAGCTTTGTGATGTGATTAACGATGACAATAGCCACACCCATGTCAGCCGGGAGATTTTGCAATAGTCGAATATAGGCATCGAGGCCGCCAGCCGAACCGCCGACGCAAACAATTGGGAAGTTTTTCACTGGGGAACCCTTTTATATTGTCGCCATACTGATGTTTGGTTTGTAAATTCATGAGAGCCGCCTCTTATTAAGTTCGCGCAGCATTAACCTAGACAAGGAATCACCATACTCCCACCTGATCGCACACACAATGCGGAAAGCAACTTAGCGTGCTTTTACCGAAAGCGCTTATTTTCTATGTGTGACAGCGCACCGACTCAAAGACGCTTTTCCTGTAAATTTTTGATCGGGCATATAGAGAATTATTCATTACCGATGCTCATGACCCGTTAGAGTAAATATCCCCAGACTTTGCCAATACCGTTAAGTTAAGCCATTCGTGGTGAGCTTGTCGAACCATGAGCCGATCAACCATTCACCCTTCGACAGGCTCACGGCGAACGGTTAATCCTTAACTTAACAGCATTGCCGGCTTTGCCGGGGGATATTTACTTGGGGTGGGCATTCCGGAGTATGAAGCCAGACGTTATGAAGGAAAAATCAAGGATGGCGGCGTATTGATCTCTGTCCATACTGCAAACAGCGAATCCATTGATCACGCCAAAGACATTTTCGAGCTGGCTCACGCGGATGATATTGCCTCGACTGAAGATGCCTCGGTACTGACTTAACCTTGATGATCCATTATCCGGAATCAAAAACTAAGACCTAGGCGCGACTTCACACTTTTTTATGCCCCAATCGACGGAATGAAAAAGACCTGGCTACATATTCAAGCGCAAAAGCACGCTGAGCTACCACGTTTGATTTCATAGAACTAAAGTAAAAAAATTATTGCCGGCGTTGGCGTTTCTGTTCCGACACTATGTTTCTAGCAGATAAAATAAGGAGTTACCACATGCTTTCAACTGTCCCTGATGTCATTTTCAAAACCCGAGTTCGCGACGAAAGTATCGGCGGCGACAATCCCTTTCGCTGGCAGGATGTCAGTACCGACGACATTTTTAAAGGCAAAAAAATCGTGATTCTGGCGCTCCCCGGCGCTTACACCCCGACTTGCTCAACCAAGCATCTGCCGGGATATGACACAAAATACCAGGAACTCATTGATCAAGGCGTTGATGAAGTGTATTGCCTGAGCGTCAATGATGCCTTTGTGATGTATCAATGGAGCAAGCATCTAAATGTTACCCATGTAAAAATGCTGCCCGACGGAAACGGTGACTTTACCCGTGCGATGGGCATGCTGGTAAAAAAGGAAAACGTTGGATTTGGCTATCGTTCATGGCGTTATTCAATGTTTGTCGAGAATAAAAAGCTTGTCAAATTATTCGCAGAACCCGGCAAAGTGGACAATTGTCCGGATGATCCGTTTACGGTAAGCGGCGCAGATACCATGCTCGATTATTTGAAACAGCACAAATGAGCATCTGTCGGTTCTTTTATTCGACGAGAGGCGGCCATGACTCAATATGATTATGATCTATTTGTAATAGGTGCGGGTTC
>JAJRDU010000055.1 GCA_028748685.1 Methylococcaceae bacterium
CTAGCTTGTGTAACCCGTTTCTTATTTTCCACCGGCAAGGCGTCCGTGCTGGCGGCGTCAACGTCAGCCGGCCGGCCTGCTTTTCCAGCTCGACATGCGACAACAATTTTTGCCGCAATGCGCGACTATTTTCCCGGCCGACTTCATCGACGATTTCCCGTAAATAAGCGGACAAACAGCTATGCAGCGCGGCTTCTTCATGCACCTGTCTGACCGTTCGCCCCAGCCAATTGACGTAATTGGCGGCAGCTTTGATGTGATGGGCCTGCATCCATTGCAGCAAGGTATTGCTGTTGGCATCCGGAAAACCGACGCAAAAGGAAAAGATTTTTTCCAGTCCTGCGCCTGCAACCTCGGCAAGTTCCGCCAGAAAACTATCCCTATCACCGTCGCAATCGCCTAGAAAGGCCAGGGCCGGCTGCCAGGGTCTCGGGCTAACGCCAAAGGCTGAAATTTCATTCGCGGTCTTGGCTTCAATGATCATAAAGCGGGCAAAATGTAAACGCTCAAAACGGCCGAACGGAACCAATTCGTTATCCGGGTCGGCCAGACCTATGCTTTTGTTCATGCCGGCCAAGACGGCGCGCAACTCGTCCAACTGGCCGTCGTGTACCGTGGCAACTATCATGAAGTTGGACTGAGGTGTCATGGTAAGGTCCCAAGTTCAGCATCTACCGGCGCCTCACGCGCCACCGCTCCGCGTCAGCGCAAAATCCAGGACACGTTTTTTCCCATACCACACCTTGCCGAGATAGACGCCCGGCTCGACTTCGCGAATTTCATCGCGTATGGCTTTTGCGAAAAAAGAGGTGCGGGAATAATCGATGACGATGGTGTCTTTTTCATCCATCCAGCTCTTGTCGCGATAGACCTTGGCGACGATAAAGGTCAAGCTGAAAGGCGTAATCTTGTTGACCAGCACGCCCGCATGCCCACCAGGACAAAACAGATCGAACACTTTGCCCTGCCAGGCGAACACTCCCGCCAAGAAGGCCACCCATTTTGCAAACAGGGAGCCCGCCAGGATGGCGGTGCCTTGGGTATCGCCATTGGGAATGTCGCCCGGCATGGCGTTGCAATAGATTTCGTCGAGTTCTTCACGCGATTTGCTCAACCAGGATTTGACGGTCTCGTTCATGCTCCTTACTCCTTATTGCGTAGGGCGGCCGCATGGGCGTAAACCGGGCGGCGGACCTGATTCATCCTGCCCAGCGGCTGGTGCGCCGCGAGGCTTTGCCAGGGGTTAAAACTACTGCATTCGCAAACGGCCAAAGCCTCCGGGGTATCGAAGTCTTGTTGGGCTATGGTAATTGTCGCCAGTGTTTGAAACGGAGATACCGCCTCGTCCCAAATCACCGACGCATCCTCGATCGGCATGGAACCGGGATCGACCTGCTTTTGCGCGGCAAATTCAAAACGAGCCGGGCCTCTTTGCAAATGCGCCTTGAGCGCGGCGCGCAGCTGGTTTGGGCCGGGCTCGACGGCTTCGGTGGTCTGGTAATCCGAACAAGGGATCACCGAATACTTGACCACCTGTTCGCCTGATTCGCCCAAGAGGAACGGCACCGTGCTCCAGTACCGGACGTCCAGCGGACTGAAATGTTTTTGGCGCGATTTAAAAGCAATCCAAAGCGACTTCAGGTGCGGGGCTAAGGGATTCAAAAAAAACCACCATTCCTTATGCGCCTGGCGCGCCTTGATGAACCCTAAAAAATCCTCCGGCGTACCGACGAATAACGCCGGATAACTGTTCAATAAAAAATCCTGAACCCCGTCTTCTCCCCAGAGCGCTGGCCCTTTGACATTGGAAACTCTGATCGACAGGCCGCGAATATCTTTTTCCGAATCGTCGCGGCTGGTGGCGTTGGCAAACCGCAGCTTGGCCGGATAACTGGCCGGACGGGAAAAAATACCCTGTTGGTAGGCTTCGGGAATATCGTCATGCACCCGAAACTCCGCATCGACGCAGGCCACGGTTTTGGCCTGATTGAAACGGGGAATGATGTTGTTCTCCGTTTCGGCCAAAGTGATGGCGGCAATACGCTCGCCCATCTCGGCAACCAATTGCTCGATTGGCATTTCCTGTTTCATCGCCTAACCCCAAATTTTGGTTATGGTTATTTAAAGCTTTCGTCGCTAGCCGCGTCGGCTCTAGGCTTCCATTGCAATGAATAATCGGCGCCCCTGTCCCGCGCCCAGGGATCGAACGCATTGACCACCCCGGCCAGTTGTTCGCCCAGCTCCGGCATGGTGCGCAGCAGAATACGTTTCAACGGCGAAACCTCGACTTTGTGGCCATTGGATGGCTGAGGTTCCCATTGTTTGCCGGTCGGCCCGTTGTCGTTCACCCAATTCACGCCCAGCGTGGAATAGAATTCCGGCCGGAAACTGGAGGTGAAGAATCGGTCGCTGAACAAGCGGCGCGAGGCATTCAAGATAAAGACATGAAATTGGGTTTCCGAGATGGCGAAACCATGCGGACGGGTAAATTCCGACAACCAGCCTACCACGGTATCGACATCCTCGATATTGTCGACCATGCTGCCATTCGGATGGCCCAGACAATCGTTGATCGGCGAACCGTCCGCATTCAGCTGCGCATCGGTGATGATCTTGCTGGCGTCGCATTTGTGCTGCCCATAGACTTCGCGGAGCAAGCCGACCAAGCGTTGCTGCTCTTTGTGCTCGGCACTATCGCTCGGCAGACGCTTGTCCATGAAATCGTCGAAACTGGTCAACTGCGTCAGACCGTACTGGCGTCTGAATTCGTTAAATCTCGGAATACCGCGTTCCCGGTCGCGAATCAGATCCAACGCGGCGATGTCGATTTTATTGGTCTCGCTTTGCAAACGCGGCAAATCCAGGTTCTGCAGAAATTGGGGATGATTTTGCAGCGTCAACAAACCGAGACGTTGCCGGCCCAGGCTCAGCGCCCAGTTGCTCAGACCACCGTCGGTCATGGCCTGAGTCGCCTTGCCACGGAAGGTACTGACCACCGGTATTTTCTTAGCAATGGCATTGGGGGCTTGTAAATCGCGGAATTCCAGCAGATCGGGTATTAGAGGATGCAGCCGGTAGACGGTGGGAAACTCTTCCGGAAAGTTGAACGGCGAACCGAAGTGGTTGACGCCGCCGTTGACGTGTTCCGGATTACTCAAATCCCAAATATCCTGCTTGCCGGGCAAATAGCCCAGGAAACCGGGCGCATCCTTATAGCGATGTCTTCCCAATCCGAATATGCCTGCCCCCGAGGCAAACACCGAATAGAACTGATTGGCCTTGGTTTCAATCGGCGACTTGGCCAAACGATTGACGACTATTTTGCCCAGCACATTGGAGACCGGGTTCTCCTTCTCCAGCAAGCCGTTCCAGTTGGCATTCATGCCCAAAAATAGCGGTTCGTCGTAGAGTAGCTGTGTAGTCCATTCGATGGTGTGAATCTTGGCTATCTCGGCCGCAACCACCAAGCGGGCGATCTGAAATAGCTCTTCGTCGCTGACCTTATTGTAGGGAATAATCTGTTTGGGATTGGCGGGATCGCGTAAACCGGAATCGGCCTGCGGCGATGCTTTGGCTTTGGCGCGGAAAGCGTCGACAAACAGGTTATGCTCCCGCACGAACAGATTGTGGTAAAAGCTCAAGCCTACCGTCCAGTTATCCGCGAATGCCGCGGCTTCCTGGCCTTTCCAGGCCGGATTGATGGGGTCGGCCACGCAATCGGCGCCGGCATTTTCGCAGCCATTGAACACCGGCAAATAACCGAATTTTTCTCCAGCCCCACTGTGACTGCCGCGAGGCGCCATCAACAACTTGGCGGCATCCTTAGTATCGCGTTTCACGCGTTTAACCGATAAATCGTCAAAGCCGTAGATTTGCGAGGCGTCCCACCAGGCGGTGACCGTGTTTTCCGTGGTGCGGTGGGCGCGCGACATATAGGTTTTGCCTTCGTGTTCAAACGTCGGTGCCGGATCTTGCTGAGCGATAAAAGCCGAATCCACTCTGTCTTTCGGCCTGCAGCCAAGCGCGGCGGCTTGCTCGGCGGTGAGCGGTTGTTCCTGGTTATTGACCTTTTGACTCGCGCAACCGACCGCCATTCTGGCGTCGGTATTTTGCCCTTCGCGCAGATGATAGAACCAGTCGTGGGTCATGAACTGGATCCAATAGGCGGCCAATACATTGAAAAACGGCGCTTGCTTGTAATCGCATTGCGCGGTTTTGGCGTTATCGGGCATGCCCTGGCCCAGATTACAAGCCTCCGGCTTTTGCTGCTGGCGGGTAAAGAGCTTGCGCGAGATCACTTGCGGATCGGGCATTAATAAACCCAACCGATCGCCGTGCCGGTTACGCGCCAGTTCGTTTTTTCCCAGATCGGGAAAAGTCGCTTCGAACCTGACATTGCGCGCGAACAACTGATTGGCCGAACCCATCGCCGGATTGAAAATATCGTTACAGATACCGTTAATCGTGCGATGGCGTATCAAGTCGCCCTTGCAAAGCTGTTTCCCCGAGTCGCTGGTAACCTGTTGAAAATTAGGGTCCGTGGACGACAAGCGCATGGCGTCCCAGACTTTTACCACGGGGCCGGGTAGATCCCGTTGGCCTTTTATATAGGTTTCGAAGGTTTTATTGTCGTAAAGATTGAATCTGAGCAGTTCCATCCGCTGGTATTCCAAATCCATCAATGCCCCATCGACGCCTCGTCCGTTCGGGTTTAGGTGTCTGGCTAATTTGGTAAGCGACTCCCAGCCTTCGGCTTTGCTGCCGGCGTCCCCCGTCCCCCAATAATTTTGCCAATCCACCCAGACGGAATCACGACCGGCCAAAGCCCTTTTTCCGCCTCGGCATTCAGCCGTATCGGCGGCGACTTTACCTAAAAATCGCTCGGTTTGTTGTTCGGCTATGGGACGCAATCCTCTTGCAGCCACCTCCGCGCAAGCCTCATCCGCACTGATTCTTTCCTTGGGAGTCACGGATTCCCCGATGCAGACTGCACTCATGACCCACGTCCCCATAAACAACGCTAGCAAATTGAATCGACTCATCATTTTCTTGCCCCCAATAGCCGTTAAATGGTCAAAATCCTTTCTGCGAATACTTGAGTCAGCTTAGAGCAAATGTTGTAATATCGTCATGACCCAAATGGGTCATTTCAATACAATTCAACAGCTTAATAGCTAAGACACGTTACCCGAGACTAGGAGACGGAAACGTTATGTTGAACGAGTGTTGAAGCAGACGGACTGGTCGTTTTTGGGTTATTCTTTTTGATGAATAGCATAGGCATTGCAGATAGACGCGAGTTAATTCCCGCTACGAATTTCAGACCATTCCGATCCAAGGGGGCTTATAAAACGCCACGGTGTAGTCTGAAACAGTATTTCTAGTCAGCTTCCATAAGGCGCTACCAAGGATGAGAGCGCCAATAATAAAAATAAGAGGGGGGCCAATGGATCAATTTTCCGACGCAGCAGGATTGAGTCTCTTGCTGGATAATGCACCGGGACATGCCATGATTTGGGATCGGTTCTTGAACGAACTGATCCGTCAACTGCCTTGCGACTCCGGTGCCTTGCTGGTTAGCGATCTAATGGACAACGGCAACACCCATTTTCTTTTCAGCGCCCATATTCAACCGGAATATCGAGAACAGTACGAAAACAAACTCAACAGGCTGGATAAATTCAATCATTTCATCGGCAAAAATCCGCATCGGGCCTATTACAATCAGGCCATAAAAGGGATGCTTCGAGAAGAAGCCAGCAGTAA
The DNA here is from genome assembly GCA_028748685.1 of Methylococcaceae bacterium. Classification (GTDB taxonomy): domain Bacteria; phylum Pseudomonadota; class Gammaproteobacteria; order Methylococcales; family Methylomonadaceae; genus Methylomonas. The sequence goes on from JAJRDU010000055.1 coordinate 5,767, forward strand.
TTTTATCTCGCCCAATGGCCAACAGCATCGCTTCGGCCTATCAATTCCCTGTAATCACAAACATGCACTGAGTCTATTGGTGAATCGTAAAGCCGCATTTGATGAAGATGAACAGCTACGAGTAACCCGAGTATTACAAGGCATTATTCCGTCCTTGGAAGATGCCATACATGCCGAGCAACGACATAAAATTAACAGTCAATTGCGTCTTTACCTTGGCGGCCATTTCGACAGTTATATTATTGTCGACCACAAGCTAAATATTA
>JAJRDU010000056.1 GCA_028748685.1 Methylococcaceae bacterium
AGAAGCTAGCGCATTGGTTTGAAGTTTCTCAATGGGTGAGTCTTGCGTGATGAGCCGTGTACGGACCCGTACGCACGGTTCTGTGGGCAGACGGAGGCTTCGGCCTCCTCTGACCCGATCAACATTTATCGCCGAAAACGCCTATCGGCTTATTCCGGCCTACATGTCCAAAGAGGATCAGAAGTGAAATTATTGGCGGTAGAGACTTCCACCGACGCCTGTTCGGCGGCCTTGTTTATCGACGGCGAAATCAGCGAAAAATTTGCCTTGGCGCCGCGCGAACACACGAAATTGATCTTGCCGATGATAGACGAGTTGATGGCGGACGCCGAGCTCAGGCCGCAGCAATTGGATGCCATCGCGGTCAGCCGTGGCCCAGGCTCGTTTACCGGGGTGCGGATTGCCGGCGGCGTGGTGCAAGGCATTGCCTTTGGCGCCGATTTGCCGGTGGTGCCGGTGTCGACCCTGGCGGCGATTGCCCAGGATTTCTTTAATAAACGGAAAGAAGCGGAGCTGGCCTTCACTGCGATGGACGCGCGGATGGAAGAGATTTTTTGGGCGGTCTATCAACGCAGTACACTGGGGTTGGCGAAGTTGGTCGGCATGGAAATGGTGACGCCCGCCGGCGAGGTGGTGTTTCCGGATGGGGTCGGTTTTGGCGTTGGCTCCGGCTGGGGCGTGTACTGCGCGCAATTGTTCGAATGCTTGGGTGAACAAGTGCAAGGCGTCGAAGTTGACGTCTGGCCACGCGCCGCCTGCATTGCCCAACTGGGCGCTCACGATTTCGCCAACGGCCTGGCGGTGCCGGTCGAGCAGGCGATGCCGGTCTATCTGCGCGACAAGGTTGCCAAGAAACAATCGGAACGGTAGGGTCGAGTTCATTCGCTTGGTTTCTGGCACCCGGCCAGAACCAGCCCGCGACGCTTTTAAACGCCTGGTAAGGTACAATGGCCTCATTTAAGCCGTATTTCCCGTAGCAATGGCCGAATATTTAGAAATCCACCCGAAAAATCCCCAGCCACGCCTGATACAACAGGCGGTCGACGTGCTGCGCAACGGTGGCGTGATCGTTTATCCCACCGACACCTCTTACGCGCTGGGCGCGCAGATTGGCGACAAGCAGGCGATGGACGCGATACGCCGCATTCGCCGCTTGGACGATAACCATAATTTCACGCTGCTGTGTAACGACTTGTCGCAGGTGTCGACCTTTACCAAGATGGGCAATGACGCGCATAGGTTGATCAAGAAACTGACGCCGGGCCCTTTTACCTTCTTGCTGGACGCCACCCGCGAGGTACCTCGCCGCCTGCAGCATCCCAAGAAAAAAACCATAGGCGTCAGGATTCCGGATCACAAGATCGCCGAGTCGCTAATCGAACAACTGGGTGAACCCATTTTGTCATCCACGCTGATCATGCCCGGCGAGGAATACGCTATGGCTGATCCTTACGAGATTCGGCAAAGGCTGGATAAGGAGCTGAATTTGATCATCGATGGCGGCGTGATTGAATTTCAGCCCACCACTATCATCGCCTGCGTCGATAACCTCATCGAAATTGTCAGACAAGGCATAGGCAATGCCCCGATGTTGGAGAAATAAACATGATGGACGAACTGACGCTGGTGCAGCGCATCGTGGTGTGGATCTTGCCGGTGATTTTCGCGATCACGGGGCACGAGGTGGCGCACGGCTGGATGGCAAAACAATATGGCGATAAGACCGCCGAGCAACAAGGCCGCTTGACGCTGAATCCGATCAAACACATCGATTTGCTCGGCACCATAGTCATTCCCGGTATCCTGTTGATTTCCGGCACCGGTTTTATTTTCGGCTGGGCCAAACCGGTGCCGGTGGATGCCCGTAACTTTAAAAACCCGAAAAAGGCGATGATGATGGTGGCATTGGCCGGACCCTTGTCAAATTTGCTGATGGCGCTGGCTTGGGTATTGATTGCCAGAACCGGCGTGGCGATACAAATTGAGTTTATTTCCCTGCCCTTGATTTATAGCGGCGTCGCCGGGATCACCATCAACCTGATTCTGGCGCTGATCAACCTGTTGCCTATTCCGCCGTTGGACGGCAGCCGGGTTTTGTCGGGCCTGTTGCCGGATTACTTGGCCTGGCAATACAATCGCCTGGAACGCTTCGGCTTTATCATTCTGTTGGTATTGCTGGCGACCAATGCCTTGGGCTTGATTCTGGGCTATCCGATGTTTTATGCCCAGCAACTGTTTTTTAGTCTGGCTGGGCTGTGATCTTGGCCGGCGGTAACGTAGGGTACGCATCGCGTACCAAATCTAAACGGTACGCGATGCGTACCCTACAGTGACCATGAACACCGTGGAGCAGCAAACCGAAGCGGCCGCCTCCCCGCTGGCGCTGGTGCAGGGGCAACCCTATCAGGATTTGCCCGACGATCTGTACATTCCGCCCGGCGCGCTGTCGGTGTTTCTGGATGCCTTCGAGGGGCCGCTGGATTTGCTGTTGTATTTGATCCGCAGGCAAAATCTGGATATTCTCAACATTCCCATCGCCCAGATCACCCATCAATACATCGGCTATATCGAGATGATGGATCAACTGCGTCTGGAACTGGCGGCGGAATACCTGGTGATGGCGGCCTTGCTGGCGGAGATTAAATCCAGGATGCTGTTGCCCAGGCAGCCGGAAAGCGATGAAGAGGAGGAAGACCCTAGGGCGTTTTTGATACGCAAGCTGCAGGAATACGAAGCGATCAAGAAAGTCGCCGAAGAGATCGACCTGTTGCCCAGGAACGAACGCGACACCTTCGAGGCGAGCGTCGACGTGGCCACGGTGACGGTTTTACAACCCTTGCCGGATGTGGAACTCAAGGAAATACTGCTGGCCTTTCAGGATGTCCTGAAACGCGTCGAGCAACTCAGTCATCACCATATAACCAAAGAACCCTTATCAGTCCGTGAACGAATGGCAGCCATTTTGGAAAAACTTAACCGGTCAGATAGCCTCCCTTTCGGAACGCTATTTACCCGAAGCG
>JAJRDU010000057.1 GCA_028748685.1 Methylococcaceae bacterium
GACCTCGCCGATCAGAATTACGTCAGGTGCTTGGCGCAGGGTATTTTTCAGCGCCACTTCGTAGGATTCGGTATCCAGGCCGACCTCGCGCTGAGTGATGATGCAGCCCAGATGCGGGTGCACGAACTCGATGGGATCCTCGATGGTGATGATGTGGCCGCTGCTGTTTTCGTTGCGGTAACGGATCAGTGCCGCCAGCGAGGTTGACTTACCGGTACCGGTACCGCCAACGAAGATCACCAGGCCGCGTTTGTACATGATCAGCTCTTTCAGCACCGGCGGCAAATGCAGTTCTTCCGAGGTCGGAATCACGGTTTCTATGCGTCTTAGTACCATGCCGGCAGAGTCGCGCTGCGTGAAGGCGCTGACCCGGAAACGGCCCAGCCCTTGCATGCTGATGGCGAACTGGCATTCCTTGGTGTGCTCGAACTCGTCCCTTTGCCGCTGTTCCATGATGCTTAACACTATTTTCAGCGCCTGTTCGGCTGTCAGCTTATTCTTGGATACTTCGACGATTTTGCCGTCGATTTTCAAGGCCGGCGGTTTGCCGGCGGTAATGAAAAGGTCGGACGCTCTTTTTTCAACCATCAGCGCCAGCAGGGCATTGAAATCCATGGTGCCTCCTTAATTAACGGAAGATGTCTTTGTTGACGGCTTTGACCATCGCCGATTTGGCGGTGATCAAACCTTTATCCACCAACTCTTTCAGGTTTTGATCCAAGGTCTGCATGCCGTCCTTGCGGCCGGTTTGAATCGCCGAATACATTTGCGCGACCTTGGCTTCGCGGATCAGGTTGCGGATCGCCGCAGTGCCGACCATGATTTCGTGAGAGGCAATCCGGCCACCACCGACTTTTTTCAGCAGGGTTTGGGAAATAACCGCCTGCAGCGATTCAGACAGCATCGAGCGTATCATATCTTTTTCCGCTGCCGGGAATACGTCGATAATTCTGTCTATGGTCTTCGCCGCCGAGGTAGTGTGCAGGGTGCCGAACACCAAGTGGCCGGTTTCCGCGGCGGTCAGTGCCAGACGGATGGTCTCCAGGTCCCGCATTTCACCGACCAGGATGATGTCCGGGTCTTCCCGCAATGCCGAGCGTAAGGCTTCGTTAAATCCCAACGTGTCCCGGTGTACCTCGCGCTGGTTGATCAGACACTTCTGGCTTTCGTGCACGAACTCGATCGGGTCCTCTACGGTGAGGATGTGCGCGTAGTCGTTGGAGTTGATATGGTTGATCATCGCCGCCAGCGTCGTTGATTTACCGGAACCGGTTGGTCCCGTGACCAGAATCAGGCCGCGCGGCTTGGTGCAGAGCTCCTGAAAAAATTTCGGTGCGTCCAGATCTTCCAGGGTCAGCACCTTGGAAGGAATGGTCCTGAATACCGCGCCCGCACCTCTATCCTGATTGAAGGCGTTGACACGAAACCGCGCCACGCCGGGCAAGGCGAAGGAAAAATCGGTTTCCAGAAATTCCTCATAATCGCGGCGTTGCTTGTCGTTCATGATGTCGTAAATCAGCGCATGCACTTCCTTGTGATCCAGGGCGGGTATATTGATGCGGCGAATGTCGCCGTCGACCCGGATCATGGGCGGCAGGCCGGCGGAAAGATGCAGGTCCGAGGCTTTGTTTTTAACGGAAAAAGTCAGTAATTCGGCGATGTCCATAGCTTAATTCCAGGCGATGAAGGAAAGAAAATTTGAGCAAGAATAGTTAACGAACCGGGTTTTGAACAGCGCACTCATGCACTTCCGGAAAGTTTGGCTATCAATGATGCTCCTTGTGTTCGGCGCAACGGATGCAGTGGTTTGCGTAAGGCAGGGCGCTAAGGCGTTCCTTCTTGATCGGTTCGCCGCAGATCAGGCAGATGCCGTAGGTGCCGGCGTCTATCCTGGAAATGGCCTGCTTGATTTTTTCGACTTCGTCGCGAGCGGCGTTGCCCAAGGCGTCCAGCACTTCATCGTTTTCGGCTTCGATCGCCTGCTCGGAAAAATCCTGTTCCGGTGGATGGTCGACATGTTTGACGTCATCGGTGATTTTGCCCAGCCTGTCGTCCAGTTCTTCCAGCATTTCGATTAAATGATTGCGAACTTCTTGGTACTCTTTCATGATTATCTCCGCAGCAAAGCTGCCGTTGGGGCGTTTACAACCATCGGAAACGAATGTCGAGGTCTTATACAATGATACGCCTGCACACGCAACACGGCTGAACTATACTTGCTGGCCCTATCTAATCTTCCTTATTTTGCCATGGACAACGTACTGAGTGGCTTACTGGCAGCCGCCAATAGCATTATTCTCGGCAAACAGCCGCAAATTCGCCTGGCTGTCTGCTGTCTGCTGGCCAAGGGGCATTTGCTGATCGAGGACATTCCCGGCGTCGGCAAGACCACCTTGGCGCACACGCTGGCCCAACTGTTCGGCCTGGAATATCAGCGGATTCAGTTTACCAGCGACATCCTGCCTGCCGACATGATAGGTTCCTCGGTGTTCGACAACCGGAATCAGAGTTTTACCTTTCATCCCGGGCCGATTTTCAAGCAGATGATACTGGCCGATGAAATCAATCGCGCCACGCCCAAGGCCCAAAGCGCGCTGCTGGAGGCCATGGAAGAACGGCAGGTGACCGTGGAAGGTAAGACCTACGCCTTGCCGGAACCTTTCTTCGTGATTGCCACCCAAAATCCATCGTATCAAATCGGCACCTTTCCGTTGCCGGAATCTCAGCTGGATCGATTTTTGATGAGGATAGAGTTGGGTTATCCCAGCCATCAGGCCGAACGCGAACTGTTGACCGGCAAGCCGCGTTATGGCTTGATCAAGGAACTGCCGGTGGAATTGCCGCCCGAACAATTGGCCGCGTTGCAGCAGGGCGTCAGCGAGGTGTATGCCTCGCCGGCCTTGCTGGATTATCTACAGGCCATCATCGCCTTCAGCCGCCAGTCGGGCGAGTACCCCTGCGGGCTTTCGCCGCGCGCCGGTCTGGCGCTGTTGACCGCCGCCAAGGCTTGGGCGTTCATGGATGGTCGCAAGGCGGTTTTGCCGGAAGATGTGCAGGCGGTGCTGCCGGCGGTTGCCGGCCATCGCTTGCGACCGGGTAGCAATGACTCGGAGTCTATCGTCGCGCCCATTCTTACTCAGGTGCCGGTGCATTGAGCGAATGGCCAAGGGCATCGGTAACAGCTTCCCGATTTTGGTGGGTATGCCGTTAAATAACGTAGGTGCGAATTTATTCGCACTGTTGGCTTTGAAGGTCGAATGAATTCGACCTTACGTGGGTAGTAGCCGCGACCGAAAGCCGTTGAGACCTGTCAATTCAATCGATAACCTTCTTCCATCAATACTCGCCTCACCACCGGACGCCCCAGCATCAAGCGATAGTGTTTCAGGCAATTTTCCGGCAGCGTGATCCCGGTTTTGTCGGCCCAGAATTCGACATAAAACAAGGCGGCATCGGCGATGCTGAACGCGCCCACCGCATAATCTTGAGCCGGTAAAACATTATCGATCACGGTAAAGGCTAGCTTGACGATGCTCAGGCCTTGGGCCTTCACGGCTTCGTGGTCGGCCAGATTGGGCGTGAAGCGGTCGGTGGTGAAAATTCGGGCGAAACCTTGGCCATGCACGGTGCCGACCACGTAATCCATCAGTTCCATGGCGCGCGCATCGCCATCCGGATCTCCGGGTAACAATTTGGCTTTGGGATGGCGGCGCGCCAACCAATAGGCGATGGCCTGAAATTCCGTCAGTACACTGCCATCGTCGCGTACCAGCGTCGGAATGGTGGCCTTGGGGTTGATGGCAAGGTATTCCGGCGTGTTCTGATCGCCGGCCATTAAATTGACCAGATGCGCTTCGAAAACCAGTTCCAGTTCTTCCAGTAAAATATGGATGCCCGTGGTGCAGGAGCCGGGCGTTAAATAAAATTTCATCGGTTTTCCTTACTTAGGCTTTGAATGCGCCGATTCAGCCTAAAAAACGCAGTTGAGCTTATCAAAATTCCGTTCGCCCTGAGCCTGTCGAAGGGTGGGCGGGGTTTTGATAGGCTCACCCAATGGCGAGGGAATGTGGAAACCGCTCATGGTTCGACAGGCTCACCACGAACGGTTTCCACGCGCATCAACTGGTTTTTTAGGTTCAGCGGCATTCCAGAAAATGGGCATTTACATCCAGGGCGAAGTTCTGCCACAGCCCTGCGATTTCACGCATCACCTCGTTGACGTAAGACTTGTCCGGTTTATGTTCGTCCGGAAAATTGGATAGCGCGCAGGAGGTGCGATGTCTGTCGACCACAAACAGCAAAAAGTCGTCGACGAATCCATTGAAGGCCGCCAATGTTTTCCGGGTCAGATCGGATAAGCCACTGTTGACTGGAGAGGCTGCGGTATCGAACGGCAGGGTTCTTAATCGCGTCAAGGCTTCGTTATAAGCTTGTTCCAAAACAAGCAACACATTGCGTTGAAAACAACCGTCCCATTGTTGCCGGGACAGATCGTGAGCGAGTAAGGTTTCGTATTGTTTTTTCAGCAGTGGTTTTTGTTCCTCGATATAGCGGTGGAATTGCGTTATACCGTCGGAGTTACCGGATTGGTTGGTCATTGCGAATGTCCTGAACGTAGAGAGTCAAATCAGCAAAGCGCGGCGGCAGTTTAGCGTGTTGCTTTGCCAGCGCGGCAAAGCCGGCGCTTCGGTCGAGGGCGCCGGCATGATCAGCTTCTTCCGGAAAATATCCCAGACGCCGTCGAAACGTTGCTGAACGCGAATGCTCCACCCCCAGACGATCGGTAAATGCACAGGCACCCAAATATGCCGTTCCATGTCGTCGGGATCGGCGTTTTGCATCAGATACCAGGTGTATTTCTCCAAGACACTGACGGAGGCGACGGCTTTGCCCTTGATTTCGGCAGGTACGCTCTGCGTAACTTCGCTGTATACGCTCAAACGCCGCATATCGCCCTGCTGTTGAAAAGCGCAAAGGGGTTTGACCGCGACGGCTCCGGTTGCATCGCTGAGGTAAAGGACAGGGCCGACGCCTTCCGCTTCGGTATCGAGCAAGGCCAGGGATTCGCCGTCTTCAAACTGTAGCGTTCGCGAAGATTCCACTAACTGCACCAGACCGAGTTGGCTGGAGAATGAGTCGGTGGCCCATTCCAGTTCCAAGCGTGGAGAGATGGTCAGAACGGGGTGGCTATCGCATACTCGAACTTCCGGTGCATTGAGGCTGGCTTCTATCAGCGTGAGATGATTATGTAGCGGCGACCGTGGTTGTTCCGGAGCGATTTGTATCCGGCTACGCAACTCGGGGCTGAGCAAGCCGGGTTCCCAAACGAAACCTTGGGGCGGTTGCGCCATCACATCAATCGGGTCCAGCCGTGCCGAATTAACTCCAAGGCGATATGCCCCAATCAAGCCGGTTTGCAACGCCTGATCGACATCGCTAATGGCTTTGGCATGCTCGGCTTGAGTCGACTCCGTCATCGTCATCGGGTAGCGGTACCCAGGTAGTATCGGCGATTGATCGAAGATGGCGGCGGGTCGGGCAGGTAACGGTAGGAGGTGGATGTTATTCATGGTTTGAAGGCCTATATCTTTATGGGGTGTGATATTTCATTAATTAACAAAAGGACATTCAAAAACGGGGCCAACCCGCCGCCGGGAAATTGCGGGCAGGTTTAAGCCGGGCGGTAATGGCGGGCGCGGTGATTTCCGCCACGGGGCCGAAGGGTCGAGCGATGTCGTATATCCGACAAACATGCTGATTTTTGTAAGCCGAACCTTGTCTTTTTATTCAGGCTGTTTAGTGGTGCAGTGATGATGAAACATCGGGCCAAAATGATGAGATATTGGCTAGATAGCGCGTGCCAAATCTTGCCATCCCCGCATAAACGCTGTAGCCTCCTAGACTGCCATCAGGGCGTCTAACTTTTCTTCCGACTCTATGCCGTTACCGATCGATAGTTCGCTCAGCAAACACAGCCTGATTTTTCTGTTGACGGCCATAGGGCTGATAACCCTGCCGCATAGCCAGCACATTCCCGTGCCATTGGTTGCATTTTTCGCCTTGTTGCTGACGTGGCGTTTCGTCGGCATCTGGCGCGGAGCCTGGTTGCCGAGCCGTCTGTTACTTTTCGTGCTGATGGTTCTTGGCATCGCCCTACTTTACAGTCAGCACCAGGGCGTATTCGGCAGGGACGCGGGGACTTCGCTAATTGTGGTGGCCTTGGGATTGAAGCTGCTGGAAATCCACGGCAAACGCGAAATATATCTGGTGGTTTTTCTGGCGTTTATCGTGGCCGCCTCGCAATTTCTTTACGAGCAGAGCATTCTGATGGCGGCCTATATACTGCTGGTCTGCACCGTGTTGTTGGCAACGTTGGTGATTCAGAATAGCCGGCAACCGCAAACGCTGGCCGCCTTGAAAGCAGCGTTGACCATTATTTTCCAGGCGCTGCCCATCGCGACGGTTATTTTTGTGTCGTTCCCGCGTATCGAGGCGCCTCGCTGGATGTGGCTGGAGGACAATACGCAGGCCAAGTCCGGGCTAGGCAATACCCTGGAGCCAGGTTCCATCAGTGATTTGAGTTTATCGGGCGAACTGGTGTTCAGGGTCAGATTCAACGGCGAGCCGCCGCCGCCCCGGCAGCGTTACTGGCGCGGGCCTGTCTATTCCTTTACCGATGGTGTGCGTTGGATGGCGGCGGCGCCCGGTAGGCCGGATAAAGAACCGACTTTCAGAGGCCAGTCCTACAGCTACACTTTGTTGATGGAGCCGCAAAAAGAACACTGGGTGTTCGCACTGGAGATGCCCGAACAATTCGATCAGAGCTTGAGGCGCAATGGCTTATTCCAACTGTTAACCAAGAAGAAACCGAGTGACCGGAATGAATACAGCATCACGTCGAATACGGAGTATATAACCGACCATATCGAGGAAGACCTGCGGCGCGAGAATCTGCAGCTGCCGCGCCGTCCATCGGACAGAATCAAGGCGCTGGTCGAAACGCTGCACGGTTTCGACGCCGAACCGGAAATCTACATCCGCAATCTGCTTGGCCATTTTCGCCAGGAAAATTTTCATTACACGCTGACGCCGCCGTTAATGCCAGACAAGCCGATAGAAACCTTTCTGTTTGAGCAGCGTACCGGTTTTTGCAGCCACTATGCGACGGCCTTCGTTTATCTGATGCGGGTGGCGCAGATACCGGCGCGGGTGGTGGCCGGTTATCAGGGGGGGGAATTGAACAAGGTCGGCAATTTTCTGGAAGTCAGGCAAGCGGATGCGCATGCCTGGGCGGAAGTCTGGCTCGATGGCAAGGGCTGGGTCAGGTTCGACCCGACGGCGGCTATTGCTCCGGAACGGATCGACCGTGGCGTCAATGTCGATCTACAGATCGCCAGTGGCGCGGTTAATTTTGCGCCGGTGCTGGTCGGTAACAAGACCTTTTCTTGGTTAAAACGTGGTCGGCAGCTGTGGCAGAGCATTGATTACAACTGGCAACGCTGGGTGATCAACTACGATACCGAAAACCAGGCACAATTTCTGGCGGGGCTGGGAATTAATGACTGGGCGGCGCTGGCGCGCTGGCTGATCGGTAGTATCACCGTTATCACGATATTGCTGGCAGGGTGGCTGTTGAAAAGTAGGAAAAAGGGAGTCGATAAGGCGCTGTTACAATATCGGCGCTTCTGCGACAAGCTGATGAAAGCCGGTATTGAAATCAGGCCGGGCGAAGGTCCGAAAGATTTTGCGGCACGCGCCAAGGTTCTGCGGCCCGAATTGTCCAGCCAGATTGCACGGATCACAGAGCTATATATTCGCCTGCGGTACGAAGCAAACGCCAATATTAACGATCTTCGGCAACTGAAAATACAGATAGCCCATTTGAAAATATAGAAGTCCGCCGCCACGAATGATAATGCCTTTCGGGCATCCAATTTTGGTGATCGGTTAAATTGCTCTTAGGAGGGGGCAATTAGGGTCGAATTGATTCGACCTTCAAGGCTCTAATTTCGGCGCGGAATGCCGAAATCCAGACTGCATGGATAGCTCGAAGCTTGCCATCCATGGCGCTGGATGCTCGTTTCCCCGCGAGCATGACGAACTTTTTTAGTGTAGCTTAAGCATCCCCTTAATCAGCTAAATTTTCAGTTTCCAGCCAATAACATCCGGAACACATCATGTCTTTATCAAAACAATTGCTAATACTGATTTCGGCCTTGTTTTTAATCCTGTTCAGCGTCAATTTTGCGCTGAGCGTCGGCAATATCAAGACCTATCTGGAAGGCGAATCGCAAACTCACGCGCAAGATACCGCCACCTCGCTAGGCTTGTCGTTAAGCCCTTACATGACCAATACCAGCGATCCCATCATCAAGACCATGGCCAGTGCCATTTTTGATATGGGCTATTACAAGGAGATTCGGTTGGAGGATGCGAACGGCAAGGAATTGATCGCTTTAAACAATGAAATAAAAGTTGAAGGCGTTCCCGGCTGGTTTGTCGGCTTACTGCCCATGTCGCCCGCCGTTGCTCAAAGCGAGATCAATTCCGGTTGGAGGATGAGCGGCAAGGTCTTCGTCACCGTGAATTCGTCCTTTGCCTATGCCAAGCTTTATCAACAGGCCAAAACCTCGTTTTACTACTCGCTGACTACTTTTATGATTTCGCTCGCGTTGCTGGTGTTGGTGTTGCGGATAACGCTGGCGTCTTTGAAGCGTATCGACCAAATGGCCCTGGAGATTGCCGACGGTCATTTTGAAACGATAGAAAGCCTGCCCTGGACTAGCGAAGTTAGGAACGTGGCGGCATCGATGAATACCATGTCCCGAAAAATCGCCATGACCATCGCCACGCTCAACAACAAACTGGAGGAGATGGGCGCTAACTTGTTGCGCGACGACCTGACCGGACTCTATAAAAAAACGGTATTTGAAACCGATATGATGCGTTTGCTGATGGAGCATGGCGCGGCCTATATGATGCTGATCAGGGTGGATAGCTTACCGGAGCTGGTTAAGGAACAGGGGAGCGAGGCGATCGATAGTCTTCTGCGGGGATTGGCCGAAAAATTGCGGCAAGTAGTGGAACAACAGCCGGAAACAAGCACCAAGGCCTATCGCTTTTACGGTGGCGAATTCGCCGTGTTGGTCAACACCGACAGCCATAAGCAGGTCGAAGCGATCGCCAATGCCTTGAGCGCTGGCTTTGCCGAGCTCGGGGAAAAATTCGCCAAAACCGATCTGACCCATATCGGCGTGGCGCGTCTCAACCCGGTCGGAACCACGGAAAGCATGCTGGAGGCCGCTCAAGAAGCCTATGAACAGGCGCGACTGATAGGCGCCAACGGTTATTATCTGCGTACCCACGACAATTTTGTTCGGGATATTTCCGCCTGGAAGGCATTGGTCTTCGATTGCATCGACAGGGCCTCTTATTCTTTGGAGTATGTCGGGCAAATCAGCAGTTTCCAAACCGGCGAGCTGATCATGGAAGAAGTGTTCACCCATGTCTGCGACAAGCAGGGCCAAGCGGTTGACATTGGTCCCTTCATATCGATCGCCGAGAAATTCGGCAAGATCGTCGATCTCGATAAAGGCGTGATCCAAAAGGCGCTGAGCCATATTCACGCTGCCAGGGTTCAACACGCCATTGCGGTCAATCTGTCGACTAGCGCCATCAAAAATGCCGAGTTTCGTCTCTGGCTGGACAGGCTGATCATCAACAATCAGGCCGCCGCCAAACAACTGGTGTTCAGCTTCTCGGCCTATGCGGTGGCTAAGGATGTGCGCGCCCATGTCGATTTTATCCGCACCCTGCATCAATGGGGTGGGCGGGTCATGATCAAGCGCTTCGAAACCCAATCGCTGTCGCCCGAAGTGATCAAAAAACTCAAGCCGGACTTTGTCAGGCTTGCCCGTGAAATCGGCGAAGGCGTCAGTCAGTCTCGGCAAAAATACGAATTCGTGCAGGCCATGCAGCAAATGGGGGGCTTGCTGGATCTCGCGGTGCTGGCCGAAAACGTTCAGGCCGATAACGACTATCAGGCCTTGATAGCGGCGGGAATTGCCGGTGCCAGTCGTTAGAGGGGGATTCTTGAGTCCGATAGGCATGGGATGAATGGCAAATTGTTCATTCTTTTTGCGAGACGGCGAACGTGTCCGAATGGAAGGCGGAAGGCTTTCCTTGATTGGGCCGGTTTTTGTAGGTCATTTCTTATATCATGTAAGTATTTATGCGTATTGCTGTCGGGATTTTTTACATGGAATTTGGCGTAGGCGCGGGCGTTTTTTGTTGTCCCCTGCGCGAACAGTGGCCTGAGACGCCCATGTTTCGCGGGATTTGGCGGTGAGGCCTGATTATTTGCGTAAGTCATGGCTTACAATGGCTGTCGGATTTATTTACACAGCCATTCTGGTCGGTGTCGTGACTTCTCTGTTTTCCGGCACCGCGCCGCGCGAGGGATTTCGGCTCGACCGGGCCCAGCTGGACAGGATAGAGGGCAAGTATGGCCCGGATGCCAGGCGGCGCTTCGCCGATTGGCAAGGAATAATGGCGTCAGGAAAAACCGCCCCGGAACCTGAAAAACTGCGGCAGGTTAACGACTTTTTCAACCAAAACATTCGGTTCGTCGACGACCTGACGCTGTGGCTGAAGGACGATTATTGGGCGACGCCGTTCGAATTGTTGGCCAAGGGCGCCGGCGATTGCGAGGATTTTTCCATAGCCAAATACTTTACGCTGCTGGAAATGGGTGTAGCCGAAAACAAGCTGCGCATCACCTATGTCAAGGCTTTGGAGCTGAATCAGGCCCACATGGTGCTGACCTATTTCGAGTCTCCCCTGGCCGTGCCGCTGGTGCTGGATAACCTCAAACCGGCCATCAGTCTGGCCACGGATCGGGGCGACTTACAGCCGGTCTACAGCTTCAACGGTAGCGGTTTATGGCTGGCCAAGGCCAAGGGCAGCGGCCGGCAGGTCGGCGCCGCCGAGCGCCTTAATCCCTGGGCCGATCTCAAGCGCAGGATGATCGAGAAGGCGTTTTGATCGAGTAAAGCAACCCTTGCTCGACATCCTAGGTCATTACGATGTCGATTTTTTTTACACACCCTTATGGTGAATCCAAAATAGGGCTGTAATTATTAATTAAATTATTGAAATATAATAAAAAATAATGTTTTGGCAAGCTTGGTGCTGTTCCAGGATATGGAAAGATTGAACCTATTTAAGAGTTCTTCTTGAATCGATTACAAAGCTTTCTATAACCTGACTTTCTGAGGTAACGACCATGAAAACAATTTTACACGTATCCTGCTTGGCGATCTTGCTAGGCATGGGAATATCCGGTAGCGCAAATGCCGCAACCATAACCGATCCATCGGCTGGTCTATATAATGGTGTGGATGTTGGGGGCGCCGATACCCTTCTCGCTCAATTAGCAG
>JAJRDU010000058.1 GCA_028748685.1 Methylococcaceae bacterium
CCGCCAAATCATTCTTTATCTACACGGCTTTCAACTGGATGAACCGCTGATGAAACACAATTTATACGCCGGGCTGATCGGGCGTTTGCGCCAAGTTATGCAACCGCGACGGCTCTTTCAGCCCCCCAAAAAATTGAATGGTCAAATACTGACCAACTTATATTCCCGCGCGGCCGAGCCGGCTCGACGGCTTATCCTTGCATAGGATTTGCAATAGCCCATTCGCCACCAACTAGAAGCGTTCAAAGTCCGAATCCTTAAAATCCAATGAGGTGCCGGCAACGGCTTTAGTGGATGGTTTGCTTAAACCGGGTTTGACGGCCGGACGAAGTGATGGTTTACGATAACCGCCAGTTGCCCCACTGCCGCCGCTTCGAGATTTAACACTGTCGCCTTCCAGCTTGAAAAAAGCTACCGCCTGTTGTAATTGGATGGCTTGACCGTTTAATTCCTCGGCGGTTGCCGCCAGTTGTTCGGCACTGGCGGCGTTTTGTTGAGTAGCTTTATCCAGTTGCCGCATCGCATCGTTGATTTGATTGATACCGCTGGATTGCTCCATCGAAGCCGCATTAATCTCCTGAACCAGATCGGCGGTCTTGACGATGTTGGGAACCACGGCCGCGATCAGATTTCCGGCTTTTTCGGCGATCGCCACGCTGTTGGACGCCAATTCGTTGATCTCCCCGGCGGTAATACGGCTGCTTTCCGCCAGTTTTCGTACTTCGGCGGCCACCACCGCGAAACCTTTACCGTGTTCGCCGGCGGAAGCCGCTTCAATTGCCGCATTCAGCGACAACAGATTGGTCTTGTAGGCGATGTCCTCGATCTGGCCGATCTTCTTGGCGATATGCTTCATCGCCGTGACGGTTTCATTAACCGCGGTGCCGCCATCTCTGGCTTCGCCGGCCGACTTGGCGGCCATTTGCTCGGTGACATGGGCATTTTCGGTATTCTGTTGTACCGATGCGTTAAGTTCCTCGATTGACGACGTTGTTTCCTCGACGCCGGCCGCCTGCTCGGTAGCCATCTGGCTCATCGATTGCGCCGTGGCACTGACTTGCTGGGACGCGCTGGACAAGTTGTCGGAATTGGCACGTACCTGTTGCACGACATAATTCAGCCGTTCCAACATGTCGTGTAGCGATTGGCTCAGTTGGCCGACTTCATCTTGGCTTTGCGCCTCAACGTTGACACTCAGGTCGCCCTCGGCAATCCGACCAACCACTTCGACCAATTCTTGTAGCGGCAACGTGATGCGGCGCCCAATCCAAATCACACTGATCAAACCCAGAAAGGTCAAAACGCCGACAATGATCATTAAATGAATAAATTGCTGATTCATCGCATCGGCATTGGCCATTTCCGCCTGGGCCACATCTTTTTGTAATTGAATCAGTTTATCCTGAGCCTCAGTCGCCGTCTGAAACAATGGCAAGGCATTTTTGACCGTGTGCAGTGCCACGGCTTCGTAGTCCCCGGCTTCCAAATGACCGATAGCCACCAACAAACCCTCCCGCACAAAAGTCTTCCGTTTCGTCTCGAAATCGGCCGCCAGCCTCTTTTCCTCCGGTGTCAGATAGGTCGCCATATACGTTTGCCAGATTTCATCGATTTTACCGATGTTGGCTTTGACCGCATCGGTGTGCTTGCTGATCTGATGAGTACTTTCGTGCACCTTGGCTATCGGGAGTGCCGGATCGTGCTGAATGGATAGCAGAATTTCCCGGAGATTGGCGTTCATCAGATTTCTTATTTCAGCCAGATCGATAACTGGCACCAAACGATCCACATAAACGGTCTGAAGGGACGCACGCATACTGTTATAGCCGTACAGGGCGACACCGCCCGTCAATATGATCAAGGCCATCAGTAAACTGGTGGAGAGCATGATTTTGCGGCTAATTTTGAGATTCATAAACCAATTCATGTTCGGCTCCTACCTGGGTCGTTAGTTATCTATACGAAGCAAAAACGCCCGAGCCGATTCCGCTCGACGCTATTTGGTTTGCACGCTTTTTGTTGTTATCAAGAGTTGCCGCGACGCTAAAACTCTATCGGTCGGCCAATTCCTTGTCTTGTGCGATCTGGTTTAATTGCGACAGTTCTTCCAGCGACAACACCCGATTCATGGCCAATAGGATGATGAATACGTCGTCGACACGCGCCATCGCCTGGATAAAATCGGTGCGAATATCGGCCCCAAAATCCGGAGGCGGTTGAATATTGGCCGTGGGAATTTCCAGAATTTCCCGAACCTCATCGACCAACATGCCGATCAGTTGCGAGCCTTCCGCCGTTTCGACGGCCACCAACACGATGCAGCTGCGCTTGCTGATTTCGGCGCGCCGGTTTTTGAGCCGCGCCGACAGATCGATCACCGGCACCACGTTGCCGCGCAAATTAATGACGCCGTAAATGAAATCCGGCGTCAGCGGCACATGGGTGACATTGGTGATTTCGATAATTTCCTTTACATCCAGAATACTGACGGCAAAACTTTCATCGCCCACCAGGAAGGTCAAATACTGCCCAGCCTGCTCCTGCACAGTCAGGCCGGTATCGCCGGTTTGTTTTTGCATCAGATTGGCCATCGCCCGTTCTCCACAAATTAGAAGCGCTCAAAATCCTGATCGTTGAAATCCAGGGACGAGTCGCCCCCCCTGTTCCCGGCCACCGGCTTAGTGGGACGTGTAACTTTAGCCGGCTGGCGGGTTTGGCGATAGGTAGGAGGCGGTGTTCTGCCTGAAACGGGCGAACTAACACTACTGTCATCGAGCTTGAAGAAGGCTACCGCTTGTTGCAGTTGCGTGGCCTGGCCGTTCAATTCCTCGGAAGTGGCGGCCAGTTCTTCGGCGCTGGCGGCGTTTTGCTGAGTGGCTTTATCCAGTTGCCGCATGGCCTCGTTGATCTGATTGATACCGCTGGATTGTTCCATCGAAGCGGCGTTGATCTCTTGTACCAGATCGGAGGTCTTGACGATATTCGGCACCACGGTGGCGATCAGGTTGCCGGCTTTTTCGGCGATAGCCACGCTGTTGGAGGCGAGTTCGTTGATTTCCTCGGCGGTTACGCGGCTGCTTTCCGCCAGTTTGCGCACTTCGGCGGCCACTACCGCGAAGCCCTTGCCGTGTTCGCCGGCGGAAGCCGCTTCAATCGCCGCATTCAGCGACAACAGATTGGTTTTGTAGGCAATGTCCTCGATCTGGCCGATCTTCTTGGCGATGTGCTTCATCGCCGTGACGGTTTCATTAACCGCCGTGCCGCCGTCCTTGGCTTCGCCAGCGGAACGCGTAGCCATTTGTTCGGTGACATGGGCATTTTCGGTATTTTGTTGCACCGACGCGTTGAGCTGTTCGATCGATGAGGTGGTTTCTTCGACACTGGCGGCCTGCTCGGTAGCCATCTGGCTCATCGATTGCGCCGTGGCGCTGACTTGTTGCGACGCGCTGGCCAGCGTATCGGAGTTGGATCGCACTTGAGCCACCACTTGGCTGAGTTTATCGCGCATGTCGCGCAAGGCCTGAGCCAATTGGCCGATCTCGTCCTTGCCGTTGACATCGAGTTTGGCGGTCAAGTCGCCTTCCGCCAACGACTTGGCAAAAGCCACACCGACGGTGATCGGCGTGGTAATGAGGTTGGCCAGGAACATCGCGATGATAATACCCAAAATCACCGAGGCGATGATGGTGCCGACGATGATTTTATTGGCCTCGCCGACCAAATGCTCGGCCTGTTCACGAGCGACGTCCAGCTGAGCATAACCGGCTTCCTCGGCGGTTTGTGCCTGCTTGATGACGTTGTCACCCGCCTCCAGCATTTCCTTGCGGATCACGTTCAACTTGTCGTCGTTATCGATCCAGCTCTGGGCCGCTTGCTGATATTCGCGGACCAGATCTCTGGCGTCGGCAATCTGTTTTTTGCTCTCTTCGCTACGGGCTTCTTTTTCCTGTTCATCGAAAATACCGATCAACTCCGGCAACCAGACCTGCATTTTCTTCCAAGCCACCCTATCCTTGTAATTGACCTCTTCCTTCTCGGCGCGCATGACCTCCATTGCCTTGATATAGGCTCCGGTAGCGCCGATATAGCGTTGCACGTAATGATCCAGGTCTTGCTGGCTGGCATCCTTTTTCGCCATCGTATCCTTGTATTTATCCACCTGCCGTTTCATATCGGCATCGGTCGCCTTGGCCACGGCGTTGCCTTTTTCCACCATAATATCGACGGCCCGTTGGTTGGCCTTGGTTGCCGCAACCATGGTGCGAAATTTGTCGGCAAATTTCAGAGTGCCTTCGCGGGCGACTTTGGCTTGGTTGAGTAATTCGGTATTGTTGAACTGTTTGGCAATCTGATCGACTTTGTCGAGGTTGCCCAATACGGCATTGACGCTCTCCTCAACCTTCTGGGCATCCTCTTCTTTTTCCGAGATGCGATAAGCCCTTTGCGCCATGATGGTCTGCAAGGCCATTCTTTCCACACCGGTGGCATATTCCACCGACTTGCCGTTGTTGTCGGTAATGCCGAACAACGCGCTGGAAACATCGCCGATATAGATTTTGGCCAACAATCCGAAGCCGATGGTAATCGCCACCAACAGCATCGCCCCCGTCAAAATTTTTGTCTTTATTTTCAGGTCGTTGATGTTCATGGACTTTTCCTCTGTTTCGAAGTTGAAATCTTGATGCTATTGCAGACGCCGAGACGTCAGACGCGGCATGACCCGACTCTTGTTCTTGATCGCCGCTTGGATCAAACCTTGCACATCCAAAATCAGCGCAACATTGCCGTCGCCCAACACGGTGGCTCCAGTAATGCCTTTCAGTTGCTCGAAGACCTTGCCTAGCGGCTTGATCACGGTTTGATGTTCGCCATGCAGTTCGTCCACCACGAAACCGGCCTTATCCTTTCCGGATTTGACCACCACGATGCTTTCCCGCTTCTTGGCGGCCTGAGCGCGACGGTTATGGAAGTAGTCACCCAAGCGCAAATACGGCAATACCTGGCCGCGCAGATTGATGTAATGCTCGATGTCGTCGATTTCGCATTCCTTGGGGTCCATCTCGATACATTCGTCGACCATGTTCAATGGAATGATGTAGCGTTCCTGATCGGCGGCCACCATGAAGCCGTCGATAATAGCCAAAGTGAGTGGCAACTCGATACTGATGGTAGTGCCCTGCCCCTCGACGCTGTCTATGCCGACCGTACCGCGCAAGGCTTCGATGTTTTTCTTGACCACGTCCATGCCGACACCGCGCCCGGAAAGATTGGTGGCCTGCTCCTTGGTGCTGAGTCCGGCGGCAAAAATCAGATTGTGGATTTCCTGTTGTGACAGACCATGATCCGGCTTGATCAGGCCATTGGCAACTGCCTTGGCGACGATTTTATCGCTGTTCAGGCCCGCGCCGTCGTCGGCAATCTGAATCACGATATGCCCCGATTGATGAAAGGCGTTAAGCTGCACACTGCCTTGGGCCGGTTTGCCGGCGGCGAGACGCCGTTCCGGGCTCTCGATGCCGTGATCAAGCGCATTACGGATCAAATGAGTCAATGGATCGTTGATTTTTTCCACCACGGTCTTATCCAGCTCGGTTTCGCCGCCGCTGATATACAGCTCGATGTCCTTGTTTAGCTCCTTGCTGACGTCGCGTACCACGCGGCGGAAACGCGAGAAAGTCTCGCCGATCTGCACCATGCGTAATTCCAGCGCCGTATCGCGAATATTGCTGACCAGTGCATTCATGCTGGCGGCCACGTCACCGGCATCGCCGAGGCCGTGACGTTCGACGATCAGATTCATCGCGGCACTGGAAATCACCAGCTCGCCAACCAGATTGATCAAATGCCCGAGCTTGGCGGCATCGACCCTGATGTAATTGGCTTCGGTAGCCAGTTTTTGTTTGGTCTGTTCCTGTTTTTTTAGGGCCTGTTCGACGACCGGCTGCCGCACCACGCGCTGCTCGACCAAAATTTCGCCCAAGGGCATGGCGGTTTCCTGCTCGGTTTCGCGGATCGCCATCTGCCTTTGCAGGGCATGAACCACATCGTTTTGAGTCAGTGCGCCGACCCGCACCAGCATGTCGCCCAGGCGGCTGACCTGGCTTTCATCCTGAGCCTCCAACAGTTTCAGATATTCTTCGATCTTGGAGTTGGGCGGCAAGATCTTGATATCGCAGTCTTGGTCGGCAAACTCGAAGACCGCTTCGATCGTCTTTTTACTGGCATCGCTCTGAAAGGCAATCTTGAACTGCAGATAGCAGCTTTCGGGATCCATCGCATCGCCCGAAGGCAAGTCCTGCGCCACGGTCAAGATCTGTTTGATGTCGCCCAGGGTTTTCAAATAACGGATAAACGATAAGGGGTCCATGCCGTTGCGAAAGGCATCGACATGAAATGCCAACGAAATCAACCAATTGTCATCGACGGATATTTCTCCGCCGCCTTCGGCTTCCAGATTGGGAAGCTCTACGGTGCTGATCCGTACGCCGGTTTCCTGCTTACCCGTCAGTCGCTTGATCAAACTGTTACCGGCATCAGCCAACTCCGCCGGTAACGGCTCATCATTACGCGCCATGCAATGTTCAATGAGCTTGGCGGTGTGGTCCTTGCTGTCCAGTAATACGGAAATCAGTTCGGCATCGATGCCCCGTTCGCCGTTGCGGACCTTGTCCAACACCGATTCCGCTTCGTGGGTAAAGGAAACGACGGCGTTGAAACCGAACAGACCCGAGGAGCCCTTGATGGTATGCATGGCCCGGAACAGGCTGTTGATGGTTTCGCTGTCGTCGGGATTGGATTCCAGAGATAGCAGCGCATCTTCCATGTCCGCCAATAGTTGTTCCGATTCCTGGGCAAAAATGCCGAGGGCGGCATCTAATTCAGTCATGATGATTTCCAGTCCGCGGAGATAACGATGGGATCGCCGAAATGCTTGCTCAGATTAAGCAGCTCCAGCACTTCGACAACCGCTCGGCTGTGCTGCACTAGGCAGAGTTTGATATGGCGGCTGACGGCCTCCTGCTTGATGAACATCAGTAATTGCACGCCGGCGCTGTCTATTTCGGTGACGCCGCTCAGATCGATCTGCAATTCCTTGGCCGATTTCAGGCTATCGAAAATCCGCTGTTTTTGTTCCAGCACGGTATAGATGGTCATCTCGTCCTGAATGGCCAGATGGGTAACACCTTGCTTTTGTTGTTTTACTTCAATAGCCAAGGTCGTCTCCCGAATTTGCGCTGGGTTAACTAGGGCAACACCAGCTTCGATACCGCATCCAACAAGGTAGGCGCCTGGAATGGCTTGGTCAGCCAGGCCTTGGCGCCCGCCGCCCTGCCGGCCTGTTTCTTGTCCTCGGCGGCTTCGGTGGTCAGCATCATCATCGGCGTAAATTTATAGGCGTCCAACTTTTTCGCCTCCTGGACGAAGGTGATGCCGTCCATATTGGGCATATTGACATCGGTGATGATCAGATTGATTTTTTGCCCGGTCATTTTGCCCAACGCATCCCTGCCGTCACAGGCCTCTATCACGTCGTAGCCCGCGCTTTTCAGGGCAATACCGACCACTTGCCGAATGGAGGCCGAATCGTCAACAATCATGATGGTTTTCGCCATGGTTCAGTCCTTTCTATATTAGAAAAAAGTAAGTTCGTCGGATTTTGCCGCGCTCTGCTGAGCCCCCTCCGTACCTGACTTATGAATAATCAATTCCTCGGGCATGGTGTAACTCAACTCCATTTTCGACAAGGTCTTGCTGACATCCAGACTGCTGGCATGCCGTTCGCCGCTGCCGTGTGCGCTGTCGACCGCATTTTGCAAACCATTCAAATTATTCTCGACGTGCGACAGCATCTGACTGACCCGGTCCTGAAACTGAAAGGCTGTCAGTACCGAGAAAATTTCATCGCGAATCTGCGCACTGTTGCCGCGCAACAAATCGGCATCGTTCTTGAACATATCCAGAGCCACCCGTAAGTCATCCAGCGCGGTACCGATCGCCTGTTCGGCATCGTGTATGGCCTTGTCGTCCGAAGAACCGGAGGTTTCCGACATTCTCAGCGTGGACGTCATCGCCGTATTGATGTTCGCG
Organism: Methylococcaceae bacterium; assembly: GCA_028748685.1. GTDB lineage: Bacteria > Pseudomonadota > Gammaproteobacteria > Methylococcales > Methylomonadaceae > Methylomonas. Next base: position 8,089 of record JAJRDU010000058.1, read on the forward strand.
ATCGCCTGACTGATTTTTTCACCGGTGGCTGACGAAAAACCCGCCAGTTTTCGTACTTCATCGGCCACCACCGCGAATCCGCGGCCGTTCTCACCGGCTCTGGCGGCTTCGATGGCGGCGTTAAGAGCCAGCAGATTGATCTGTTCGGCCACCTTGCGAACTTCCTTGGCCATCGAATCCAATTGCTGGGTATGCGTGGACAGCTTACGCACTTCATCGACCACCGCATGTTCGACGGCCTGGATTTGACTCAACACCCTCAATACCGCTCTCAAGGCCTCCCGGCTTTCATGGAAGAGCGCATCGACGCTACGGCCTTTATCGCTATGACTGGTACCGGTAATAAGCTGCTCCAGATCACTGGCCATCGCCGCGAAACGGCCGGTTAGCACGGTAATTTCCTGCTCGGTATGGGTGCGGGAGGTCTTCACCTGGCGTAGCAGAATAGGCACCACCTGCAGAAACAGGCGTTCCAGCTCCATCGCATAGGCATTGATATCATCGAGCTTGCGCCTTTCGTCCTCGCGCCACGCCTGGTTGACAGCATCGACACCGGCTTTCTGCCTGTTAAACAGCATGGAACCGATCAGAAATCCGGCGGTGCCTAGCGTCAATGTGCCGCCGATACTGATGGCACTGAAACCGGTTTGCAGGCAGCCGAGTAAACCGCCCGCCACACCCAGAACGGCGGGTAAAACATAAAAGCTTAGCGGACTAATGCCCTTGCCGACAGTGTCATTGGCTGTACGATTCATAGGAATTCCATATAATCATGAAAATTAAGTACTGATACTAGAGCGTTTTCCGGCATCATTCAACCAAGCATTTCACTTGATTTCTCGACGCCTCTCATCGGGTTCAAGCGGAACGATCGGCGATTCGCTTGACGTTGCCTAATATCAACAACAACCAAAGGATTTCGTCATTAGCATTTCTCCCATCACCCGCGAAGAATTCGAAGGCTTCAGACGGCTGATATACGACCACGCAGGCATCGCGCTGGCACCCGAAAAAATGGTAATGGTTGCCAGCAGGCTTGCCAAACGCCTCGATTATTACGGGCTGCGTCATTACGGCGACTATTATGCGCTGGCCACCGGCCCGGATTTTCCCGATGAATTTCAAATGCTGGTCAACACCCTGACCACCAACGAAACCTATTTCTTCCGCGAACCCAAGCACTTTGAGTTTTTCCGTGAAAACATCCTGAAACCGTGGCGCGGCGAGCGTTTCCGTGCCTGGAGCGCCGCCAGTTCCACGGGAGAGGAAGCTTACAGCCTGGCCATGGTCACGGCGGAAACACTGGGCGCGCGCAACTGGGAGATTTTTGCCTCGGATTTGAGTACCCGCGTACTGGATGCCGCCCGCGCCGGCGTTTATCTGATGGACAGACTGCAACACATGGATAATCGCCTGCTGGAAAAATACTGTTTGAAAGGTGTGCGCGCCCAGGAAGGCTATTTCCGTGTCCATCCCAAATTGCGCAATCGCGTCAGCTTCGATCAAGTCAATCTGATGCAGCCCTTGCCGGCCAGTCTCGGTAAATTCGAGGTGATATTTCTGCGAAATGTATTGATTTATTTCGATCAGGACACCAAGAAACAGGTAGTGGAACGCCTGATCAGCGTCTTAAGACCAGGCGGTTACTTTTTCATCAGCCATTCGGAAAGCCTGCATCGCGTCACCGAGCAGTTGGAGCTGATTACACCCTCGATTTACCGTAAACCATGAAAATCTTGCCGTTTAAAAATAGCCGGCGCATCATAATCGAACCCGGTGAATATTATGTGTCACGCAACGAGGAAGTCATTTCAACCCTGCTGGGTTCCTGCGTGGCGGCCTGTCTGTTCGATCCGGTCAATCGGGTGTTCGGCATGAACCATTTTCTGCTGGCCTATCGCCATCACGCTAATCAGGTGCCGCTCATCCAATCCGACGAAGGCCGTTACGGCGTCTATGCAATGGAGTTGTTGATTAACGAAATGATGAAACAAGGCGCAAACCGGCTAAACTTGAAAGCTAAATGCTTCGGCGGTGGTAATGTGCTTAGCTTGCGCGAAGACCGCGAAAACAAAAAAACGGTTGGTGGCGTCAACGTGGCGTTCATCAAGGAGTTTTTGCGCACGGAAAACATTCCCCTGGTCGGCGCCTCGCTAGGCGGTGAAATCGGTAGGACCGTACATTTTGTTGGCAGCGATTATTCAGTGTTTGTCAAGAAAATAGACCAGACCCTGCAGCAAATGATAGAAAAACAAGAACGCCTCTACTGGAAACAGAATATCGAAGAACACGAAAAACTCAAAAGCTCGGCGGAGTTCTGGTAAACAACCTGATTATTAACCGAAATCGAAGAAGATCCCATGGCAGACACAAAAGTATTTATTGTTGATGATTCGGCGGTCGTCAGACAGGTCTTAACCGGCTTGCTGGACAGTTTGCCTGGCATTAAAGTCATTGGCTCCGCGCCCGATCCTATATTCGCCCTGGCCCGCATGGAAAAGGAATGGCCGGATGTGATTGTGCTGGATATTGAAATGCCGCGCATGGACGGTATTACTTTTCTCAGAAAACTCATGCAGGAACATCCGACTCCTGTGGTGATCTGTTCGACGCTGACGGCCAAGGGCGCCGAAGTCACGATGCAGGCCATGAGTGCCGGCGCTGTGGACATCATCACCAAGCCGACCGTCAATTTGAAAGGATTTTTACAGGATTCCAAAACCCTATTGGCCGACGCTATTAAAGCCGCGGCCCACGCCCGAGTTAAAAAAATGCCGACCGCGCCCGATAAACCACACTTGGGAATACAACCCAAATTGACAGCCGATTCGGTGATTGCACCCAGTACTTTAACGGCGATGGCGGAAACCACCGATCGTGTCGTTGCGATCGGCACATCGACGGGCGGAACCCAGGCGCTGGAATATATCTTGACCCGTCTGCCACGTACCACACCGGGTATCGTGGTGGTTCAGCACATGCCGGAAGCTTTTACCGCGGCTTTTGCCCAGCGCCTTAACAGCCTGTCGCAAATCACCGTCAAGGAAGCGGAACAAGATGACCGGGTCATTCCTGGACTGGCGCTGATTGCGCCCGGTGGCAGGCATATGTTGCTCAGGCGCAGCGGCGCCCAATACCGCGTTGAAATCAAGGACGGCCCCTTGGTCACGCGCCACCGGCCTTCCGTCGACGTATTGTTCCGTTCCACGGCGCAAGCCGCCGGCAAAAATGCGCTGGGCATCATCATGACCGGCATGGGTGATGACGGCGCTAGAGGCCTGAAGGAATTGCATGACACCGGCGCGTTGACCGTCGCCCAGGACGAGGCCAGCTGCGTGGTCTATGGCATGCCCAAGGAAGCGGTCAAACTGGGCGCCACCGATGGCGAATTGCCGTTGTCGGCCATCCCAGACCTGATCATACAGTCACCCAATCGCAGCAAGTTTCTAAAAGGCTAATCGTCTTTCCGGACCGAGGAAACACTAACTCTAATTATCCGCTGTTAGCAAGGCTTTCAATTGGTTGGGCTTACCGCGCAGGAAGTTGACGATCTCGGTCCTAGCATTAGAGTCGGGAATGTTTTTGGCCTGCAACACGGCAAGCATTTTTTCGAAAGCCGCGCGCCTTTGATCGCCTTTCTCCGAATGTTCGCGCCGGCAACCGAATTCATCCATCAGCGACGAGCCGCAGCGGCAATTCCTGAAAACTTCGACTACCACGCAACCGTCGTCTTCAATGGCTGACTTCAGCGATGAACGTCCTCCGGCCATATCCTGGGTATCCGTAAAAAATTGCTCGGCGGTTTCATAGACATGCCCACAATTGCGGCAGGTTTTGGGAAACGCCGAATCGAGCAACGCTTTCAGACCTTCAAATTCTTGTGCATCCATAAACATAACCGGCTGTCTGGAAAAGATGATCACCCGAAAAGCATTGTGCCATAATACAAACGGTTACCATCATTACATTAGTTGGCATCGCGACACAATCATGAGCATTTTAATTTGGAATGATCAGCTGCTGGTAGGTATCGACAGTGTCGACCATCAACACCGGCATTTGGTGAGCCTGATCAACCGGCTGGATGAAGTCGTGGCATTGGGCGAGGATCGGCAGACCATCCTCGAAACTGTTAATGAACTGGTCGATTACACGGTTTACCACTTCGGCCATGAAGACGAGCTGATGCAAAAAGC
>JAJRDU010000059.1 GCA_028748685.1 Methylococcaceae bacterium
CTCGAAATGTTCAGAAAATAAGGGGAACACACATGTCACAAGGTTTAGTCACCATGTCGTATATCGCGGCATCGATTCTGTTCATTTTGAGTTTAAGCGGCCTCAGCCAGCAGGAGACCTCTCGTCGGGGTAATTACTTCGGCATGCTAGGCATGGCGATCGCAATTATCGCCACGGTATTTGGCGGCCACGTCACGGCCTATGCGATCTTGGCCGGCGCGTTGCTGATCGGCGGCACTATCGGCGCCTTCGCCGCCGCCAGGGTGGAAATGACCCAAATGCCGGAACTAGTCGCGCTGATGCACAGCCTGGTCGGTATGGCGGCGGTATTGGTCGGTTACGCCAGTTTCATGGAACATTCCTCGACGCTGATCGGCGCCGAAAAAACCATACACGAACTGGAAATCTATATCGGCGTCTTCATCGGTGCCGTGACCTTCTCCGGTTCCGTGATCGCCTTCGGTAAGCTGTGCGGCAAGATCAGCGGCAAACCGGTGATGTTACCGGCCCGCCATTGGCTGAATCTGATCATGCTGATCGCCACGGTGTTTTTCGGCTACCGCTTCCTGGCGGGCGCCGAAGCCGGTGCCGGCCTGGTCCCACTGTTAATCATGACAGCTATCGCCCTGGTGTTTGGCGTTCACATGGTAATGGCCATCGGCGGCGCGGATATGCCGGTGGTGGTATCGATGCTGAACAGCTATTCGGGATGGGCCGCGGCGGCCACGGGCTTCATGCTCAGCAACGACTTGTTGATCGTGACTGGCGCCTTGGTCGGTTCCAGCGGTGCGATCCTGAGCTATATCATGTGCCGGGCGATGAACCGTCATTTCCTCAGCGTGATTGCCGGTGGGTTCGGCAGTGCCGGTGGCGGCGAAGCGGCGGAAATCGAAGGCGAAGTGCAGCCGATCGAAGCCGAGGAAACCGCCGCTCTGCTCCGCGAATCCAAAAATATCGTCATCATTCCCGGTTACGGCATGGCCGTGGCGCAAGCGCAGCACACCGTCAACGAAATCACTAAATTGCTGACCAGCCAGGGCAAAAAAGTAAGATTTGCGATTCACCCGGTCGCCGGCCGCATGCCGGGCCACATGAACGTGTTGCTGGCCGAAGCCAAGGTGCCGTATGACATCGTGTTCGAAATGGACGAGATCAACGAGGATTTTCCCAATGTCGACGTATCGATCGTCATCGGCGCCAACGACATCGTCAATCCGTCGGCGCTAAATGACCCCAACAGCCCGATCGCCGGCATGCCGGTGCTGGAATGCTGGAAAGGCGAAACCACCATCGTCATGAAGCGCAGCATGGCCTCGGGTTACGCCGGCGTCGGCAACCCGCTTTTCGTGCTGGAAAACACACGCATGCTGTTCGGCGACGCCAACGACAGGCTGCAAGCCTTGCTGAAGGCCTTACAAAGCTAAGCCAACGCTGTCATAGCGAGCGACCAAGGGTGATGCGTTACGCGCATCGCCCTTTTTTGTCTTCATCATTTAGAAACAAATGATGGGTACATCCGACGTATATGTAAAAGCAGGACTTAGTCTGTTACCAATCAAATGATCTCAAAACATGACAAGACTGTTGAGATTAATGAGCGGCGGCAAGGATTTGGACGATGGCGCCTATTCCGATCAAACCTGCTAGGCATTCCGATACAAATACAGCCAGATTTTGAACGCCTTGGATCGGCCAAATCCTGCCTGTCAGGGAGCATACGTGAACAGCTGGTTTTATGTCGATAGCAGTCGTTGATCAGCAAAAGAAAACGGCCACGCACGCCCATAAAGAGACATTCAAAATGTCTCGTGGAATTCCACACCAAATGAATTCGCGGCGATGTAGAACACACGCTACTGAGCTATGGCCCCTTACAGGGAATCAGATAATGTCAACCCAATGAATACCGCTTAAACTATCTCCAACCAATAGCCAAATGGACCCAGATACTTTCAATGCCGTGGTCATCGCGGCATCAGATTGAAATACGGCCTGCGGTTCACCAAAACCTGCCCACCACAGCCGTAGCAAACCGGTCTAGGGCGCTGTGGACCTTGCGGACAGACTCGCTGAGCACCGCCAAAGCGGTACAGTCCGCCCCCATGCCTACTCTAAAAATCGTTGATTGAGCTTTTGGCAAAACTGGGGTCGTCCTTGTATGGAAACGGATTCTAAGGGACTGCGGAAGAGCTGGGACAGGGACTGGATGGGCATTTGTCGTCGCCGAGGTATTCTTCACACTCTTTGTCCGAGAGGTTACGGGTAACCCGGGCGCATCCCCAAGTCACCAGATCCTCGGTTTTCAGGGGTAACAAGTAGAAGTTCATGTCTTCACTGGCAGCTGCGATCCAATTTCCATCGCGGCTGAGCGCAACGTCGTTGACTTTTTGGGTGCGTACCGGTACCGGTATCGATTTAAATTCCTTGCCAGTTGAGGAATCCCAAATTTTGACCTCACTGCCAGTTTTCCCGATCGTCACAATATTTCGACCGTCGGGTGTGAATTGGGCTATGCTGGCGATTGGACGGTCTCTGCCCGGCAGTGGCGTGGCGACATCCTTGCAGGCAATCTGATTGGGCGATTCGCTCTCGGTGGGCTCATTGAGGTATCGCTTCCACTCATGCACGACGAGGATTTCGGGTGTACCCGTTGCCATCACCAGATCCTTGCCATCGGGGCTGCTGAAATTGACATCGAGTAGTTTACGCCCCTTGGGGCGGCTACAGACACTCGCGACGAGCGTGCCGGTGGGAATTTCCCAGATCTTCATTTGTCCGTCCCAGCCTGACGAGGCGAGATATTTACCGTCCGGGCTGAACGCGACGGCACTTACCTGGTTGTCGTGTCGTCCGGCGAACTGGAGATTACCGGTTGCGACTTCCCAGACGGCAGCATTGTAGTTGGCGCTGCCTGTCGCCAACCACTTCCCATTGGCACTGTAGGCGAGGTCGTAAATTTTGTCGTAGCCATACTTTGCGTCCTTATATTGAAGCTTTTGCACAACCTTGCCTGTCGACAAATCCCAGATCTGCGCTGTCTTATCGACACTGGCCGATGCCAGGAACTTGTTGTCGGGACTGAACGCTAGCTTCTGTATGCGATCTTTGTGGCCGAGGAGGGTCGTGACAAGTTCCAGGGAGCTGCGTTCCCAAATCTTGATGGTTTTGTCGCTGCTTCCCGTGGCCAGGAATTTGTCGTCCGGACTGAATGCCACTGCAAGGACAGCATCAGAGTGCATCGCGACATTCCATAACTTAGCCTGCTTATCCTGGCCCACCGTTACCAACCAATTACCATCCGGACTGAATGCGAGATCATCGATCGGCAGACTGTGGGCTGAAAGCGACAACAGCAAGCGTCCGCTCTTCGTATCCCATATCTTCGCCGTACCGTCGGCACTGGCGGTGGCAAGCCTTCCCCCATCCGGGGGGCTGAAGGCGAGCTTGCGAAGCTGATCAGTGTGCCCCCAGAAGGTGCCAAGGTGAACCCCGGTTTTTGCATTCCACAGGTTTGCGGTGTTGAATCGATCACCGGTGGCGAGTAGCTGCCCGTTCGGGCTGAAGGCGACCGCATCGACGAGCATCTTCTCATCCTGTTCAGGGACTCCTTCCTTGTCCGTCTGCCAATTAGGCAACGTGTACATTTGAGCGGTGGACTTGATGTCCAATAATTTGCTGACATCCCAAACGGTGGTCATACCCCTCTTGACTTCGCCAACTGCGAGTCGGCTACCGTCAGGGCTGAAGGCGAGGTCGGCTACTCCTTCCCCATTTTTCAGAGGTAACGAGGTGATTCGGTCGCCTGTTTCAAGATTCCAAAAAATGACACTACCATTCTCCAAGTTTGCGGTTGTGAGCAAGTTTGCCGGTCCGACTGCCATGGCGGATATGGAACCACCGTGCTGAATGGGCTTGGAGAGCATTTTTTCGTCGCCGGTTTGAATTTCCCATAAATGTACGTTTCCATCATCGTCGCCAGCAACAAGCCGATTACCGTCAACGGTGAAGCTAATATCGTTGATATCGTTGGCATGCTCCATGGGTTTGGCGGTCGTTTTTTGGCCCGTCTTCGCATCCCATAGATGCAATTGCTTACCACTGGCGGTCGCCAGCAGCTGTCCATCCGGGCTGACGGCAACCGCGTGGACTTTATAATCATTGGGCTTAATACTCCACTTCATTCGGTTAGTGAGCGCGCGAATCAATGCGGTCTCGCCTCGCGGCTGCTGAGCGGACTGCGCATCAGAATTATATCCGGACCTTGCCAGATTCACCGCCTGCAAGGCAAGCAAGGCGCTGAGTTGCCAATCCCTCTCGCGTGTCGCAAAACTACTGCCGACTGCCGCGAACGCCATCGCCCGATTCTTTTGAGAAAAGGCATAGTGAGCAATAAACGCCGCAATGAAGAAGGCTGCCCCGAGGCAGCAGATCAACACGATGAGACGCCGATTGTTCTTCTCTTTCTCTCGTACCCGGGCTTCGGCCTCGTCAGCCTTCTGCTTTAATTTGACCCGCTGCCGCTCGCCAATATACCTTGCCCGCCAGGAAAGTAGCCCCGGTGCCAGCACATCATGATAGATTTCGTAACTCGTTGCGTTCGGCTGCTCGGCCGATTGCGCAACCGTTCTCAGGATGCGGTTGCGGGACAGGGTCTCCAACACCTCCGTCACCTTCGGAGCGAGCGGCTCTGCCCAGCGTTCAAGATCATCACGACTGCAGGCCACCTTGCTTCCTGTCGGCGTGATGAGGCGGTCGAAAAAGCTGGCGCAAACGGCTTGACTAAGCTCGTCTAGCCGCTCCATGACATCGTCCAGATGCTTCCGAACTATCTCCTCGGCTCCGCCGAGTTTGTTCAAGGTTGCCAGACGAAGCTCTCTGGAAACCCTATTGATTTCCTCAGCCCATAGGCGAGTCATAACCAGTTGCAGGAACGGCGCTTCGACCAAATGTTCTTCTTCCTTCGAGGCGCCGCTGCCACCGTGTCGTCCCACGGATACCCGACCGATCCGGACCTGGTCTATGAGTTCGGTAACTAGGCGGTCCTCAATGCTGACGGGTGGCACGTCGGCAGCAGCATACTTGCGATTCCACGCATCGAGTGGGCGGCGAATCGCCTCATCGGCACCGGTTTCGTCAAGATGTTTCAGTATAAGCCGATTGCTCAGCAGATTTGGAATGCGCTCACGGAATCGGTCCAGCTTCCATAAACTGTCTTCCCGAAGCGCGATTAAGAAGCCGGCACATACATCCTCTCGATTGATGGCGCGGGCAAACTGGGCCTCGAACGACGCGGGGTCCGATGATTTCGGATGGTAAAGGAAATATTCTTCGAACTGGTCGAAGAGGACCAGGATCGTGTCATGGGCGGCCTCAACGCAGGCCCGTAGGATCTCATCCAACGGCAAGTTCTCTGCCGGCTTCGGTTGCCCGGTATCCTCCTTCCATACCGCATCGATGCAGGCGCGGGCGAGGTTTACCTGAAAATCCGGGCTGACCCATTCTCGAAACATGACAACGGGTGTCCTCCGTTGCTCGCGGCGAAGATAAGGTATGACGCCTCCCATGAGCAAGGAACTCTTACCCACACCACTCGTGCCGTACAGAATGGTGAGCTGCGAAGAGAGTAGGTTGGCACTGATGATCCGTTGATCTCTGTCCCGCCCGAAGAAAAATTCGCAATCGACCTCATTGAATGGTTGCAGGCCGACATAGGGACAAGGTGGGAATTCATCTGACTGACTCATCACCGTGGCTCCATCTTAGCGCGCAGTTTTTCGACAAACGCGTCGATGCCGACTTCATAGGGATGAACGGCTCGCTTGCTCCAGAGCTTTTCTTCCAGTTCGGTTAATTCGTCCTCGATGGCCCAACACTGAATTTCCTCTTCCTCATCGACGATTGCGGGCCTCGCAAAATAACGGCTCAATCCCCTGAAAACAACGCGTAATGCCCAATCCCGAAGGCTGTATCCAATGAACAATAGACTGCGATCGTGAAAGTGGGCGGAAAAAAGGGACGGGATTGCCGATTTGCTGGAAAGATGGGACAGAAAATCGACATGGTCTTCTTCAGTGATGACGAAACTGTCCCAATCCTCGCTAGTCGAAAACGAGCCATACATCTTGAAAATCACTGATGTCTTTGTGAGGTCGATATCCAAATCGTTGGGCGCCTGCGTTTCGGGTTCCACTGTGCCGTGTGGCCACCATAAGATGGCATTGGCGAGATCTTTTCGGTCGGCGGGATACACGACCAGGTCGTAGGCCCTATTTGCGGCGCGAAAGGCCTGTTCGATTTCGGTATCGTAATTGGTGGTGACGATCAGTAAGGGAGCAGGAATCTCGGCAAGAAAGCGGTATAAAGGCGAAATCTGTACGTTTGACAATAGATTCGTACAAAGGATTTGTCGCAGCCTCTCTCGCAAAGTAGCACGAGTATAAAAAGTTTCGTAGTAGGAAGACACTTCTGCCAGATCATCCCTATTACTGGAGGGGAAAGCGATTTCGTCAGCTAGCAAATGTGACAATTCGATGCCACTTGGCAGAAATATGGGAGCCGCCGGGTCCCAAGCCACATTTGGTGGGCGGCCCGACGAGCTTGCACCTGCACCAATAAATGGGACGACACGCCCCTGCGTCAACGCTTTGCAGATGAAACCATAGGGTGGAGGTACCTTAGCTCTTTGGGCGCTGGGTTCCGGCGTTTGCTGAGCAAGGAGCTGTTCGATGAACGCTCGGAGATCGAGTCTTAACCGGTCGCGAAATGTCTGCGGAGTTTCGTATTCAGCGTAACCGCCCTTCAGCGAACCATCGGGGTTACGAAAACGAGCAAAAAATTCGTTGACCCGCCGGCGCTGTTGCAGTTTCTCGTCTGCATCGGGATTGTCGGGATCCAGCTCCAGCTTTGTCTTTCGCCAATAGACGAGAGTATGGGGCGGCGACTTTGAGGTTATCGCTTCCTCGTACTCGTATTCGGTACCGGAAAGGTACCGACTGCCATCGACTTTTAAGTAAGTATCGGGGAGCGGCGTGCCCATTCGCGACCAAAGGATGACGATTACAACATCGCATTCCGATGGTTTGGCGAGACCACAGTTGACCGCCTCTTGTGGAGTTAACGTCGCTGACATTGTAACTGGCGAGTTCGGGTCGTCCCAGCATACGACCTCGCAAGTGATCCTTTCTCGTAGGAAGGGGTCTTTGGGCAACTCCTGCTCAATCACTTGTTGTGCGAATGTCCGCTCGTCAGCAACGTCCCCTGGCGATGACAGGAAGAATCGGAGATGTATTCTACGGTTCGCGCTCATTTGTCAGCCCCATCGATGATCTTTCTTTTTCCCGTTTTCGCCAAAGTTCAACTTCCGTTATAATTTCAAGCCTGCGGGCTTCAACGATCTGAATGATTGTTGAAAGTGGCATCGCGTTTTTGGTGATATCTCGTCAGAATCCGTTTTTCCTCCGGCGTTTCTACTTACCAGGCCGTGGATAGATGTAGGATTTAGCCGGCAGCCTGCATCGCAAACTTTCACTCCTGTAGGCCGCCATCCTAATAAGTTTTTATCATTGTCCACATAGTTTATAGACCAGAAAACAGGAATAGACAACAATACCCTGAAAGCTTTGATTTCTATAAGGGATAACATGAATTTTGAGAGTGCTATCTGAATATGGATGACACCGACGCCTTAACTTACCGTCGATTTATCCTAGCATTATGGATCAGTTTTCATAAAAAATCGTGTATGGCTTCTTTATACAAAGATTAGCTGCGAAAAATGCATCAATGAACCAAATGTTCTCTTTTGAATGATATATTGAGCGGATCCCATTTAATCAACTGTCCGCTTTCAGCTGATATATTGTCGTTCGGAAATATGGGGCGATTGGCTCCTCAGGGTCGCTATGTGTAGATTAACATAGTAGCCCCTATGTGTAGTTCGAAACTATGTGTATATGCAGTTTTACCCCTGATGTCCGCCCTTGAGAGTTATCACTTGGGGCGAACCTCAACTACACATAATTTCAAGGCTTAAAGTA
>JAJRDU010000060.1 GCA_028748685.1 Methylococcaceae bacterium
ATCGTTTGTTAAAAACCATGGTCTGGAAACCTCATGTCACTGTCGCCGCTGTAATAGAGAAAGACGGTCGCTTTTTACTGGTTGAAGAGACAACTTCCAACGGCCTTGCGTTCAATCAACCGGCCGGCCATTTGGAAGCCGGTGAAAATCTGATCGATGCCGTCAAACGCGAAGTGAAGGAAGAAACCGCCTGGCAATTTGAGCCGCAAGCCGTTGTCGCCGTGCAACTGTGGAGAAAAACCCCGGAACATCCGAGCTTCGTGCGTTTCTGTTTCACGGGCGACATTCATTCCCACGATCCTAATCAGGCGTTGGACGACGGTATTATAGACACCCATTGGTTGAGCCGCGACGATATTGCCGCCCGCTCCGAGCACTTGCGCAGCCCCTTGGTACTGCTCACGGTTGACGAGTATCTGAGGGGACATCGCCATCCGCTTTCAATTTTACAGTCATTTCTCGATTTAGCATGAGCAAACACATCATCGTCGGCATGTCTGGCGGCGTCGATTCTTCCGTCACTGCATTGACCTTGCAAGAACAAGGCCACAAGGTGACTGGTTTGTTCATGAAAAACTGGGAGGAAGACGACGGCACCGAATATTGCACCGCGATGCAAGATCTGGCCGATGCCCAGCAGGTGTGCGATACGCTGGGCATCGAATTAAAGACCGTCAACTTCGCCGCCGAATACTGGGACGAAGTGTTCGAAGTATTTTTGTCGGAATTCAAGGCCGGCCGCACGCCGAATCCCGACATACTTTGTAACAAACACGTCAAATTCAAGGCGTTTTTGGACTACGCAATCGAAGACCTGGGCGCCGAATTTATCGCCACCGGGCATTACGCCCGCGTCCGCGAACAGAATGGCGAATTTCAGCTATTGAAAGGCCTGGATCCCAACAAGGAACAAAGCTACTTTTTATATGCGATGGGACAAAAGGCCTTGTCGAAAACCCTGTTTCCTATCGGCAATCTGCACAAACCAGAAATTCGCGCGATGGCGGACAAAGCCGGCTTCGCCAACAGCCGCAAGAAAGACAGCACCGGTATCTGCTTCATCGGCGAACGAAAATTCAAGGAATTCCTGCAACGCTACCTGCCCCATCAACCCGGCGAAATGCGCACCCCTGAAGGCCAATACATAGCCAAGCATCATGGCTTGATGTATTACACCCTAGGCCAGCGCCAGGGCTTAGGCATTGGCGGCATCAAAGACGCGCCGGACGAACCCTGGTTCGTACTGGAAAAAGACCTGGAAAATAATGTCTTGATCGTCGGCCAAGGCCACGACCACCCCTTGATGTTGCATAACACGCTGGAAGCCGGACAACTGGATTGGTGCGGTAGCCAGCCCTTGACCCAAACCCTGCGTTGCGCCGCCAAGACCCGTTACCGTCAGCCCGATCAGGATTGCGTCGTCGAACCACTGGACGGCGGCTTGCGCGTCAGAGTCCGCTTCGACGAACAGCAACGGGCGATTACGCCAGGGCAGTCTGTCGTGTTTTATGCTGGCGAGGTTTGCCTGGGCGGCGGCATTATCGAATCCAAATATAACCAATAAATCCACGTAGGATGGGTTGAGCAGCGCGAAGCCCATCGTATTATTCAAGACAGGAAACCATCATGACCCTCACCGCTATCTCCCCCATCGACGGCCGCTACGCCAGTAAGGTCGACGCCCTCCGCCCCATTTTTAGCGAATACGGCTTGATCCGTTACCGGGTCGAAGTGGAAGTACGCTGGCTGCAAGCTTTGGCCGCCGAAGCTAAGATCGCCGAAGTGCCTGCATTGTCAACCGATGCGATTGCGGTATTGAACGGCATAGTCGTCAATTTTTCCGAAGCCGACGCGCAAGCGGTCAAAGACATCGAGAAAACCACCAACCACGACGTCAAGGCGGTCGAGTATTTTCTGAAAGAAAAGATCAAAGGCAACGCCGAACTGCACGCTGTCAACGAGTTCATCCATTTTGCCTGCACTTCGGAAGACATCAACAACCTGTCTTACGCGTTGATGCTGAAGGAAGGCCGCAGCCTGATTTTGACGGAAATCGACTCCAGCATAGCCGCGATCACGCAACTGGCATTGGACAGCGCCGAACAGCCGATGCTGTCGCGCACTCACGGCCAATCGGCGACGCCAACCACGGCCGGCAAGGAATTTGCCAATGTCGTCGCCCGCATGCAGCGCCAGCGCGAACAACTGGCCAAGGTCGAACTGCTGGGCAAAATCAACGGTGCGGTCGGCAATTACAACGCTCACAGCGTCGCCTACCCGGACGTCGATTGGGCTGTTTTCGCGCAAAACTTTGTCGAGTCGCTGGGCCTGACCTTCAACCCTTACACGATACAGATCGAGCCGCACGATTACATGGCCGAGTTTTTCCACGCCCTGTCGCGCTTCAACACCATCCTGCTGGACTTCGACCGCGACGTCTGGGGATATATTTCGCTGGGTTATTTCAAGCAAAAAACCATCGCCGGCGAAGTCGGCTCTTCGACGATGCCGCACAAGGTCAACCCCATCGACTTCGAAAACTCGGAAGGCAATCTAGGTCTGGCGAACGCCATTTTCGGTTTCCTGGCCGACAAACTGCCGGTATCGCGCTGGCAACGCGACCTGACCGACTCCACCGTGTTGCGCAACATCGGCGTCGGCATCGCCCACACCAGCATCGCCATTCAATCGACCTTGAAAGGCATTTCCAAACTGGAAATCAATCCGGCCTTGATTGATCAAGATCTGGATCAAAATTGGGAAGTGTTGGCCGAGCCTATCCAAACCGTGATGCGCCGTTACGGCATCGAAAAGCCTTACGAAAAATTGAAAGAACTGACCCGCGGCCAACGCGTCACCGGCGACGGCATGCGCGCCTTCGTCGAGAAACTGGAGATTCCGGCCCAAGCCAAAGCCGATCTGCTGGCGCTGACACCGCATAGCTACACCGGCTACGCGGCAACTTTAGCCAAGAAAATCGGCTAAATTCAGGACAGGTTGTTGCTGAACTTCATCTGGATATTTTTCTTCCTGAGCGCCTTCGCCACTGCCGCCTTCAAGCTGCTGGTACTGGGTGACACCCAGGTGTTTTCCGAGTTGATGACTGCGATGTTCAGCCTGTCGAAAACCGCGTTCGAAATTTCGCTGGGTCTAAGCGGCGTGCTGGCTTTATGGCTGGGCATCATGAAAATCGGCGAGCACAGCGGTTTCATCGATTTGTTGACCAAGGCATTGAATCCGCTATTCAGCCGGCTGATGCCGGAGATTCCCAAGGATCATCCTGCACTTGGCGCGATGATGATGAACATCGCCGCCAACATGCTGGGGCTGGACAACGCTGCGACGCCAATGGGCATCAAGGCGATGCAGGAAATGCAGACCCTGAATCCGCATCCCGAACGAGCTACCGATGCGCAGATTTTGTTCCTGGTGATCAACACGGCCTCGGTGACGCTGTTTCCGGTAACGATCTTTGCTTACCGGGCGCAACTGGGCGCGGCGAACCCTACCGACGTGTTCATCCCGATATTGATCGCCACCTATATGTCGACGTTTACCGGCTTACTGGCCGTCGCCGCCGCGCAAAAGATCAATCTGCTGGACAAGGTGGTGCTGGCTTATCTGGGCGGCATCACCGCGCTGGTCGTCGGCATACTGGCTTATTTCGCCGGCTTGGATCAGGCCGAAATGCTGCAACAATCGGCACTGGTCAGCCATGTCATTTTGTTCAGTTTGGTGATTTCATTCATCATTGCCGCCGCTTACAAACGCTTGAACGCCTACGAACTGTTTGTCGAAGGCGCCAAGCACGGTTTTCAGACCGCTATCACCATCATTCCCTATCTGGTGGCGATGCTGGTGGCCTTCGGGGTGTTTCGGGCTAGCGGCGCGTTGGAATTGATCACCGACGGCATAAGGTTGCTGGTCAATTATGGCGGCGTCGACAACCGTTTCATTGAGGGCCTTCCGACCGCATTGATGAAGCCATTCAGCGGCAGCGGCGCGCGGGCGATGATGATAGATACCATGCAGACCCACGGTGCAGACTCCTTCGCCGGCCGGCTGGCATCGGTGGTGCAAGGCAGCACCGAGACTACGTTTTACGTGTTGGCGGTGTATTTCGGCGCGGTGAACATCAAGCAGATACGCCATGCCGCTGCCTGCGGCATCATCGCCGACCTCGGCGGCATTCTTACGGCGATTTTGGTGACTTATTGGTTTTTCGGCTAAGCCGACAGGGCGAATGAATTCGCCCCTACGTTCTTTGGAAACATTCATGCAGATACATTTAAAAACCCTGGGCTGCCGGCTCAACGAAGCCGAGCTGGAAACCTGGGCACAAGCCTTTCAAGCCAAAGGCCACGGCATCACTCGCAACTTGAATGACGCGCAACTGGTGATCATCAACTCCTGCGCGGTGACTCAGGATGCGGTACGCAAATCCAAGCAACTGATACGCCGCATCCACCGCGATAACCCACAAGCCAAACTGGTCGTCAGTGGTTGTTACGCGACGCTGAACGAAACGGAAGCCGCCCAGTTGATGGGCGTGGATTTGATCGTCGGCAACCAGGACAAGAACCAGCTGGTGGAAAAAACCCTGGCGGAGCTGAATCTGGACAGCATGCCTGCTATGTCGACCGAACCCGGCGAAGTGTCGCTGTTTAGCCGCGGACGGCAGCGGGCTTTCGTCAAAGTCCAGGACGGTTGCCGTTACCGCTGCACCTTCTGCATCGTCACCGTCGCCCGCGGAGAAGAGCACAGCCGTTCTATCCAGGACGTCATCGATGAGATCAATACCCTGCATAGCCAAGGTATCAACGAGGCCATCATCACCGGCGTGCATCTCGGCGGTTACGGGAGCGACATAGGCAGCGATCTGGTCGAGTTGATTACCGAAATCCTGAATAAAACCGAAATTCCGCGCCTACGCCTAGGCTCGCTGGAGCCGTGGGAACTGCCGAATGGTTTCTTCGAGTTATTCAAAAATCCAAGATTAATGCCGCACCTGCACCTGCCCTTGCAAAGCGGCAGCGACAGCGTGTTAAAGCGCATGGCCAGACGCTGCAAGACCGAAGAATTCAGCCAGATCGTAAACTTAGCTAGAACCACGATTCCGCATTTCAACATTACCACCGACATCATCGTCGGCTTCCCCGGCGAGACGGAACAGGAATGGCAGGAAAGCGTCGAATACATCAAGATGGTCAGGTTCGGCCACATTCATATCTTTAGCTATTCGCCGCGCGAAGGCACCGCTGCGGCTACGTTTCCCAATCCCGTCAGCCAGGAAGTCAAGAAACAACGCAGCAGACAGTTGCACGAATTGGCGGAAAACCTGAAACAGGCCTTTATTGCCGAAAACATCGGTACCGAAGCCGAGATACTATGGGAAGGTCAAACGGAAGCACTCGATAACGGAAAAAACCGCTATTTCGGCTATACGCCGAATTACTTGCGGGTGGCTTGCGATGTAGCCGAGGATGTAATCTTGGAAAACCGGGTAAGGCAAGCTCGACTGTTATCAGCCCAGCCCGGTTGGATCGGGACGGAATTGATCGACTAGGCGCCCCGCTGTTAACGGGGCGCCGCAGACGGGTGTTAACCCAATCGCGAATTCGTCGATTAATACGGATTAGGGTTAATCGGACCGTAGCCTTCGTCTTTTAATTCTTCAAATTTCAGGACGTCGTCTTCGGGAACGTTGCCGTCCTTGACCATATAATTGCGGTTGGAAAGATAGGCATCCCGGAAGAACTGATAACGGTCCAGCGCTGCTTCGGTGGCGACTTTCTCCATTCCTAGCAGATCCGCGCGCGTATCGATTGCTTTTAGAGCACCGCCGCCTACCGACACGGCCGCACCTATCCATTCCGGATGTAGATAGAAGCCGGCATAAGTCAACGGATTCATCGCCGCATCGCCGGCTAAACCGGCAACACCTCGGGGTGAACTAGGTCCGAAGAAGGGCAGCACCAGATAAGGCCCGGTGGGTACGCCCCAAACACCCAGCGTCTGATCGAAATCTTCGTTGTGTTTGGGTAAATCTATCATGCTTCCGACATCGATCAAACCGGCCACGCCAGCCGTGGTATTGACCAGGAATCGCGCCCCATCCATCCCGGATTGAATAAATTTGCCTTGCAAGGCATCGTTGGCGCATACGCCAATGTCATTGAGGTTGCTAAAGAAATTGGTTACGCCTTGGTCGGCAAAATTAGGCATTACCCACCGGTAACCCTTGGCAACCGGCTTCATCACGTAATCGTCGACACCGTCGTTAAACGATTGCATGTTTCTGTTAAAACCTTCCCAAGGGTCTCTCGGATCCTTGGTCTGAGTCGTGGCGCAACCACCCAATATCGCCAAGATACTAACGGAGATTAGCGCTCTTGTTTTCTTATTTTGCATAATATCCACCTCCTAATCTGAATACTTTTTGAACCTACCCCAATCTCGCGTAACATACCACACTACCGAGTTTTCAAACCAACCCAAAGACATGGAAATCAGCCAAAACCCGCTAGGCAAACGCTTCCGGGGTTATCTCCCCGTCGTCATCGACATCGAAACCGCCGGCTTCAACGCCAAGAAAAATCCCCTGCTCGAAATCGCCGCCGTGATCGTCGAACCCGACGAACAAGGCTGGATGTGCATTACCGAAAAACATCACTGCAATATCATCCCTTTTAAGAATTCCGAGTTGGACGAAGCTGCTCTAAAGTTTACTGGCATCGACCCTTTTCACCCATTCCGAATGGCAATCGATGAAAAAGAAGCCTTAACTAAATTATTTACACCCATCAAAGCCGCGGTAAAGCGCAATGATTGCAAACGCGCGATTCTGGTCGGCCACAACCCCGCATTCGACATCAATTTTCTGAACGCCGCCATCGACCGCACCCAATACAAACGCAGCCCGTTTCACCCTTTCAGCAGTTTTGATACCGCAACATTAGGTGGCCTGGTTTATGGACAAACGGTACTGGCAAAAATTGCTCAGGCGGCTGGCTTGGAGTGGGACAACGAAAAGGCGCATTCCGCACTTTACGATGCGGAGCAAACCGCCAAACTGTTTTGCCTGATCATCAACCGCTGGAAAAAACTGACGGAATTGGAGGACGGCATAAGCAGTTCAGACGGTTTACCGGAACCGCTTAGTTAACCGCCGCGGCGAGCATGGGCCGCAGTTCACCTTTGTTATACAAATCGATGACAATATCGCAACCGCCTACCAACTCGCCGTTGACGTACAACTGCGGATAGGTTGGCCAGTTGGAATATTCCTTCAACGCTTCACGCAACTCGGGATCTTCGAAGATATTGACATACGTATACTTGGCGTTGCATGCCTGAAGCACTTGGACAACCTGACCGGAAAAACCGCACTGCGGAAAATCGGGCGTGCCTTTCATATACAGCACGACCGGATTGCTGTTCAGTTGATCTTGAATTCTTTCGATGACGCTCATGACTGATCCCGTGAAAATAAAAACCCACCGATTTTATCAAGTTTTTACTTTTTCCGTAAACCGATACTGCGTTAGCGTTTTGATCGGCTAGATACAGAGTCAACACTTTTCTGTCTCGACGACGACCATCTAGCGATTCAACTCAAGGCAAGTCGAACTCGTGGCCACCGCCAACAAAATCATGTAACGATTTAGATACGCGGACTTTTTGAAAACAGCAAACAAATTTCGAACAAACTTTCCCAGCCGTCGCCGGCAAGCTGGCCTTTGATCTGCTGATCGGCCGTGGCGCTTCGTTGTAATATTACCTGTAAGTCTGCGGATTTAATCCGAGCCAGGGCTTCCTGAACCGCCTGCTTTCGCTTATCCCAGATCTGATATTTCTTGAAAACGGCATCCTGATGGCCACCCTGCTTTAAATCGGCCTTGATGTGCAAAAGCGACCTCGCCTCTCGACTAACCGCCCACAGCACGACCGGTGCGGCGATGCCTTCGGACTTGAGACCACTCAAAATTTTAACCGCACGATTCAGTTTGCCGGCCAGCAGCGCATCCATCAACTTGAAAACATCGAATCGGGCACTGTCGGCCACATCGTCTTCCACCATGGCCTTGGTGATGCGAGTCTGTCCATGCAGGATATAAAGCTTCTCGATCTCTTGAGCCGCTGCCAGCAAATTGCCTTCGATCCGCGCCGCCAGGCTTTTCACCGCATCGGATTCGAACCGCATACCCTTACGCTCGACGCGGCGTTGCAACCACTGCAGTAATTCGTGGCCTTGAAGCGGCCAGACCTGAACGACCACGCCGACATTGTCCAGCGCCTGAAACCACTGCGCTTTTTGCGCGGCGCTCTCCAGCTTGCCAGCCGTGATCAGCAACACGGTATCTTCCGGCAGATGCTTGCAGTAAGCCGTCAGGATTTTACTGCCATCGGCGCCCGGCTTGGCTGACGGCAACCTCAAATCGATCAATTTTTTTTCAGAGAAGATAGACAGCGATTCGGCTTCCGCGGTCAGTCGATGCCACTCGCTGCCATTGTCGATAGCTATTACTTCACGGGTCGTATAACCGGCCTGTTTAGCGGCCAGACGAATGTCGTCCGCCGCCTCGCCCACTTGCAAGGGCTCATCGCCACTGACCAGATAGACAGGCGCCAAAATCTTTTGCAAGGCGGTACTAAGCTGATCAAGCTTTAGGCGCATTTCTATTTCTTCTGATTTTCTATCGCGATCTGTGCCCGCGCCATCAGCATCCGTGCCGCCTGCTTATAAATCTCCTTGCTGATAATCAATTCCTCGCTGTCTTTCGCGAGCACTGCGGTCTGGTCGTTAAAAAATTCGCGGGTCAATTCGATGGTTTGTTCGTCCATCAAAGGCTTTTCCTGATTGTCGTAGACTTGAAACCTCAGATAATAATCCAATTCCACTTCGCTGGATTTACCGGTGGAACCGATCGACAATACCCGCCTGCGCAGGTCTTCCTTCAGTATTTTGATGACAATACCCGCGTCGTTTGGCGAGCTTGCCAGCTTGCCTTTCGAGCCTCGCACCATCACCAACATTTCCGATTGCAGGTTCGATGATGCGCCGAACAGATACAGGTTCTTAAGCGCCTCCGGCAACGCAATCGATCCACGCAAATGGTAACCGCAGGCCGTTAAAAAACCCAAAGCGACAATCAAAACGATTCTGCTTGCTCGCGTCATACGCGTAAAACCATCTGTGTATTGATTAAACAACGATATTCACCAATTTTTGAGGAACCACGATCAGTTTCTTGACTGGTTTACCTTCGAGGAAACGCTGCACGTTTTCATCGGCCAAGGCCAAGGCTTCGATTTGGTCCTTGGAAGCCGACGCCGACACCGACAATTTGCCACGCAATTTGCCGTTGACCTGCACCACCATCTCGATGGAGTCTTGCTGCAAGGCGGATTCATCGATCTTGGGCCAAGACGCGACCACAATATCGTCAGCATGACCCAACTCGTTCCACAGCTGCTGAGCCGCATGCGGAATGATGGGCGCCAGCATCAAGACGATGGCTTCCAGCACTTCCTGGCGCACGGCGCGTCCATTGGCGCTGTCATCTTCGAATTTATTCAAGGCGTTGACCAGCTCCATGTTGGCGGCAATCGCGGTATTGAAGGTATGGCGGCGCGCCATATCGTCGCTAACCTTTTGCAGGGCCTGATACAACTGGCGGCGCAAGGCTTTTTGTTCGTTATTCAGCGTTGCCTTATCCAGCGCCGCTTTCGGCAGGCCAGCCTCGACATGTAGATAAACCTGCCGCCACAAGCGTTTCAGGAAGCGAAAAGCGCCTTCCACGCCGGCATCGTTCCACTCCAGCGACTGGTCCGGCGGCGATGTGAACATCGTGTATAAGCGCACAGTGTCGGCGCCATATTGGTCGATCAACACCTGCGGATCGACGCCGTTGTTCTTGGACTTTGACATTTTCTCGACCGCACCAACGGTAACCGACGAGCCATCTTCCAGCAGTTTGGCGCCGACGATCTTGCCTTTGGCGTCGCGTTCGACATCGATCTGGGTCAGGTTGAAATATTGTTTATGGCCGTTGTCTGCTATTTGATAAAAGGTTTCGGCGACCACCATGCCTTGGGTCAAGAGATTCTTGAACGGTTCATCGCAAGCGATCAAGCCTTCGTCGCGCAGCAACTTGGTGAAAAAACGCGCATACAGCAGGTGCAAAATCGCGTGTTCGATACCGCCGATGTAATGATCGACCGGCAACCAGTAATTGGCGCGTTCATCCAGCATGGCATCGGCATCGCGACTGGCGTAGCGAGCGAAGTACCAGGACGATTCCATGAAGGTATCGAAGGTATCGGTTTCGCGGCGTGCAGCCTTACCGCATGACGGGCAAGTGGCATGCGGAAAAGTCGGATGAGCGGCCAGCGGCGATTGCGAGCCGTCGAGCACCACGTCGCGCGGCAAGGTCACCGGCAGCTGATCGTCGGGCACAGCCACGGTGCCGCAGTCGTCGCAATAAATCACCGGAATCGGCGCGCCCCAGTAACGCTGGCGGGATACGCCCCAGTCGCGTAATCTAAAGTTGGTCTTGCGTTCGCCTTTAGCCAGACCGGCCAATTTGGCGGCGATGGCGTCGAAAGCTTGTGAGAAATTCAAACCGTCGAATTCGCCGGAGTTAAGCAGCACGCCTTTATCGGTAAAGGCCTTTTCACTGACGTCATCATTGGAGCCATCGGCAGAGCCGATCACTTCCTTGATAGCGATGCCGTATTTCTTGGCGAATTCGTAATCGCGCTGGTCGTGAGCCGGCACCGACATCACCGCGCCGGTGCCGTAATTCATCAACACGAAGTTGGCTATCCAAACCGGCACCCGTTCGCCGGTCAAGGGATGCACGGCATTGTAACCGGAATCGACGCCGCGTTTTTCCATGGTTTCCATCGCCGCTTCGGAAGTTTCCATCAGTTTGCAGGATTCCAGGAATTCGGCGATTTGCGCATTGCCTTCCGCCGCTTTCAACGCCACCGGATGTTCGGCGGCGACGGCGACGTAAGTCACGCCCATCACCGTATCGGGCCGGGTGGTGTATATGCGAATCGGCGCATCGAAACCATCGACAACAAAGTCCATTTCCACGCCTTCGGAACGACCTATCCAGTTGGCTTGCATGGTTCTGACCTGCTCCGGCCAGCCGGGCAAGGTATCCAAGGATTTCAGCAATTCGTCGGCATAGGCGGTGATTTTCAAGAACCACTGCGAGATTTCTTTTTTCTCGACCTGGGTATCGCAGCGCCAGCAACAACCGTCGATCACCTGTTCATTGGCCAATACGGTCTGATCGTGTGGGCACCAGTTGACCGGCGCGGTTTTCTTATAAACCAGGCCTTTTTTCAAAAGACGCAGGAAGAACCATTGTTCCCAACGGTAATAACTTGGGTCGCAAGTCGCCAGCTCCCGGCTCCAGTCGTAACCGAAACCCAGTCTTTTAAGCTGTTCGCGCATGTAATCGATATTGGAATAAGTCCAGTCGGCCGGATGCACCTTGTTCTGCATCGCCGCGTTCTCGGCTGGCAAGCCAAAAGCGTCCCAGCCCATCGGTTGCAGCACGTGTTTGCCCTGCATGCGCTGGAAACGGCTGATCACGTCGCCTATGGTGTAATTGCGGACATGGCCCATGTGCAGTTTGCCGCTGGGATAAGGAAACATCGACAGACAATAGTATTTTTCCTTGCCGGTATCTTCCGAGGCGGTAAACACACCGGACTTTTCCCAATCAGCCTGAACTTTTTGCTCTATCGCCTGCGGTTTGTAATGCTCTTCCATCCTGCTCGTCTTTTATCGTAAAAAGGCGCTAGAATACCTTACAGGCGCTTAAATCTAAAGCGTGAAATCATTAAAACAATAAGGAGCAGCCATGGGCGAAAACAAACTGATCAAGGCCTACGACGATCTGATGGGCCACCTCTACGAAGCCTTGGACGACACACTGCACACCGTCGCCGAGGCTTTGGACATCGCCAAGGAAAAAACCAGCGCACTCGGCGGCCACACCCAGGAAGAGATCAACAAAATCGCCGACTATGTGATGCGCGACGTCGAACACGCCGCCGCGTCAACCCCGAAACGCGACGATGATGCATCCCTGTCGGAATGGCTGAAATTCGACATCGATCTGATCGAAAATTTCGCGCTGGATGCCTTCATGAGCATCGCCGACAAGACTCGCGTCAAGCTAGCGGCGCTGGAAATGGATGCCAAGCAATATCACCCCTACCAAAGCGGCGACATCGCCAGCCCAGGCACCTTCGTCTGCGATCAATGTGGCAAACAGATCGCCTTCAAATCGACTAGCGTTATCCCCGACTGCCCGGAATGTCAAGCCAAAAGCTTCAGCCGTTGTTGATATTGCAGGCATTAACCTTATAATGCACGCTTTTATCTTTTAGTCTATCGAGGGCGATTATGCGCAGGGTGATTTTTAATCAGAAAGGCGGCGTCGGAAAATCCACAATTACTTGTAATCTGGCGGCCATCAGCGCGGTTGAGGGCAAAAAAACCCTGGTAATCGATCTCGACATTCAAGGCAATTCCACCCAGTATCTGCTCGGTGCCAAGGTCAGCGATGCCGACAAGACCATCGCTCATTTCTTCAAGGACAATCTGGGATTGGGCCTGTTCGGCGGCGGCAAGGAAGGCCTGGAAAGCGCCATCCACGAGACGCCTTTCCCCAATCTTTACGTTATCCCCTCGCATCCGGAACTGGAAGCTTTGCAAAGCCGGTTGGAATCGCGT
>JAJRDU010000061.1 GCA_028748685.1 Methylococcaceae bacterium
CTTTCAAGGGCAAAATCAAACCCTGCGTTTTGTCGCGGCGTTGCCGGCCGCCGCGGCGCGCAAAGGTCTGCAGGTGTTCGATATCGCGGCCGACCGTAATGATTCCACAACGATCATGGTGGGTTTGACACCTTACCAGCAAACGGAGCCGGGCGAACCCGAGTACACCGTCCTGTTGCAACATGTCAAAGCCTTTGCCTTTGCCTATTTCGGCAAGAAGGATGAAGCCACCGAAGCTGCTTGGCACGAGGATTGGAAGGGGATCGATCATCTGCCGCAGTTGATCAAGGTAGGCATCAGTCTCGATGATGGCAGCTATTGGCCGGACATGGTGTTTCCGTTGAAAATATCCGAGATGGCGACCATTGATAATGTCGCGACAGACGATAGCGAATCGGCGGTGCAGTAGTGGATAGCGTCATGCAAAAATCACGGAACGGATTCGCATTGGTGATCGTTATCTGGATATTAACCTTGTTGAGCCTGATGGCTGGCAGTTTCGCGTTGAGCATGCGCCGCGAAAGCGGCGTTACCACGGCACTTAAAAACAATGCCCAAGCCTTGGCGCTGGCCGAAAGCGGTATCAGTCTGGCTCAATACATGTTGAATCACGCCGACCCAAAACGGCGTTGGAAAGCGAATGGAACGGTGTATAGCCTGGTGCGTCCGGACGGCGTGGAAATCAGGATCAGGATCGTTTCGGAGGCCGGCAAGGTCGATATCAACGCGGCCAGCCAAACGCAGTTGAAGGCGCTGATCAAGGCGGTTACCGACGATTCTTTTCAACAGCAACATTTGCTGAACAGCATTTTCGACTGGCGCGACGAGGATGACGAACCAAGACCACATGGGGGCGAAAAAAAACAGTACCAGTCCGCCGGCTTGAAATATGGCCCCAGCAATAAGCCGTTTCAAACCGTGGAAGAGTTGCAGCTGGTGCTAGGTTTCGACGAGGCAATTTTTACACGGATTCAGCCCTGGATTACAGTCTATTCCGGGCTCGGTGAAGTTGATTTGCACGTTGCGACCCCGGAAGTCTTGCAGATTCTGGATGAGGATTTAATTAAAAAAAATGTCCACGATGCGGGTCTGGAGCAACAAATGGCGGCCTCCGGGCAAGGTTTGGACGATGAAAATGAAACCGGGGCTGTCAACGACGAAAATCAGACCTATACTATAAGCATAGAAGTACAAATGGACGATGAAGCATCCGCTACTCTTGAAGCGGTAATTAAGATGCAGTCTCAAGATATCGGACAAGCGCCTCTGCAAGTGCTGGATTGGAAACCGAATCAGCTGACACAGTCGTTATTTGCCAATGACATGGAATCCCGGTTAATAACCGTTGAAGATGAATTTACAAACGACATTTGATTTAGACGTAAAAAGCTTTTTTCACTGGTGGGGCAGGGAGCTGACGTTCCTGATTCCTCTGAAACTTAGGCAATTATTAAGTGATCGTTCCGGTAATCTGGTTTTTACGGTTGGAGGATCGGGTTTTAATGTGGGTTTTTACCGGGAGATAACTGGCAACGAATCCGTTTTTAGCCGACATCTCGATAGCGCCGATCGCGACGCCTATCAAAAACTGAAAAACCAGTATGCCGACATCGAAAAAGCCGACTGCATATTACGATTGAGCGCTGAACATGCGATCAAGAAGATCCTTTATCTGCCGGCCGCGGCCCTGGAGAATCTGCAACAAGTGGTAGGCTTCGAGCTGGATCGCTATACCCCTTTCAAACCCGAGCAGGTTTATTTTTCTGCGGTGCCGCTGGGCAAGACCGAGCAAGGGCAACTACGAGTCATGCTGGTAGTGACGCCGCAGGCTATCCTTGATGAACAATTGGCGTTGCTGGGTGCATGGGATGTCCAGCCGAGCCGGGTTGAGTATCTGCCGTTAAACGAGTCATATCCGGAGCTGGACGGTCAATATAATTTGTTGCCCGTGCGTTACCGCCCCCGCACCAGTAAGCTGGTTCAATCCGTTCATTGGCTGTTGAGCGGTGTGCTATTGATTCTTCTGCTAGCTGTTCTGGTTTATCCCGTCTGGCAAGAAAAACAGTCCGTCGAACTCCTGAAAAATCAGATCAAGGCGCTGGAAAAAGAAACCCGCATTGTCGATGAGCAACAACGGGAAATAGAAGCCTTGCGCGACGAAACTCAGCGTCTCATCGATATCAAGCATCAAACCCCGGAAATGGTGGCGGTATTGAACGAACTGAGCCATTTGTTGAAAGACGACACCTGGCTGACAAATCTTCGATATTCCGACAACCACATGCAGATTCAAGGACAATCTCCCGCCGCATCCGCGCTGATTGGTTTGCTGGAAGCCTCGCCGTTTTTCAGCAAGGTCAGTTTCGTATCGCCGTTGACCCAAGACAAGGCCACCGGTATGGAACGTTTCCAAATCAGCATGGATGTCAGTGCGATATTACCGGATGTAAGTCAATCCGCGGCAGAAGAAGAACCGGAGGCGCCTTCAGAGGATGCTTCGGAATCCGAGCCGGCGGATTCGGTGGAACCCGATGCAGCCGTTCCGGCGGTACCCGAAGAGGGCGCGCCCCATGAATAATCCACGTTATCAGCGTTGGCTGGCGGTCGGTTTATTGGTGTTGGTGTTGTTGGCCTTTGTGTTGGCGGTATTGATGCCTTTGCTCAGCGC
This sequence comes from Methylococcaceae bacterium, assembly GCA_028748685.1. Lineage (GTDB taxonomy): Bacteria > Pseudomonadota > Gammaproteobacteria > Methylococcales > Methylomonadaceae > Methylomonas. The sequence goes on from JAJRDU010000061.1 coordinate 2,669, forward strand.
CGGCTTGGCTTATCACGAAGAAAAGAACGACTTGCTATTCCGCTTGCAGCGCCAGCAGCAAATAGCGGCCCGTAAAGACAGCGTCGCGGAGAGTCTGGAGGCGACAAAACTGCAATTTCAGGAGCAAGGCTATTTCAGCAACCGCGATACCGAAGCCCTGGTGTCGGCCGATTTGCAAAACACCGTCAAAACCGCCGTTGCCGAAGCGGGCGGCCAATTGACCAGCACCCAGGGTTTGCCAGGCAAAATCGACAACGGTTTCAACCGAGTCGCGGTGCGGGTGCGCATGAACGGCAACATCGAAACATTGCGCGCGGTTTTGCACAACATCGCCGTCGCGGTACCGGTATTGATCGTGGATCAGATCGACATCAATCCGCTACGAGGCGTCCGCAATCGCATCACCAACAAAATCGAAGCTAATGCGCAATTGAACGTTAGTTTTCAAGTCGTCAGCTTTATGAGGGAAACGGCGCAATGAACCTAAAACTGATTAAACTGCAGGCAGTGATCAGCGGCCTATTAAGCCTGACGCTGGCCGCTGAATGGAGTTATGGCGAATATGCCCAGCGCCAGCTATTACAGCAGCCTAAACCCGCCGAGGACGAAAGCAGTACACCCGCTCAGCTTCCGACCATCAAGACACTGAAATCCTCCGCCGAGGAATATGGCGAAATGGTGGATCGGCCATTGTTTATCGAGGGGCGAAAACCGCTTCCCGAAGCGGCTCCTGTCGACACTACACAGAAAGTGGAAACCGGCCAGATTGATGACTGGTTGTTGATTGGCGTCTTCAGCAATGGTCAGAAGCCGCCAATTGCCATGTTCGCCAAGAAAAATGAAGCGAAAAAATACCTGAAAATTGGTGTCGAACAAATGATTTCCGGTTGGCTGCTCAAGGAAATCCAGCCCGATCATGTAATCTTGGAGCAGGCAGGCCAGCAGAAATCCGTATTGCTCAGGAAACCCAGACCTGAAAGTAAGCTACCCGTTCGCGGCAGACCTATTCCCCCCCCACCACCAGCGCAACAACCTAATACCAACCCCGAGAATGCTAACGATGACAGTGAAACGAATTAACGCGCCCTATGTTTTGGCACTGGCCTTGTCGATGACCGGCTGTGAATACATCGGTCCACAGCTCCATGCCAAACTCCCTATTCCCGAAGTCGACAGGGCTAAGGAAGACGAACTGGCGACGCAGCCGGACCCGAATGCGGCTTTACCTAAGAAGACCACCAAGGTTGAATTGTTCCCGAATGGCGAATCC
>JAJRDU010000062.1 GCA_028748685.1 Methylococcaceae bacterium
GCCAATAGCTGATGGTGAAATCGTCTTCTGCTAATGATAGGCAATTTTGCAAGAGGCTCAATAATTTTATGTGATCGGTTTATTAGGATGGCATAAGCCGCCGATTGACCGAAGAGCGCGAAAGACGATTCAGATTTCGCCAGCCTGGCTCAACATCGCCATGACTCTTTGCCATTACTTCAAGCCAGCTCAGTCTCCACCACATTTCTTCGACCATTCGGCAACATACCGTAAAGACTCAATTTATGCCTTAATACATTGCGACTGATGTCGAGCAGACGCGCGGTTTGAACCTGATTTCTTTCGCAATATTCAAAAGCGGAACGTATGACGGTTTCCTCGATGACATCAAACAAATTCGGTGGCGATTGATCGAACAGACGAGATAAAGAAGTCTCCAGAGAGGTGGTCGATATCGCATTGCTGGGTTCGGAAACTCTTACCCCGGACAATTTGAAGTCCTCGGGCCTTAAAATTTTGCTGGGGCAAACCAACAATGCCCGGTGAACCGAGTTTTCCAGCTCCCGAATATTGCCTGGCCAATCGTAATTCAGCAATGCCGCTTCGGCGGCCGAGGATAATTTGACGTCACCGTAACCTAGCCGGTCGGCATACATTTTTAGAAAATGGTATGCCAAGGGCAATATGTCGCCCGGGCGTTCTCTAAGCGGTGACAGCTGGATGGTTGCCACATTAAAACGGTAATACAAATCGGCCCGGAAATGTTGCGCCGCAACGGCCTCCTCCAGATTAACGTTTGTGGCGGCGATGATACGCACGTCCACCGGTATCGGCTGCCTCGAACCTACCTTAACAACCTCGCGCTCTTGTAACACTCGCAACAGCTTTGCCTGCAAGCCCAAAGGCAAGTCGCCCACTTCGTCCAAAAACAGACTACCTTTATGGGCCGTTTCAAACCAACCGTCCTTGCTGGAAATGGCGCCGGTAAATGCGCCTTTTTCATGGCCGAACAACTCGCTTTCGATCAGGTGTTCGCTGAGCGCGGCGCAGTTCAACGCGCCAAACGTGTTATTCCTGCGCGAGCTAAGTGCGTGAATGTGCCGCGCCACCAACTCCTTGCCGGTACCGGTCTCGCCGATGATCAACACTGTCGCATCGCTCGGCGCAATACGTTCCATCTGATCCAGCAGGCGACGCGATACCGGATCCTCGAACACCAAGGCGGTGGCTCTGACCGAGAGTGCCAACGACCGCGAGAGGTTTTCGTCGAAAGCAAGTACCGAAGACGTTTGTCCGCCTTTCGGATCGCTGGAGTAAGATTTGAAAACCGTATTCATGATGTACTCCCAAAATTGATGTTCAATTGACTATTGAAATTAAAACCGTCTCGACCAGCCGAGCTGTAAGGAAAATTGCTCCATCGAGAGTTCGATGGTCTGCCCGGGACTCTGCGGATTGGTGCCGGTGATGGTTTTGCGCGGCGAATACATAAAAGCAAACGACAAATCATCCTCCTTGCTCAGCGCATGACTGAAACCGCCAGTCAAATGCCATTCCTGCACGCCGGGAGCCAGGATGTTGAACAGGACTTCCGAGCCTGTTATGGGCTGCTGGCCGTAGCTCAAGCCGCCGCGCCAGATCCAGTTGGCGTTTTGTTGCCATTGCGCCCCGAATTTATAGATCGTCATGTCGTCCCAGCCAAAACCGGGGCCATTGCCGGCCCCCAGCGGCGCACCTTGAAACAGCGGGCTTATAGGATTTCCGACCGACTTGATCTCGCCGTAGCGGATGTGTTCGACGTCGAAATTCGCGGTCAGCGCATCGTCGACATCCCAGGATAATCCAACGTTGAAACTATCCGGAATGTCAAAACCGCCCTGCTGGGCAAATAGTCCTCGATAGCGCTCGAATTCCGACATGTAGATGCGACTCTTGTATGACGCACCCAACCGCAGACCATGCAGCAACTCAGCCTGCGCACCGACCCTAAACCCGGCGCCAAAAGAGTAATCGCGACCACGGTCGGTCAAATTATTCGGATCGGAGGAAAAGTTGCTAAAAGCCGCCAGCCCACGGGCTTTAAAGGTTTGCGCGGCAAATATCGGCGAGATACCTATCGAATAGCGGCCGTTAGCAAAAGAATGCGCATAGGTACCGACAACAAAGGCCTGCGCCATATCGATACCGGTGCGACCACCGCAAAACACACCTGGTTGGCCAGGGCATGCGGAGTTTGAAGAATTAACCACATTTCGCCAATCGGTATTCATGCCGCCGTTACCATACACGGCAAGACCAATGGTTTGCGCGTCGTCCAGTTTACGGCTCCAGCCCAGGGTGCCAATCGGGAAAAAATTGCTTTCGCTTTCTTGCGTGCCTTGATCCAGCATTCCGGCTCCGTTAACCCGGTATTCGCGAAATGGGGCGAATAACTCCAGCTCACCGTCAAATCTATCATCCACATAAGACAATCCTGCCGGATTGACCGCTTGCGCGAGCGAATCCTGGGAAAACGCCGTCGTGGCTCCAGCCATGGCCTTGCTGCGCGCACCATAACCGTGTGCAAAATAGCCATTGGTGGCATGAGCAACTAACGGCGTAACAGCCAGAATTGAAATCAATACCGTCCGAATCCATGCGCGAGATGATGTCATATAGCCTCAGTGTTTGTTAAAACTTCGATACAGAGTAATCCGTGTGATACCCACTAATAAAACGTTAATTTTCGATTTTTAATTCGAATAAATGGATATACAAAACCGTGCCTCCTGTTTTTTTTCGCCGCCCATAATCGACTTGACACAAACCGGATATTCACAGACACTCGTTTACAACATTCACCCGCTGACCGGACGACCGGAAGCCAGAGTGCCTGGCTAAGGGTAACTCTGGCTTTTTTTTGTCCCGAAGAAACGCAAGGACACTGATATGGCTCATTGGTACCCCGACAATTCACAATCGATTGGCAACACCCCACTGGTAAGACTTAACCGCATCACGGAAGGCGCGCAGGCGACCGTGCTGGCCAAAATCGAAGGCCGCAACCCGGCTTATTCGGTTAAATGCCGAATCGGCACGGCAATGATCAACGACGCACAGCAACGCGGCTTATTGGGGCCTGGCAAGGAAATAATAGAACCGACCAGCGGCAATACCGGCATAGCGCTGGCCTTTGTCGCCGCCGCCCGCGGCATTCCCCTGACGCTGACCATGCCGGATACCATGAGCCTGGAACGGCGCAAAATATTGGTCGCCTACGGCGCCAACCTGGTGTTGACCGAGGGCGCCAAGGGCATGAAAGGCGCCATCGCCAAGGCCGAGGAAATCGCGGCTTCCGCCCCCGAGCGCTATGTGCTGCTGCAACAGTTCAAAAATCCGGCCAACCCGCAGATTCACGAACAAACCACGGGGCCGGAAATCTGGAAGGACAGCGAAGGCGCCATCGATATACTGGTTTCGGGGGTAGGCACCGGCGGCACCATTACAGGGGTGTCGCGCTACATCAAACTCACGCAGTTAAAGCCCATCGTCTCGATTGCGGTGGAACCCGAAGCCAGTCCGGTACTGACACAATACAGAGCGGGATTGGACATAGCCCCCGGGCCGCACAAGATTCAGGGCATCGGCGCCGGATTCGTGCCGGATGTGCTGGATTTGTCCTTGGTCGATGCCATCGAACAAGTCAGCAACGACGACGCCATCGCCTATGCCCGCCGACTGGCGAGAGAGGAAGGCATACTGGCGGGCATTTCCTGCGGTGCCGCCGTTGCCGTTGCGGTCAGAGTGGCCAAGCGTCCTGAAAACATCGGCAAGACCATAGTCGTGATACTACCGGATTCGGGCGAACGTTACTTAAGCTCAGTTCTTTTTGAAGGACTCTTCGACGCATCGGGAGTCGCGGCATGAACGATTTTGCCGTGTCCTGGGGCGTCGATGCTTTAGTCGAGCAACTCAGAACACTCCGCTTGCAATCGCTGGAACATCGGCAACGCCGCGATCATCCGCCCAAATTGCCATCCAAAAAAATACTGGCCGAAATCGTCGATAATCTGGGTGCCGTGCTGTTTCCCAATCGTTTGGGCATGCCCGACTTGAACGACGAAGGTATCGATTATTTTGTGGGGCACACCCTGGACAGCCTGCTGAAACAATTGAATAGGCAGATTGCGCTGGAGTTGAAATTCGTCGCCGAACAGCAAGGGCTATCCAGCGACATACGCAATCAGTCGCAACAAATCACTCGCGCCTTTGCCGAAGGTTTGCCCGAAATCCGTGTGCTGATTGATAGCGATATTCATGCCGCCTACGAAGGCGATCCTGCCGCCCGCAGCCCCGATGAAGTATTGGTCTGCTATCCCGGCATCACCGCTGTGATACACCACCGTATCGCCCATGCACTGTATCGATTGGGCGCGCCGTTGGTCGCCCGCATGATTGCTGAAATTGCCCATTCCGCCACCGGCATCGACATCCATCCCGGTGCGCAAATTGGCGAAAACTTCTTCATCGATCACGGCACTGGTGTCGTGATCGGCGAGACCGCTGTCATCGGCAAGCGGGTTCGGCTCTATCAAGCGGTCACGCTGGGCGCCAAACGTTTCGCCAAGGATGACAACGGCATGTTGGTCAAAGGCAATATCCGCCATCCCATCGTCGAGGATGACGTCGTGATTTATGCCGGCGCCACCATTCTGGGACGCATCACCATTGGTCGCGGCTCGGTAATTGGCGGCAACGTCTGGCTGACGCACAGCGTACCGCCCGGCAGCCACATCAGCCAAGGCCAAACCCGAAACGAACTCTTTACCGAAGGCGGCGGAATTTAGGCCGCATTTCCGCGACGTTTTACATGAAGAAATTTCCAATTTTGATAATTTTTTTTCAGCCGAAATCCGGCGCCAATAGTGCGGTTGTTTCTTGAAATTTCCTTAAAAAACAATTCATTATATTTTTGTGATTGCCGGTAATCTTTTTTTGTTGTCATGGGAAGCGATAAATTTAGATAAGCTTTTCTGATTTCGACATATACAGGTTTTTCCGGCTCTTGACGGGCCGCTTCCAAGCAAGTATCTTGGCCCCGTCACGAGCTGACCGGACAACCGGAAGCCGATGCATTCCCTTGAGGATGCATCGGCTTTTTTTTGGCCTGTAGAATCATCCATCAGCCGAAATCGCGGATGAATAACCTTGCTTAACAGGGCAGTATTCGACCGATTGCCGAATAAGCGCCCGTGTAATGCTCACTTACATCACCATTGATAACTAGAAGGATCAAAACCATGACCGACATCCATCAAGCCCATACCGCATTAGGCGACGTCGCCGCGCGTACCTTATCGAACGCCACCAAAACCGTGCCCATGATGGGCACCATCACGCCGCGCTGGCTGGTTCACCTGTTGCCATGGGTACCGGTCGAAGCGGGTATTTACAGGGTCAACCGAGTCAAGAGCGAAACCAGCATCACCGTTGACTGTTCCAGCCTGGACGAGAAAGTGTTGCCGCAAACCTTCGTCGATTACGAGGAATGGGGCCGCGAGTACCGCTTGAATGCGGTCAACACCGTGCTGGACGTCCACACCCGGGTCGCCGATTTGTACAGCAGCCCACACAACCAAATCCACGAACAGTTGCGCCTGACCATAGAAACCGTGAAAGAACGTCAGGAAAGCGAATTGATCAACAATGCCGAATACGGTCTGTTGAACAACGTGGCGCCTTCGCAAAAAGTACAGACTCGCAAAGGTTCGCCCACCCCGGACGACCTGGACGAATTGATTGCACGCGTCTGGAAGGAACCGGCGTTTTTCCTGGCTCACCCACGCGCGATTGCCGCGTTCGGCCGTGAGGCCACCCGCCGCGGAACCCCTCCGCCAACGGTGTCCTTGTTCGGTTCTCAGTTTTTAACCTGGCGCGGCCTGCCCTTGATTCCGACCGACAAACTGAAAATCACCAACGGCAAAACCAACATCCTGTTGCTGCGTACCGGAGAAAGCCGCCAAGGCGTAGTCGGCCTATATCAACCCAACCTCACCGACGAATTGAGCATGGGACTGTCGGTGCGCTTCATGGGCATCAACCACAAGGCCATCGCCTCCTATCTGGTGTCGCTGTATTGCTCGCTGGCGGTTTTGACCGAAGATGCCATAGGCGTGCTGGAGAACGTCGAAATAGGCAACTACTATGACTACCAATAACGTCGACTTGTCAGCATTGGCGCAGCAGGCGCTGAGCGGCGCCGGCGCGCCGTCGGGCTTGCCGGACGCCGCCGAACTGACGCGCCTGGCCAATCAGTATTTTAAGGCTCCACCTGGCAACGCCGATGCCATCGATAACGTCCCTCATTCGGCGGCATCGGCGGTACCGGTCAGTTCCGTGCCAACCGGTTTCGGCAGACGCCCTGGTATCGACGAGCGGGCATTGGCCGGACTGGCTCAGCCGCGTTCGGGCCTGCCCGAAGAGATCATCGACAGCGTACCGGCGTCGGCGGCGTCAGCGGTTCCGGTTAACGCTGTGCCGACGGGTTTTGACAAGCTCTCCGGCATCGACGAAAACGCCTTATCGGCATTGGCGTCGCGTAGCCTAGGCTTGCCTGGAGAATCGGAATTGAAGCAGGTGCTGGTGGCAAAACCCGCGGAATGGGTTGGCTCCAAGCCTCCGTCAACCGGTTCGTCGTTCTATTTTTTGAGCGATCTGGCCGAGCTGGGTAAGAATCCGAATCTGGCTTCACTGGGTTCGGCGCATCCGCCGTTTGACGTCCATGCGGTACGCCGCGATTTTCCGATTCTGAAAGAACGCGTCAACGGCTATCCGCTGGCCTGGTTGGACAATGCCGCGACCACGCAAAAGCCGCAGGTGGTGATCGACCGGATTTCCGAGTTCTATCAACACGAAAACTCGAACATCCATAGGGCGGCGCATGAATTGGCGGCGCGGGCCACCGATGCCTACGAAGGTGCGCGAGACATCGTCGCCCGCTTCATCAATGCTTCGTCGTCCGACGAGGTGGTATTCGTGCGCGGCGCCACCGAAGCCATCAATCTGGTGGCGAAAAGCTGGGGCAAGCAGAACATAGCCGAAGGCGACGAAATCGTCATCAGCTGGCTGGAGCATCACGCCAACATCGTGCCCTGGCAGCAGCTTTGCGCCGAAACCGGCGCGGTTTTACGGGTGATTCCGGTCGACGATGACGGTCAGGTCATTCTGGCCGAGTATCAAAAGCTACTGAACAGCCGCACCAAGCTGGTGTCGTTTACCCAAGTCTCCAATGCCCTGGGCACCGTGACGCCGGCCCGGGAAATGATAGAGCTGGCGCATAGGGCCGGCGCCAAGGTATTGCTGGACGGCGCGCAATCGGTATCGCATTTGCGGGTCGATGTGCAGGCCTTGGATTGTGATTGGCTGGCGTTTTCCGGTCACAAAATCTTCGGCCCCACCGGCATCGGCGTGCTGTACGGCAAGGCCGACGTGCTGGAAGCCACCCAGCCCTGGCAAGGCGGCGGCAATATGATTGAAGATGTCACCTTCGAACATACCCGCTACCAGCCGGCTCCGGCGAAATTTGAAGCCGGTACCGGCAATATCGCCGATGCGGTGGGCTTGGGCGCGGCGTTGGAATACCTGAGCAAAATCGGAATCGAAAACGTCGCCCGTTATGAGCACGAACTGCTGGAGTATGGCATGCATGCCTTGCGCAGCATTCCAGGCGTGCGCTTGATCGGTACCGCGCCTGATAAGGCCAGCGTCTTGTCGTTCGTGCTGGCCGGGCATAGCAATCAGGATGTCGGCGTGGCGTTAAATAAAGCCGGCATCGCGGTTCGCTCGGGCCACCACTGCGCTCAACCGATTCTACGGCGATTTGGTTTGGAAGCAACGGTGCGGCCCTCGCTGGCGTTCTACAACACCTACGAGGAAATTGACCGATTGGCGGCCGTATTGAAACGCTTGCAGTGCGGTCAACGCAGCTTTTCATTCAAGTGACCGATGTTGGCCCGCGTAGCGAAGGCTGCCGCCTTGCTATGCGGGCCAACGCCGCCGCTACCAATGATGAAAGCCGGCGATGAAGACTAGCTGATTTTCATCCGCTCAATAGTGTCTAACGGCCGCCACTCGCTTGTCGGTGGAATCCAGTGGCGAATCCAGCAAATGCTCGTTTGGCAAGCCGGGTGTTTCTGCATCGAAATAAGCACCCTGAACCAGATCGAACCCCATTTGCCGCGCCAGCGCCGCGTTGCGCTTGTCTTCTATATCCAGCATCACGCTGCGACCGTCCATCGATGCCACCAATTGGCAGAGTTGACTCAGTTTTTCCGGCAAACGGTTATCCCGGATAGCGTCGAGATGTTGCGCGGACATGGCGACAAAATCAGGTGAGGCTCTGGAAATCAGCTCGAACGACGATTTGTCCAAACTGTAATAATCCAGCTTAAGCGCCACCCGATAGCCACGGTCTTGGTAGTTGTATAAGCCTTTCAGCAATGATGAATAGACCCGCGCGTAGTCGGGGCTGATTTTAAGGCCTATGGCGACATTACGGGTTTTCAGGCCGCATTTAATGATGATCTCTTCAAAATACGCGCCGTGATCCGTTTTCACGCCCAAGATATGGCGCGGATCAACGTCCAGAATCAGCAGGTCATCCAGATGAGACTGCGGCAAATAATTCAGCATGTGCACGGTACGCGCCAGTCGATCGAAATTAACGATGGACTCGGAATCGAAACTCGGTTCGATAGGCGGATAAGCCAAACCGGAATCGCGGCTTGCAAAGCCTGTTTCGGGATTGGCGGCCACGTTGATATGCGCGGTATAGCCGGCAATTTGCGACTGACGCAAGGTTTCTCGGAGAGGCAACATCACGCTACCAACCCTAACCGGCCCATAAATACCGTAGACCTTATCATCCTTAATCACAAAAGGTCTGAGATGATTTTTGTGCTCACGTTCCAGTCTATCGTTGAAATATTCCACTAGTTGTTGTACAGGCATGGCATGCCCTCCTTAAATTTCTTTCACCCCACAGCGCGAATGAACTAAAAAAATGGCGGGATCGTTGATCCCGCCCGAATGACGTCCTTGTCGGTAAGTAGGAGACTCACCCAATCCTCGAGACCGCGCATGAACAAAACCTATTCAGTCTGAGTGCGATGATAGCGACAACAAATTAACAAATAAAACGATAATTATTGATTTAGTTATGTGTTTTTGGCATATACAATCACGCCGTTTGCAACGCCTTCCAATCTTAAGGCGTCGTATCCGCTTGTTTAAGTATCTGACAACGCCATTCACTGCTTTATTTTTTATTTTTCCTTTACGAGCAATAGGGATATTTTTACGATTTTTTTACCGATCAAACTGTACATTGATCAACAGGCGGTCAGAGGCGATTGCAAGGCTTAGTTTTTCAAATTTTCCCAGAGGTAATACAGATGGATATCGCGTATTTGCTGTTAACGGCGGCGTTCTTTGTGGCGACCGCGTTATTGATCACCGCTTGCAAAGCATTGAGGGGGCAATCATGAGCTGGATTTATTTACTCAGCGGCGGGCTGACACTTGCCGTATTCGTCTATTTAGTCGTGGCGTTGTTTTATCCGGAGAAATTCTGATGACTGGTCAAGGTTTTTTACAGATCGCGATTTACATCATCACTTTGTTGGCACTAGCCAAGCCTTTGGGTACTTACATGGCTCGGGTTTACCAAGACCAAACGGTGGGGCTGAATCGCTGGTTCGCCGGTATTGAACGACTGTTCTACCGCCTCAGCGGCGTCAAGCCGGAACAGGAGATGCGCTGGACCCATTACGCCCTGGCGATGCTGGCCTTCAATTTGTTTGGCTTGCTGGCGGTTTATGGCTTGCAACGCTTCCAGGATGTGTTGCCGCTGAACCCACAAACGCTGCCGGCTGTGACGCCGGATTCGTCGTTCAACACCGCCGTCAGCTTTGCCACCAATACCAACTGGCAGGGTTACAGCGGCGAAGCCACGATGAGTTATCTGACCCAGATGCTGGGCCTATCGGTGCAAAACTTCGTTTCCGCCGCTAGCGGCATGGCGGTACTGGTGGCGCTGATTCGCGGCTTTAACCGCCGTAACAGCAACAGCATAGGTAACTTCTGGGTCGATATGACCCGCAGCACCTTGTACATCCTGTTACCTTTGTCGTTTTTGCTGGCAATTGTGTTGGTCGGACAAGGAGTGGTGCAGACCTTTAATCCTTATCAGACGGTCAATTTACAGGAAGCGGTCAGCTACTCGGCACCGAAACTGGATGCCGATGGCAAGGCCGTGGTCGATGCCGAAGGCAAGCCGGTCACCGAAACCGTGCAAACCCAACAACAAACGTTGGCGATGGGCCCTGCGGCTTCGCAAGTCGCCATTAAGCAACTAGGCACCAACGGCGGCGGTTTCTTCAACGTCAACTCGGCCCACCCTTTTGAGAACCCCACGCCGCTGTCCAATTTCCTGGAAATGCTGTCCATCCTGCTGATCCCGGCCGCGCTTTGCTACACCTTCGGCGTGATGGTCGGCGACACCCGCCAGGGTTGGACGATCCTCGGCGCGATGACCTTGGTTTTCGTGGCGCTGGTCTTCGTCACGGTGCCAGCCGAACAAAGCGGCAACCCTGCCCTTAACGCGTTGGGTGTCGACCAAAACGCGTCGGCCCAACAGGCCGGCGGCAACATGGAAGGCAAGGAAGCCCGCTTCGGCATCGTCAACTCCGGCCTATGGGCGGTGGCGACCACCGCCGCTTCCAATGGTTCGGTCAACGCCATGCACGATTCCTTCACGCCGATCGGCGGCATGGTGCCGATGTGGCTGATGCAGCTGGGCGAAGTGATCTACGGCGGCGTCGGTTCCGGCCTTTACGGGATGATCGTGTTCGCCATCGTCGCGGTGTTTATCGCCGGCCTGATGATAGGCCGCACCCCGGAATACCTGGGCAAGAAAATCGAAGCCTATGAGATGAAAATGGCGGCGATCGTTATTTTGATTCCACCGTTGATGGTATTGGGCGGTACCGCACTATCCGTGATGCTGGATGCCGGCAAGGCTTCTATCTTCAACCCCGGCGCCCACGGTTTCAGCGAAGTGCTGTATGCCTACTCCTCGGCAGGCAACAACAACGGTAGCGCCTTCGGCGGCATCTCGGCCAACGTCCCGTTCTACAACTTCATGCTGGGACTGGCGATGCTGTTTTCCCGCTACTGGCTGATGATACCGGTGCTGGCGATTGCTGGTTCCCTGGCCGCCAAGAAAACCGTGCCGGTCGGTGCCGGTACCTTGCCGACCCACACCCCATTGTTTGTGGTTTTGCTGATCGTCACCGTGCTGATGGTGGGTGCATTAACCTTCGTGCCGGCGCTGGCCTTGGGGCCTATCGTCGAACATTTGCAAATGATCGGTCATCATTAATTTCAGGGTAGGTAACACTATGACTAGCAAACCCGTTTCAACGTCCTTAATGGATCCGCAAATCCTGCAACAAGCGTTTTTCGACGCTTTTGCCAAACTCACCCCGCAGCAGCAATGGAAAAATCCGGTGATGTTCGTGGTCTACCTCGGCAGCATCCTGACCACCGTATTATGGCTACAGGCGCTGGGGGGCGAAGGCGAAGCACCCGCAGGCTTCATCCTGAGCATCACCCTGTGGCTGTGGTTCACCGTGCTATTCGCCAACTTCGCAGAAGCGGTCGCGGAAGGCCGCAGCAAGGCGCAAGCCGCGTTCCTGCGTAGCGCCAAACGCGACATTGCTGCCAAGAAACTCGATGAAGCCAAATACGGTAGCAACTACAGCAAAGTCGAAGGTTCCAGTCTGCGCAAGGGCGACGTGGTGCTGATCGAAGCCGGCGACTTCGTGCCCGGCGACGGCGAAGTCATCGAAGGCGTGGCCTCGGTCGACGAAAGCGCCATCACCGGCGAAAGCGCCCCGGTCATCCGCGAGTCCGGCGGCGACTTCAGCTCGGTGACGGGCGGCACACGGGTGTTGTCCGACTGGCTGGTGGTACGTATCACCACCAATCCCGGCGAGACTTTTCTGGACCGCATGATAGGCATGGTCGAAAGCGCGAAGCGCCAGAAAACCCCCAACGAAATCGCCTTGACCATTTTATTGGTCGCATTGACCTTGGTGTTCCTGATGGCGACGGTGACCTTGCTGCCGTTCTCGCTGTACAGCGTACAGACCGCTGGCGCCGGCAGCCCGATCAGTGTCACCGTACTGGTGGCTTTATTGGTGTGCCTGATTCCCACCACCATCGGCGGCTTGCTGTCGGCCATCGGCGTCGCCGGTATCGGCCGGATGATGCAGAAAAATGTCATCGCCACTTCCGGTCGCGCGGTGGAAGCGGCCGGCGACGTCGACGTGCTGCTGCTGGACAAGACCGGCACCATCACGCTGGGTAACCGTCAGGCATCCGGTTTCTTTCCGGTCAAAGGCATCACCGACCGCGAAATGGCCGACGCCGCGCAACTGGCCTCGCTGGCCGACGAAACACCGGAAGGCCGTAGCGTCGTGATCCTGGCCAAACAAAAACACGGCATCCGCGAACGCGACATACATTCTCTTGGCGCCACCTTCGTGCATTTCAGCGCCCAAACCCGGATGAGCGGCGTTAATCTCCCCTCGCCCTCTGGGAGAGGGGCCGGGGGTGAGGGCCGGCAAATCCGCAAGGGTGCTGCCGATTCGATTCGTCAGCACATCGAAGAACAAGGCGGTAAGGTTCCGCAAGAACTCCAAAAGATAGTCGACGACGTCGCTCGCCGGGGCAGCACGCCGCTGGTGGTCGCCGACGGCCAAAAAGCCCTGGGCGTCATCGAACTTAAAGACATCGTCAAGGGCGGCATCAAGGAACGTTTCATCGAGTTGCGGCAAATGGGCATCAAGACCATCATGATCACCGGCGACAACCGCCTGACGGCCGCGGCGATCGCCGCCGAAGCTGGTGTCGATGACTTTCTGGCCGAAGCCACCCCGGAAGCCAAACTCAGCCTGATCCGCCAGCACCAGGCCGATGGCCGCCTGGTAGCGATGACCGGCGACGGCACCAACGACGCCCCGGCGCTGGCACAGGCCGATGTAGCCGTGGCTATGAACAGCGGCACCCAGGCGGCCAAGGAAGCCGGCAACATGGTCGATCTGGACTCCAACCCCACCAAGTTGATCGAAATCGTAGAAACCGGCAAGCAAATGCTGATGACCCGAGGCGCGCTGACCACCTTCAGCATCGCCAACGACGTCGCCAAGTATTTCGCCATCATTCCGGCCGCGTTCGCCACTACTTATCCGGCATTAAACGTGCTGAACGTGATGGGTTTGGCGACACCGTCCAGCGCTATCCTGTCGGCGGTGATCTTCAATGCGCTGATCATCATCGCCTTGATACCGCTGGCCTTGAAAGGCATTAAATACCAACCGGTCGGCGCGGAAAAACTCTTGCAAAATAACCTGTTGGTCTATGGCGTCGGCGGCTTGATCGTGCCGTTTATCGGCATCAAGGCCATCGACTTAGTCCTGGTTGCTATGAATTTGGTGTAAGGAACGAATATGTCTACCTACTTAAAACCCGCAGCGATGATGCTGTTACTGCTGACCCTGGTGACCGGTGCCGCTTATCCGGCCTTGGTGACGGTTCTGGCCCAAGCCCTGTTTAGCGATCAAGCCAACGGCAGCCTGATCAAAAACCAACAAGGCCAGCTGATCGGTTCCGAGCTGATCGGCCAGACCTTCAGCGAGCCCAAATACTTCTGGAGCCGTCCGTCGGCTACCGGCCCCTACAGCTATAACGCCGCCGCTTCCAGCGGCTCCAACCTGGGACCGACTAATCCCGTTCTGATCGATGCCGTCTCGGCACGTATCAAAGCCTTGAAAGACGCCGACCCCGGCAATAAGGCGCCGGTGCCGGTGGACTTGATTACCGCATCCGCCAGCGGTCTCGATCCGCACATCAGCGTAGCGGCGGCGGAGTATCAGATCAAACGCATCGCCAAAATTCGCAAAATCAATGAAGCCAAGCTGCATGAACTGGTTAATGCCCATACCGAAGGCCGGCAGTGGCTGGTATTCGGCGAGCCTAGAGTGAATGTGTTAAAGCTGAATCTGGCGTTGGATCAAACGGGCCACTAGATTGATACAAACCGGAGTCATCCACGAACAAGATTGCCTACATGAACAAAGTCGAGCGTCAACAAACGGAGTCTAAAGTACACCCAGCCATCAACGCTGCCGACATCGTCCGCATTTTTAAAAAGGTAGCAAAATCACGCAAGCAGTAAATCTTTGTCTCGATGTGGTTTAACGACACAACCAAGCAAAATTTTGAGGCTATTACGGCGGCAGTTGAAGATTTAAACAAGGAATACCGGCAGAATATTAAACTGCGTCCGATTCGAATCGATCAATTCAATACCGGTTTTTCTTATCAGATCAATGATGAAATACTCAGGCTTATCAATGAGTCTGGTTATTTAATCGCCGATTTAAGCGGCGGTAATAAAAATATTTACCATGAAATCGGTTTTCTGATGGGATTGAACCAAGGACAAGGTTTGCCGCATGAAAATTTTTTGTTATTACATAAGAGGGTGTAGACAAAATCAATTAAAATACCAGCTTACCGAGACTATAGCAGAGGTGAGCAATGAAACGGAGAGGCCGACCGGAAAAAATCAGCCCTTCGGCGTTAAGCGTCTTGCGAGAATTGGCGTTGGAGGTACCGCTGGCGACGCTCGATGAGTTAGTTAAAGCCTTTCAAACTCGGACCGATATACAGGTTCACAGCGCCACCTTACGCAAAGCCTTGATGGCGGCAGGCATTACTCGAGCCAAGCCACCGGCGCGTCAGCCGGCGACAGGTGATAATCCTTCGCCCCAGCGCTATGGTTACCAAGATCGCCATCGCCCGCCTGAATCAGCGGACCACTATCCCAGTTCGCTGACCGATGCGGAATGGAACTTGGTGCAAGACTTATTCGAGCGGGAAGGCGAGCGTGGCGTTCCCGCCAAAATTCCGCGCCGCGCCTTGGTCGACGCCTGCTGCTATGTGGTGCGTACCGGTTGCGCATGGCGACTGTTGCCGAAAGACTTCCCCCATTGGGACAACGTCTACAAAACCTTTCGCCGCTGGAGTGCCCAGGGCCGGTTCGAAGCGATGCATGACCGTTTGCGGCAGATGTGGCGAGTCCGGGAAGAACGCGATGCCATGCCCAGTGCGGCGGTGTTGGATGCGCAAAGTACGCGCGGCTCGCCGCAGGGCGGGCCATCCTGTTACGATGCCGGCAAGAAGGTCAAAGGCCGCAAGCGCAACCTCGTCGTGGATACCTTGGGATTAGTGCTGGCCGTTAGCGTTTGCGCTGCTAACCTGCAAGACCGTGACGCGGGCACCGATGCCGTGGCCCGCGCTGTCGACAAATACCCTACCGTGCAACGCTTGTACGTCGATAGTGCTTACGCCGGACAATGGGCGGCCGCTACCGAGGCGCAACACGGCTTGAGGGTCGAAGTGGTCCGCCACCCAGCGAATCGGAATGTTGGCCGCTGGGCGGATAGCGGACAACGGGACTTATTTCCGGAAACGCTGACAACCGGTTTCACTGTGTTGCCAAAACGTTGGGTGGTCGAGCGCACTCACGCCTGGAACGAACGCGCCCGACGTCTGGTCATGCACCATGATCGATTGACTAAGGTGTCCGAAGCATCGGTTTGGCTGGCGGAAGCCAGAATG
>JAJRDU010000063.1 GCA_028748685.1 Methylococcaceae bacterium
TATGCCAAGACCCTGGAACGCAAACGACCGAACCGAAAGGCACTCAGGCCCAAAAACCGGGTCAGTCCCAAGCCTAGGCGGCAGTACCGCTGAGGCTTAACTTAACGACATTGTAGGTAGGTCAGGGTGCGCGAAGCGTTCCCTGACGATTTTGGCTAATGTATGGTGCCAACGTATTTAGGCGCATCGCCGTTGAGATGATGTAGTGGTTGGCCGGATTCAAACAGGCCGGAGGAAGTGCTTCACTTCGCTCGTTCGCCATCCTATAAGTCAGAGCACGCTATCGCGCTGGCCCACCCAGCTTGGGATGTATTGTGATTGACATCACGCGGAGTTGGGGGCTACAGTGTTCTAGCCAATTGATTATCAAGTAAATTATTTGCCGATAGTCAACACAAGGCATAACAATAAAAACACTGAGGAGATAGACATGAAAAAATATGTTGCTGAGTCCGTGGGAACGTTTTGGCTGGTTCTGGGTGGCTGCGGGAGCGCGGTGCTGGCGGCGGCGTTTCCCAATGTCGGCATCGGATTGCTGGGGGTTTCGCTGGCGTTTGGCTTGACGGTGCTGACCATGGCTTACGCGATCGGCCATATCTCCGGTTGCCATCTGAATCCGGCGGTTTCTGTCGGACTCTGGGCGGGCGGGCGTTTCCCCGCCAATCAGTTATTGCCCTATATCGTCGCCCAGGTGATTGGCGCGGTGCTTGCCGGTGGTGTGCTGTTTTTGATCGCCAGCGGCAAAGCCGGCTTCGATGTCAGCGCCGGTTTCGCATCCAATGGTTACGGCGAGCATTCGCCGGGCGGCTATTCGCTATTGGCCGCGCTGGTCACGGAAGTGGTGATGACCATGATGTTTCTGCTGGTCATTCTCGGCGCAACCGACAAACGAGCGCCGCAAGGCATGGCGCCCATCGCAATCGGTCTTTGCCTGACCTTGATACACCTGATCAGCATCCCAGTGACCAACACCTCGGTTAATCCCGCCCGCAGCCTGGGTGTGGCGGTTTACGTAGGCGATTGGGCGTTGGCCCAGCTATGGCTATTTTGGGTGGCGCCGATTATCGGCGCGGTACTTGGGGCGACGATCTATCGTTTCATCGGCGGCGAGGAAGAGTAAGTAGCATGTTGGCGTAAAACAAGTAGCCTCGATGAAGTAAAACGTAATCGAGGATTGATGGTTTCCATTACCCTCGATTCCACTTCGTTTCATCGAGGCTCACTAAGGGGTGGTAAAAACCCACTTTTTGGAATGGTTCTTTTTGCTAGAATCTGATGGCTTGACCGGTCAACTCCACAGGTTCGGTTAAGCGTCCTCTATCATTAGCGCGCCATAGCGAAATAACAGTGCTAGTGACTATCTTTCATTTCAATGTATAAGGAAAAAATTATGGATATCAGGACAAGTACGTTGTTTCGTAATGTCTGTGTCGCCGCGAGCTTTTTCGCATTAGCTGATGTTGTTCATGCCGGAGTAATTACATCTGGCGCCACAGTACTGGAGAGCGAAACGTTTGTGATTAACTCCGCAACGAGTTCACTAGCCTATAATCCAGGGACTTTTTCATTTGGAACCGATGGTTCAGGTGGACCATCACCTACGGTAAAT
Organism: Methylococcaceae bacterium; assembly: GCA_028748685.1. GTDB lineage: Bacteria > Pseudomonadota > Gammaproteobacteria > Methylococcales > Methylomonadaceae > Methylomonas. Next base: position 1,610 of record JAJRDU010000063.1, read on the forward strand.
TATATTATCAGCGGTTCATTCGACGTTACCAGCTGGACCATGGATAACGGTAATACCAAGTGGCTGAGCATTAGCCATGTCAACCTATCTGCCATTAACTTGCCGACTGACTTTCAAATGCCGGACTTTATTAACAGCCAGTTTACCGGAGGCACATTTTCCGGTAACGGTGATATTTGTTCGAATATTCCGAGCGGAGTCATCGCATCTTGTACTACTACGGGGGCGTTCCCCACGATCGTTGGAGAGCGGCAAAATGGCGCCATCAGCTTTAAAGCTTTTGTTCCAGTAGGCGAAGCTGCTTACGGTGGCGGGTCAACCTATCAAATTAATGCTACAGCATCCGTTGTACCGATACCCGCAGCTTTCTGGTTATTTGCGTCCGTAATAGGATTTTGCGGATTCAAAGTTCGACAAAAAAATCAGAACGCAGTGTAATCCGCGTAGGTTGGGTTGCATGTTTTTCGCAACCCAACGTTTAACCGGCTTGCCTGATCTTGTTGGGTTGGCTACCGCCAACCGCAACCTACCTTCTGCCCGCGATAGCGTGCGGTTTGTTCGAGTCATTCGCCAGCATCCAGTTTTACCCAATGCGGCTTAAGGTATACTTGACGTTCGCCACGCAACAGCAACGGAGTCATTCCCATGCCATTGACCATAACCGAAATTGCCGAACATGCGCTCGCCCTGCCTAGCGAGGCACGCGCGATGCTTGCCGACCGTCTCGTGGAAAGCCTAGACCCCGCCGATGACGATTCCGTCCGCCAGCTTTGGGCTGTCGAGGCGAATCGCCGTCGCGACGACGTGCTGAACGGCCGGGTTCAAACAGTACCCGGCGATGAAGCCTTGGCGCGTGTTAGGCAACTATTTGACCGATGAGATTCGAGTTTCATCCCGAAGCGCTGGCGGAGTATGAAGAGGCGGCCCGGTATTATGCCGATTGTCAGGACGGTTTGGAGCTTCGCTTTATCGCGGCGGTTGAGCAGGCCATCAGGCAAATTCTTGAAGCGCCTGAACTTTGGCGCATTTTGGAAAATAACATTCGCCGATGTCTTACCCCGATTTTTCCTTACGCCGTGTTGTATTCTATCGAAACCGATTTTGTACTGATTATTGCGATCATGCATTGTCATCGCGCCCCGGATTATTGGCGTGAGCGAATTTTTGCAACCTAGTTCGTACCGCGTACCCTACAAATTTGCTATTCCCACTCGCAAAAGCTCCTCCGTCTGCCGCCTTATCCGCGAGGCAATCTCGCTATCCAATGCCGCCAGCCACCGCTCAGGAATTCCTTCAAGCCCATATCTGGCCCCCGCCAGCATGCCAACCAGCGCCCCGGTCGTATCGGCGTCGCCGCCCTGGTTGACTGTCGCGACCAGGCAGGCTTCGAAACTGTCGGTATTGAAAAAATGATGCAAGACCGTCTGCACGGTATCGACGATATAACCGGAAGCCTTACCGGGGTAAGGGCTGTAGGCGAATTTGCGGTATTGAGCAATCAAGCGCTCGGCTTCTTGCCGGCAAGCGTCCATGCCCTCTCCGTGGATCAAGCGATTGACCATACGCCCCAGCGCTAGGGTCGCCGCATCGGACAGCGGGTTGTGGTGGGTGATGCGGCATTGCTCGAGGCTCCAGGTTTCGAAACAATCCGGCCGGTTTAGGGTCGCCAGTACCACCGGCAGATTGCGCATGCAGGCGCCGTTGCCGGCATCGTCGTCGCGCGGCAGGCCGTAGAGTTCGCCGTCGTCGCGATAGCGGACGATGCCGCGCCGGCAAGTGTTGCCGACATCCGGCGGATCGCTTTCCAGCCAATTGACAAAATTGTCGGCGACGGCTTGAACATTCCAGCCTTGATGGTCGACGATGGCAGCTCCTAAGGCCAGCGACATCTGGGTGTCGTCGGTGATCTGGCCCGCTTCCAGAGCTAGCCAGCCGCCGCCAATGATGTCGCGATGTACACCATAGCAGTTTTGGATTTGTTTAGGCGACATGAACTCGACCGTTGCCCCCAATGCATCGCCGCAGGCAAAGCCCAAATAGGCGCCCAAGGCTCTATTTAACATTTGCTCCGTAATTATCATCACCGTTGCACCTTGACCCGGTAATCGCCGCCTATCACCAGATACTCAGCTTCACCGTGCAAGGCGTGGTTAGGCAGCAGTTCGCTAAAAAAAACCAGTTTAACCATCGGCACATCGACTTCCAAGATGTAGGCGCCGAACTCGCTGGCGATAGTGCGGCGGTCGGTAAACGAGACGATGCTGTTGAAGCGCACGATTTTATGCTGTTTATCCTCGCCACTAACGATCCAGTCGTCCAGGTTATTGACGCCTCGGTAAAGGGTCTTATGCGTTGCCGCCGGAAATTGGAAGCGCTCGATGACCCACTGGCAGTATTCGTAGAGCAGATCCAGTTGCATGTAAATGCAGTTGTTGTGGTAGCGGCTGTTCATCTTTTCTTCGATATAGGTTACCCAGTCCCTGCTGTTGAAGCCGGCGATGTGCTGTTTATGGTAGGTGGGATAGAGTCCGAAGCGGCTTTCCACCCAGCCCTTGAATACCGCGCCCTGGGCGTTGTTGGAGTCCAGACCCCAATCCTGAATCAGCCGCAGATAACTGTTGCGGTAACGCCGCCTGCCGGATGCGTCGGTTCCGAGCCGTTGTTCGGTCTCGAAGCCGAAAACCACGCACATATAATCCTGAAATATCCGTCCGCAGTCTTGGATCGAGGTTTGCCTGGCCAATTGCTCGAACAAACCCGGTGCCGATTCGCGGGTACCGGCGATATGCAGCGGTCTGGGATTTTCGTTAAATACATGGCTGGCCATGCAGGCGGTGGCCAGGCCAATCAAGTTGGTACTGTGGCCGTATTGGAAAATATCGGGCATCGGTTGGTTGGAAAAGTGTTCAGGGCAAAGGATTAGTCAATCTTCACATCAAATGGGTCGTTTAGCCGGGATGGGTGCCGCGATTTGAAAATGGTACGCGATGCGGGCCGGCTAGGCTATAGTGAACCGTAAATTGATCGTTCGGTGCTTACACTGGACTCCATCGAAGTTTGCCTAATGGTCAATTGATAGTCATTGCACATCAAATTTCGGAACATTAGCTCCCTCGCCCTTAGGGATGCCTACATGGACGTAGGTAGTAGGGCATTGCAGGAGCTATTGCCGAGAGGGTTGGGGTTAGGGTGTCAATAAACCGAAATTTGATGTGTGAACCCAAAAAGAGCAGTTGGTGTGTGTTATAGGCCGTTCGTGCTGAGCAAAGTCGAAGCGTGGACGGCCTATAACACACTCACCCATAGGGTGATTGAAAAATCCCGCTCATCCTTCGACAAG
>JAJRDU010000064.1 GCA_028748685.1 Methylococcaceae bacterium
AAAATATTAAGCCCGATCCGATCATTCGAGATAAAAAATTAGCTGGTCTGGAGGCTGCGGAAATTTCCTTTCATACAAGGGACCAAGCAGCCGTAAGGGTAGTGATATTCCGTTCGCGCAATGATGCCGTGCCCATTATTTATACGCTGGGGTTGGATATCCATGGTTCGCGTGTCAAGCAAGATAAAAAGCTTTTAAACCGGATCATTCGTAGCTTTTCTCTATTGCCACTACCGAAATAAGCTCTTATGCTTGATTCCAGCGCAGCCTGGGAGCCGTATCTTGAAAGCTTCGACCTTCTTGATAAAGTCAGGTAGGGTACGCGCGGCGTAGCTTTTGGATTTCGTTAGCCCATATAGAAAATGAGTATCGTCAATTTATCAGTCGAACCCGACCATATCCCAACCCTTGCCGATTGGCACCATAACGAATGGGCTTACCTCAACCCCGGCGGTAGCCTTCAAAAGCGCATAGCGAAGATGCAAGGCTACCTTGGCAGCGAACTGGTGCCCAGCACCTTTATCTATAAACAGGATGGGGTGTTGGCCGGGTCGGCGGCGATTGTGGTAAGCGACATGGACAGCCGGCCTGAACTGACGCCGTGGTTGGCCAGCGTCTTTGTGGCTCCGGAGTTTCGAAGGCAGGGCATAGGTTCGCGTTTGGTAGAGCAGGTGATGACACAAGCCAGACAGGCCGGCATTGACCGCTTGTATCTGTTCACGCCGGATAGGGCGGATTTCTACCAGAAACTCGGTTGGACGCCGATGGCGGAAGAGATGTACCGTGGACATAGCGTCACGGTGATGCAGGTCAGTTTGCACGAATAGCAGCCGGCACTCGCCTTTCGCAGATGGTATAACGCATCCCCTTGATTTGAATTGTTTTCCCGTTCGCGGCTTTGACTTTTCGCCTGGTATTAGTGTAGATTGCCGGCTTTTTTCGTCAATCCATCCCCAAAAGGTATCCCATGACTGCTCTTCCTTCATGTCCAAAATGCAATTCGGAATTTACTTACGAAGACGGTGAGAATTTTGTTTGTCCGGAATGCGGATACGAATGGGCGAAAGCGGCGGGCGCGGATAGCGGCGACGAGGCCAAGGTTGTGAAAGACGCCTACGGCAATGTGCTGCAGGACGGCGACAGCGTCACGGTGATCAAGGATCTGAAGGTCAAGGGTTCGTCGTCGGTGGTAACGGTTGGAACCAAAGTCAGAAACATCCGCCTGGTCGACGGCGATCACGACATCGATTGCAAAATCGACGGTATCGGCTCGATGGGCCTGAAATCGGAATTCGTCAAGAAGGCTTAAAAGATAGATATAGCGACATCCGCTAATCAGACCGAACAAGTTGAGCACGATTAGCGGTGTATCCCCACGAACGGATTACTGCGCATTTCCTCGCCGAAGGTCGACATCGGGCCGTGGCCGGGGATGAAAGCTACATCGCCGCCCAAGGGCCAGAGTTTTTGCTGTATGGAGTCGATCAAGGTCTGGTAATCGCCTCGTGGAAAGTCGGTGCGGCCGATGGAGCCTTTGAACAGCACGTCGCCGACCAACGCCAGACGGTGGCTTTCACTGTAAAAAACCACGTGGCCGGGCGTGTGGCCCGGACAATGAATCACCTGTAATACTTCATCGCCCACCTTGACCGTATCGCCGTCATTCAGCCAGCGCGTCGGCGTAAAAGCTTGCGCTATCGGCAAGCCGAAGGTTTGGCATTGTTCGGGCAGGGACTGAATCCAGAAATCATCCTCGCGCTGCGGGCCGATAATCGGCAATGCCAGCCGGTCCGCCAACTCGGCGACGCCGCCGATGTGGTCCATGTGGCCGTGGGTGATCAATATAGCTTCCAGTTCCACGTCTTGCCGTTTAACCTCGGCCAGCAACAATTCCAGATCGCCGCCGGGGTCGACCAGCGCGGCCTTGTTGGTTTGCTCGCAGATCAGCAGTGTGCAGTTTTGTTGGTAGGCGGTGACGGGAATGATGGCAAATCGCATGAGTATAATTGGGAGGCAGGAAGCATGCGCCGATATTCTCGGCGCGGAATCGGATGGTTAGATGTTGAGCAGCAGATGTGCCGGCGACTCCAGGCATTCCTTGACGACCCCCAGAAATTGCACCGCTTCCTTGCCGTCGACCAGCCGGTGGTCGTAGGACAGGGCCAAATACATGATGGGGCGGATCACGATTTCGCCATTTTCCACCACCGGCCTGTCCTTGATGGCGTGCATGCCCAGGATGGCGCATTGCGGCGGGTTGAGGATGGGCGTGGAAAGCATGGAGCCGAAGATGCCGCCGTTGGTGATGGTGAAAGTGCCGCCGCTGAGGTCCTCGACGCTGATCGAGCCATTACGGGCCTTGGTACCGAAGTCGTTAATACCTTTTTCGATGCCGGCGAAATCCAGTTGATCGGCATCCCGCAAGATCGGCACGATCAGGCCGCGCGGCGTGGTGACGGCGATGCCAATGTCGTAATAACCGTGATAAATGATGTCGCTGCCGTCGATCGAAGCGTTGATGGCCGGAAAGCGTTTCAGGGCCTCGATGGAAGCCTTGACGAAGAAGGACATGAAACCGAGCTTGATGGCATGCTTTTGTTCGAAGCGGTTCTTGTACTGATTGCGCAGGTCGATCACAGCCTTGAGATTGACCTCGTTAAAAGTGGTCAGCATTGCCGCATTTTGCTGGGCTTGCAGCAAGCGTTCCGCCACCTTGGCGCGCAGACGGGTCATCGGTACGCGTTGTTCGGGGCGTAAGCTGGCAATGGCCGTGGCGGACAACGGCGTGTGCGATGTATCTGTAGTTGGGACGGGTTCCGATGGACTCTGCTGCTGTTCGCCGAGATAGTCCAGCACATCCGATTTCAGAATCCGGCCGTGTTTGCCCGAGCCGCTGATGGCATTGGGATCGACTGCCGTTTCGGCCACCAGTCTGCGCACCGAAGGACTCAGGCTGACGTCTTCTTTTTTGGCTGCCTTGGCGGCTTGCCTGGCGGGCTGAACATCCAGCAAGGCCAACAATTGGCCGCCGAGCACGGTTTCGCCATTCTGCTTGAGTATTTCTTTTAATACGCCCGATTTGGGGGCGGGCACTTCTAGGATGACTTTATCGGTTTCAAGGTCGGCCAGGTTTTCGCCTTCATCAACCCAGTCGCCAGGTTGTTTGTGCCAAAGGACCAAGGTGGCGTCGGCGACAGATTCGGGGAGGCCGGGAACCAGAATTTCAAAACTCATGCGTTACTTCCTTCGTTGTTGCCGTAGAGAGCGCTATGGATGACCGCTCTTTGTTCACTGAGATGGGTTTTATAATTGCCCACCGCCGGCGCTGCCGATGCCACTCGTCCGGCGTAAGTTATGGGAATGTCTCTGCCTATAATATCGAAAAAATGATGATTGCTCTGATACCAGGCGCCTTGGTTCTTGGGCTCTTCCTGGCACCAGACGATATGCTCGGCATTGGGATATTTGTCGATTTCCGCTTTGAACTGATCGTTGGGGAAAGGATAAAGCTGCTCGATGCGGATGATGGCGATATGCTTGAGATCGTCCTGGCGCCTGGCTTCCAGCAAATCGTAATACACCTTACCAGCACACAGTACTAGCCGGGTGACGTGGTAGGGATCGATATCGTCCTGTTCGCCGATCACAGGTAAAAATTCGTTGTCCGTCAGGTCGCCGAGCGATGACACGGCCAGTTTGTGGCGTAGCAGGCTCTTGGGACTCATCACGATCAAGGGCTTACGATACTCCCGTATCAACTGGCGGCGCAGCAAATGGAAAATTTGTGCCGGCGTGGTCGGGGTGCAAACCTGGATGTTCTGGTCGGCGCACAGTTGCAGATAACGTTCGATACGGGCGGATGAGTGTTCCGGGCCCTGGCCCTCGAAACCGTGCGGCAGTAGCATCACCAGGCCGCTGAGTTTGCCCCATTTGGATTCCCCCGAGGTTATGAACTGGTCGATTACCACTTGCGCGCCGTTGGCGAAGTCGCCGAACTGCGCTTCCCAAACCACCAGGTTATTGGGCATGGTCGAGCTGTAACCATACTCGAAGGCTAGGACGCCGGCTTCGGACAGCAAGGAGTTGAAGATTTGCGGCCGGCCTTGAGTCTCGCTCAGGAACTTGAGCGGGATGTAGTTTTCGCCGTTGACTTGATTGAGCAGGATGGCATGGCGATGCGAAAACGTGCCTCGGCCGATGTCCTGGCCGGTCAAGCGTACATGGTAACCCTCCAGTAACAGCGTGGCATAAGCCATGTTTTCGGCGAACCCCCAATCCATGGGCAATTCGCCGCTGGCCATTTTATTCCGCTCTTCCATGACTTTGGCGACCCTAGGGTGGAGTTCAAAGCCTTCGGGCAAGTCCTGCAGTCGCTGGTTGCAAAACTGGATGCGTTCCAAGGGTACCGCCGTGTGGGCCGGCATATCCCACTGTTTGTTGTGGAATTTTTCCCAGCGGGCCGAATAGGAGTAGTTTTTGTTTTCGATGATGGGCCGCGACACCATCTCGCCTTCGTTGAGCAACTGCACGTATTCCTGTTCCATGGCCGCGACCGCGTCTTCATCGAGCAAGCCTTCCGCTATCAACTTTTGGGCATAGATTTGCCGGGTAGGTTGTAGGCTATTGATGGTTTTGTACATCATCGGTTGCGTGGTCGAAGGCTCGTCTGCTTCGTTATGACCCAGGCGGCGGTAGCAGATCAAATCGATCACCACGTCCCTATGAAATTGCATCCGGAAATCCAGCGCTATTTGGGTCACGAAAGCCACGGCTTCGGGGTCGTCGCCGTTGACGTGAAATACCGGGGCCTGGATCATGTTGGCGACATCGGTGCAATACAGCGTGGAACGGGCGTCCAAGGGGTTGCTGGTGGTAAAGCCGATCTGGTTGTTGATGACGATATGCACGGTGCCGCCGGTATTAAAGGCGCGGGTTTCCGACATATTTAGGGTTTCCATGACGATGCCTTGGCCGGCAAAGGCCGCATCGCCATGAATCAGGACCGGCACGACAGCGTCGACGCCGTCGATGCCATGCCGGTCCTGACGGGCCTTGACCGAGCCTTCGACGACCGGATTGATGATCTCCAGATGCGAAGGATTGAAGGCCAGCGTCAGGTGGATGGGTCCGCCGGGCGTGGCGATATTGGAGGAAAAGCCCATGTGGTATTTAACGTCGCCGGTAATCGCGCCCAACATGGAGGTATGGGTGCCCTCGAATTCGCCGAATAATGCCGCCGGACTTTTGCCCAGGATGTTGACCAGCACGTTTAGGCGGCCGCGATGCGCCATGCCGAGCACCATTTCGCTGACCTTGTTTTCGCCGGCTCGTTGAATCAATTCGTCGAGTATCAGAATCAGCGATTCGCCGCCTTCCAACGAAAAACGTTTTTGGCCGACGTATTTGCGATGCAGAAATTTTTCCAGCCCTTCGGCGGCGGTCAGCAGTTTTAACAGCCAAAGTCTCTTTTCCTGATGGCTGGCAAAATCCGGTTTGGCGCCTTCCAGTTTGTCCTTGATCCAGCATTTCGGCTCGGTGTCGACGATGTGCATGTATTCGCTACCGATACTGCCGCAATAAATTTCATTGAGTGTCTGAATGATGGCGCGCAGCGGCAAGCGGTCGATACCGCATAAACCGCCGGTATCGAACAGTGTATTCATGTCGGTTTCGGTCAGGCCGTAATAAGCAGGGTCCAGATCGGCCGGTATTGAATATTGTCTGCCCAAGGGATTATTGGCGGCAATTTGATGGCCTTTCACCCGGTAATGATTGATCAGGCGGGCCACGGCGGATTGCTTTTTGACGCTTTGCTCGGTAAAGCCCTGCATTTTAGCGAGACGGCCGGGCTCGACTTTCGCCAGTTGTTCGAAGCGGTCGACGATGATGCTGTGCGGCGTGTCTTCGGTGGAGTCGCGATGTATGTCGTCGAAACGTTGCCGCCAACCGTCGACGATGGATTCGGGGTCGTTCAGGTATTGTTCGTACAGATATTCAATATAGCTGGCATTACCGCCATATAATGCGGAGGATTCTTCAAACAGCTTAAGCAGGTTACTCATGCGAACATCCGGGATCTCGGCAAGTGATGCGCATTATGGTAGAGCTAAAATGGTATATTACCAAATGGAAAATGCGCTAAAGATACCCTCCGACAGGATATTAAAGGTATAGTTCAGTCAGTAAAAAACGAGAAAACAGAATGGCCGAGAATAAAGTAGTTATTAAGATAAATTACGACAAGGATAAAATCCGCAGACCAGCGGAGCCTAAAATGGTTACGGTTTGGCATACCCGGCGAATATTAGCCGCAATCGCCATTCTAACGTTATTGGTAGGAATACCTATTTTTTGGTTTGGCGGTGATGATGGCCAGGACTTGGATAAACTTGAGCAAACGGAAACTGCAAAAAATGAACAGCCTTTAAATAACGGTGAAGCCGTAATTCAAGGAAGTGATGGAGCGGTTAGCGCCGATCAACCCGTAAGGCTTGCGCCGGAGAACGCGAAACAAAGTGTTAAGAATGGTATGGCTATTGACGGGACGAAACGTCCAGTGGCGATTATCTATACTAAGAAGGTTGTGCGGGCATCCCTGAATAGTGGACTTAAAGACAAGGAACCCTATCAACCGGTTAAACTTCCGATCAGGCTCGGTCAAAATCAAAAAATCGAACTGTTTTATTTCACCGAGTTGAAGAATATGAAAGATGGAGTCTTATATCATTATTGGTCCAAGGATGGGCAGATGGTTGAGAAAAAACAACTGAACATCAAGGATAGTGGTGCCAAGCTCTTGTCGGGCAGGACATTGTCTTATAAGGACAAGGGTGAATGGCAAATACAGTTAGTCGATAAAAAAGACAAGGTATTCAGCGAAGTTAATTTTTTAGTCAATCCTGAATAACTATTTTCTTTATTGGAATATGGTGTTAATATCTATCCAGTTAGTAAATTAAAGAGGAAAATATGACTGATCTCAATAAACTCTCAGAAGCAGAATTGCAAGCGGTTATCGAAACCGCCGAGAAAGCCTTAAAAGAAAGACAATCCAGCAAGCGTAAGGAAGTAATTGCGCAGATTAAGGAATTGGCTGCATCGATTGGCGCAACGGTTGATATTCACGAAGGCGACAAGAAAGCTGAAAAAAAATCCAGCAGTAAGGTTGCCGCTAGATACCGTAATCCCGCCGATGCATCGCAAACTTGGTCTGGCCGCGGTTTAGCGCCAAAATGGATGCAAGCCTTGACTGCGTCTGGCCGGGATAAAAGCGAGTTTGAAATTAAATAGTTCTAGCAGCAGATTAAGCGCTGATCCAGTTTTTTAACTGCTGCGCCAGCCAAACACCATCGTCCAGGCTAAGGTCGTGCCCGGCCCAGGGGTGAGTGTTTAGTTCGATCTGCCATTGTTTATGAATGGCTTCCGAGCACATCGGGGCGACCAACCGGTCTCCCCGACTATTTAATAGTAGAACAGGTTGTCTTGGCTTGCTGACAGTGGGTCGATAGCTTGCCGCGGCAATGATCTGCCTTAGGCTGTTTTTGAAGCTGACCGGGCGCTTGGCTTGTATCTTTTCCCATTGCGAAGCAATTATGCGGTCCAGATCGCGGCGGTTACTCACGAGTTGAAGAATGGCTAATTCGCGGCGGAAAGTGTTGGTTTGCGCCAACACCTGCGCGAATTTGCCGTAACTTTGCCAGCGCAGGCGCTGATAAAAAGGGCTCAGGCTGGCGAAACTGGTGTTTACCAAGACGGCGCCGTTCACGTCGTCGGGATACTTCTGCATCCATTCCCAGGCCACCATGCCGCCCAGAGATAATGCCAGAATCGTCACCGGTCGTGTTAGCAAACCTTGTTCAAGGGCTTGTCGGCGGATTGTATCTGTTATGTCTTGAATATTGCTGGGGCTAGTGTGGTGATAGAAACAGCCGGTACCCGGCAAATCCAGTGTATGGATGTTGGCCGACGGGAAGGTCGTTCGCATCAATTCCTCGAATTCTCCCCAATGCGCCGTTTCACGCGATAAACCGCGCAGCAGTAACCAGTTCCGACCCAGCTTATTATTCATACCATAGCGCCAGCGCTTGTTGCCGGCAAATGTCTTTCCGCGTTTGCTGTAGATGTGCCCATTGTTTGGGGTACAGCAGGCTGCGATATAGAAAATCGAATAGCGTGAAATGACGCCTCAAGATACGTTGCTGGCGATGCGGCAACAGCGGGTGAAACAAACCATGGCGCTGGAACAAATGCAGGGGGCTCTTGCGCAGCCATAGCCATGATCCCATCTCCAGGGTCAGCGGCAGAAACAGTTTTTGCCCTGCGTTGCGCTGTTCGAATTCGTCGTACAGATAGTCCCACAAATCGCCGCTAATCACGTATTCCTGGCTCATGGGCTCGATCTTATAGAAATGGTTGGGATAACAGCGGTCGAATAATGCTTTCCAGGCATAAGCCTCGGCCAGCGAGGGCAGAGGTTTCTTGCAGGAGGCATAGGGAAACCACAATCTGTCATGAATACCGAATCCCGAGTGCAGGTCGATCGCAATCGATAAGGGGGCGTCGAATAGATGTTGATGGACCACCCGGCACAAGGTTTGCGCTTCCTTTTCCATCCGCGACTCATCGCCCCTAAACCAGGGGAGGCGCGGGCTGAGTCTATGGCCGCTGTAAAGCTTGGTATTGCCGACGCCTTCGACCGGTGCATTGCGCATCAGATCGACGCCGTTGCCGTTACTGCGCGTGCCTCGGTAAACGCCGACCGGATTGACGATAGGTACGAATACCAACCGCGATTTCTCCAGACGGGAGGCAAACTCTTCGTCCCAGTCCAATAAGTGAATGATGGTTTGTAGGTACGACAGAATCACTTCCGAGCCGATTTTTTCCAGGCCATGCACGCCGCCGAAATAGGCCAGGACCGGAACGTCCGGCCGTTCAGAGCCCAATGCAATGCTGTAAATCGGAAATTCGCGGTCTTGATAGGCGATACGATCGACAACTTCAACGCGAGCCCGATTGCCCAGCTGGGCGATGATGTCCTCCAGCTGGGTCAGTTCCAGAAAAGGCTGACTCATGGAGCTAACAAGTCATCGGCGTATCGATATAACGCTGCCTTTTCTTGGGGGTGATTTTGTCGATTTCGACCATGATCAGGCTGTCGATGCAGTTGTTGAAGTCTGGGTCGATGTTAAAGTCGATAAAATGACAGCCCTTGTCCACGCATAGTTCGACATACTGTTTGTAAAGGGTAGGCACCTTGACGCCCAGTTTCTTCAGTTCGCTGTTGAGGATTTTAAAGCTGGTAGAATAATCGGCGTTAAATTCCGTAGCCGCAAATTGCCGGCTTTGCTCGGAAATTACGAACGGCGTCCTGGCCTTAGTCTGCCGCAGATCGGAACCGCATTGTTGCTGGTAGAAGCCGATGATCAGTTCCTTGGCGGGAAGCGGATAGGCGTTGCTGATGCTGACCGGGCCAAACAAATATTTGATGTTCGGCTGTTCGCGCAGGTAGGCACCGATGCCGTACCAGAGATATTCCAGGCTGTGTTGCCCCCAATAACGTGGCTGTACGAAGCTGCGCCCCAACTCTATGCTGTAAGGCAGATAAGCCGCGAAGTCGCTCTGCAGGTCGAACAGGGTTTGGGTATAAAAGCCTTCGATGCCGTGAGTCGCCATGATTTTCGGGCCTTCGCCGACCCGATAAGCGCCGACGATTTCCAGGTCGTTATCGTCCCACAGCACGATATGGCTGTAGTAGATGTCGAACCTGTCCAGATCGAGTGCCAGACCGGTACCTTCCTCGACGGTGCGGAAAGTCAGTTCCCGTAGCCGGGCAATCTCCCGCATCACCGGGCAATCGTCCTTGAACTGGTATAGGAAAATCTTCTTACCGTCGCGGGTCTCGCCCAGCAGGCGCGACTGGTAAAGGGCTTTCTTCACGGCCTTGGCGTCGGCCGGATGAACTACGGTTTCCACGGTCTCGAACAGCAAGGGCTTGTTCTTATTGCCGAGGTTTAAAACGTGTTTACGGAAACGTTGGCTGAGCTGTTTGTTGGTTTCGTCGCTGTTTTCAATCGCAGCGTAAGGAATAGGCGAGCCAACCTTGAACTTGATTTCCTGATTTTTCTTATTGAACATCTCCTTGACCAACAGCATGGTGCCCAGAGGTTTGTAGAGCGTCGACATGCTGTAGAACAAGGCCGAGTTCTTGGCCTTGATGTGGATCGGCAGAATAGGGCAGTGGGCTTTTTTCGCCAGTTTGACGAAGCCGGTCTGCCATTTGCCATCGCGTATGCCTTTAGGCGTGATGCGCGACACTTCGCCGGCCGGGAAAATGATAATGGCTTCCTCGTTTTCAAGCGCGTCCAGCATGGTCTTGTAAGTGTCTTTCAGTCCTTTCTTATCGGACAAGACATCCACCGGCAGAAATACCGATTGCAGGGGTTCCATGTGCGACAGTACCCGGTTGGCGACGATGCGCACATCGGGACGGACCGAGCGTATCAGCTTGACCATCGCCAGACCATCCAACGTGCCGATCGGATGATTGGCAACGATTAGCAATCGGCCTTCCGAGGGGATGTTGTTGAACGAGTCGTTGCTGACCTGATAATTGAACTTGAAGTAATGCAGCAGTTTATCGAGAAAGGCGAAGCCGCGCAGGTGTTGGTTTTTGTTGATGACGCTGTTGAAATCGTCTTCGTGGATCAGTTTTTTCAGGGCCTTCACAGCCAGTTTATTGTCTTTGCCCAGTTTGAAATTGGGGTAGGTTTCTTGCAATATACGTTCGGCATCAATCATTGATGTTGATCCAATAGGAAATGGCTGGAAGGATGAGAAAAAGTCTAACCGCTCAATGTGTCAGAATTATGAAAGCCGTCCTGGCCTTTCGTAATGATTTTCTCATACAAAATAAATGTTTAGCCTAGCTTGTTTCGAGTTGGCTGGTATCGAAATTTAATGGAAATGCATTAGCTCTACCCGGTTTGAACGTTTGATTCAATGCCGCGCGGCGATTGATATAAACACTGTTGCCCGTCAGCTTCTTAGCCTGTTTTTTTGCTTCGCTGGCCAAATCGGCAATATTCACGTGCGACTGGCACTGGCTAGTCGATTCGGAATCGACCAGGCCCACCGAAAGGCTCAGCAGCGGGAAGAAGCTTTTTCGGCCATGACGGTCTTCGCTGATAAGGCCGCTGGCTTTTGCATCCTGCGCCGAATAAAAATTCGGAACGATATGCTTGAAGGTAGCAAGGATGTCTTCGCAACGCTTAAACCAGTCCGCACAGCTGAAGATGACGATGAAATCGTCGCCGCCGATATGGCCCACCATTCCTAGTTCTGCCGGGATATGTTGGCTGAGCGTATTGGCGACCGCCTTGATGATCTCATCGCCGGCGTGGTAACCATAGACGTCGTTAAACGGTTTGAAATTGTCCAGATCGAAATAACCCACGCAAAAAGGATGTCGCTCGGCAATCAGACGATTGATGTGGTTATTCATCGGTACGCTGCCGGCTAACAGGGTCAGTGGATTGGCGTGCTGGGCATTTTGAATTTGTTGGCGGGTCATTTCCTCCAGCAGATCGAGCACGGTTGCCACGCCGAAATAGTGGCCGTTGTCGGTAATCACAAAAGCCTTGTCGCCGCTCATTGATGTGGTCAATTGTTTGCTGACCGATTCAATCGAGGTGTTTTTGTCCACGCTGAACGGTGTGTCGCTAACGAAAGTCTTGACGGCCTGCTTGCCGTAGAGCTCCAATCCATAGCGGCTGGAAAACAGTTTGCTGAGAAACTTTTCGCGAAATACCAGGCCGGATGCCAGACCTTGATCGACCAGCGGCAAGATACTCAAATCGTGATTGCGTTGAAACAGTTCCATTACCGTGTTGATCGAGGTTTCCGCCGATACCGGGCTAACGGTTTTGCAAATACTGCCGGCGAGTTTGGAGCCGGCGATCTGGTAATCCTGCTGCCGCGCACTGCGTTTTATAAATAGCTCGGTATCCAGTTCCAACACCGGTTGCGAGGCAGGTCTGGCAAAATAATAGCCTTGAGCATGGGTGATGCCGATATTCTCAACGATTTGGAAATCTTCGAGGGTTTCAATGCCTTCGGCGATAACCCGGCAATTCATGGCCTCGGCCATATTTTGGATGGACCTCACAAAGTTGAATTTGACTTTGTCGTCGTGCAGCCCCTTGATAAAGTGTTTGTCGATTTTGACATATTCGGGATGTAGCTCGGACCAAAGCCGTAATCCCGAATAACCCGCGCCTAAATCGTCCAGCGCGATTTCAAATCCCATGGCCCGATAATGAATCAGCGCTTCGCGTAGCGCCTGGTAATCGTCGGTGGGTTTGTGCTCGGTCAGCTCGATGACGATAGTATCGGGATCAAGATTGACTTTGGCGAGAAATTTCAGGGTTTCGCCTTTTTTGAATTCAGGCTCCAATAACACGGAGGGGCTGACATTGAGAAACAGTTTGCCGGGAACGGCCAGCTCGGCGAAGCGCTTGATGGTTACCTTGCGGCAGATATATTCCAGTTGAGTTTGTATATTCAGCCGCTCGGCGGCTGCGAACAAATCCAAGGGCTTATGAAAAGCCGTGTTTTCCGGGCCTCTGATTAAGGCTTCATAGCCGATGATTTTTTTCTGATTGAGCGAGACTATCGGTTGAAATACGGGGAATAACACGCGGTTTTCAAGGATGTATTCTAATTCGGTTTTCAATTCCGTCATGGTGTGTCGCTCCAAAATCTGTCATACAGACTAATGCCGGAATGTGACAGTAATATGACAATGGTTTTGAGCGTGAGGTTGGTCGAGGTGAAGAATAAACGTCGCGGACAGTGCGTCGGGCATATATAGAATAAAGCATGCAGGATGTACGTAGCCGCGTTACCCGGTCCGATTTCAGATTGACCAATTTTTAGTCAATCTGTAAACACTTCAAACGAAGCAATGACTTACGACGGCTTGTCACGGTTTGGTAACAATGTTATCCACAGCTTTTGTGGGTAACTGCCAATGCCTGTGTGCTAATGTGCGGCTTGCAATTGATTCAAGGTCTCGGCTACCCGTTGTGCATCCAATGCCGGATCGACATCGTCATCGATCTGACGAATCATTAAAGCCGGGTCAATGATAAACGTCCAGCGTTTGGCCATCTTCAACACCGGCATTTTTACGCCATAGGCTTCCGTTACGCTGGCGTCAGGGTCGGATAACAATGTAAAGCTCAGTTTGTGTTTTTGATGAAAATTCAGTAAGTCCTGAACCTCGTCGGTGCTGATACCGTAGACCTCGGCATTCTGACTGCGAATCGCTTGAATCGCATCGCGAAACGCGCAAGCCTGTGTCGTGCAGCCCGGTGTGCCCGCCTTGGGATAAAAATACAGCACCGTCCAGCCCTTGCCCTGGCGCGAAGTCAAGCTGATTTCATTGCCATCCTGCGCTTTCAGCTGAAACTGCGGCGCGGGCTGGCCGACCGTTAACGCATCCGCCTGAGCCGAAGTGATGAATGGTAGCCAGGATAAAAACAGTGCAAGACGTTTGAGCAAGGAAGCAATTTTTCGCATGGAAGGCCTCGAAAAAAGTGAGTGTGACGAATTGATCATGGCATAAGTCGAGGGTAGCGTAAACAGCGTACGTTATTTTCGAGATAGTGGGCGCGACGAAATCGATTTGTTCAGGGGCGAAATGGTAAAGGTGCAGCGGTTCACGATAGCCACGTATTTGATGAATTGCTCGACATGCGACTGATGAGGATGGAAACAAGGTGGCCGGTCAATACAGGCTAGGTTTGGCGAAGGTCGGCTAGTCTCAACCGCGGGGTGGTAAACAATAAAACTGGATATGCCGGACAATTTTGATAATAATCGGTCCACGCAGAGCAGTTTGTTGAAGGACCGTTTGCTATTCGGGATTAAAAAATAATAAACACAATGAGGAAGATAAGATGCTAGCCAAAATTTCCGCAGCCGATTATATGTCTACAAATATTATTACCGTAACGCCCGGTACCGAAATTTCCCAGGCGATTAAGAAATTGTTGGATCACAAGATTACCAGCATGCCGGTGCTTGATGAGCGTGGGAAGCTGGTCGGCATTTTTTCGGAAAAGGATGGCATAAAGGTCGTGATGGAAACCGCCTATAACCAAAGCATGGACGGCACGGTCGGAGAGATTATGAATAGGGAGCCGGTAATGATCGACGCCGATTCGAGCCTGGTGGATGTCGCGGCCAAATTTGATGAAACGCCGATCAGAGGTTTCCCGGTTTTTCAAAACGGCGAACTGGTGGGAATGATCAGTCGAGTTGACGTGTTGCGAGCGTTGCTGTCGCTTCGTTAACGACTCGCCTGGTCGTGAGAGAGGGCTGGAGTGCCAAATCAGCCCTCTTCTGAATATCTTTGCAAGTGAGGGCTGAGTTATGTCCCCTATTTAGTAGGCGGCGTGTGCCGGTTCGATAAGGAACAAGCGCTTGAACGCTGTCGCACGGCTGGCGAATCGCCAGCGACTCTAACCTAAAGTCAGCGAGCCTTTCCGGCTTCCGTCGCTTCGGGTACTTCCAGCAAACGTCCGGTTTTGACGTCATAAATGTAGCCGTAAACGGGAATCTCACCCGGTACAAGTGGATGCGACTTGATACGGGTCACGTCTTCCAACACGCTTTGCGCCTGATCCTTGATGGTTAACCAGTCGATGTATTTGCCTTCGGCGGATCCCGGACCTTCGCCGCTGTCATGCCAGCCAGAAGCATCGATGCTGGCGGTTTTCAGGCTGCTGCCCAACAGGTGGCGCATGATTTCGTCGGTAAATGTTTCCATGCCGCAGTCGGTGTGATGAATCACAAACCATTCCTTGGTGCCGAGTAATTTGTAGGAAATAACCAATGAACGGATTGCGTCGTCGCTGGCCCGGCCGCCGGCGTTGCGGATCACATGGGCGTCGCCTTCCGACAAACCAGCATATTTAGCGGGGTCGAGACGGGCATCCATACAGGTCAGAATCGCAAACTGGCGGGCGGGTGGCATCGCCAGGTCGCCTTTGTCAAAGTCTGAAACGTATTCGCGATTGGCCAGGAGTACTTCGTTGTGTATTTTGCTCATAAAAACCTCGGTGGGTTGAAAAAACGTCTGGTCTTAAACCGCAAACCAGACGATGTAACGACTATCTCCGGGACGCATTGTATCCCTCGGCTTCGCTGGTTTAAAGACGTTGTTTGGTTTATAAAATATAAACTATAGGTTTATATTGGGTAATGGCTATGGATAAATTCAACAATATGCAAGTGTTTTGCCGGATCGTCGAGCTTGGTACATTTTCCGCAGTCGCCAAGGAACTTAAATGCTCGACGATGATGATCAGCAAATACATGGCGCAACTGGAAGCTTCGTTGGGTGTGGTATTGTTGAATCGTACCACCCGCAGTTTGAGTCTGACCAGTGCCGGCGAAGCCTATTACAACCGTAGCCGGCAATTGCTGGAGGATTTGGCCGATCTGGAAGCCTCTACGGCCCAAATGGGAGAGCGGATTAAAGGGCATATCAAAATCAGTGCGCCGATTGATTTCGGCGGCATGTACATGGTGCCGGTCATCGAACAGTTTTTGCACCAATATCCCGAAGTTAAGGTGTTGATGACCTTGGACAATAAGCCGCCCAATCTGCGCATCGGCAGCTTCGACATCTCGCTATTGGTGACGGATACGCTGGATCCCGGCGTGGTGGCGCGCAAGATAGCCGAAACCGAATTATGCACTTATGCCTCACCGGCCTATCTGGCCGAGAACGGCTATCCACAGAGTATCGAGGAGTTGGCCTCGCATCGCTGTCTGCATTATGTGGATACCCCGCACGGCGATTACTGGCTGTTCAATGTGGGTGGAGAGGTCAAAAAAATCAAAGTCGATTGGTTGCTGGCCTCCAATAATGGCCGGGCATTGTGTCAGGCCGCGGCACTGGGGATGGGGGTGGTTCGGGCTCCGAAATTGTCGGTGGCGCCTTATTTGCAAAGCGGAGAACTTGTCGAAATCTTGCGCGACTACCACCGACCGGCGCTCGCCATTTACGCCACTTATCTGCAACGCCGCTTTTATCCAGCCAAACTCACGGCCTTTATCGATTTTTTGATTCGGTATTTCGAGAGGTAGGTGAATTGGCCACCTAGATGCGGGAAAGGCCGAGCTAGTCGTTAGCGCTTTTCCAGGGGCTAGCTATCTCGGTACTGCCGGGTGAAAATGCGCTATATCCCGCAGTGTTTCGGCTATATGTCGTAAATTTCTAATCGGGAAGGGTTAAAGTATGTCTGTTTCGCTGGCGCGGACAGGCTGTTCCCGCGTTCGAACAAGTGGTGTTGACGCCAGCGGCATGGATTCGATTTGAAATACTGGTTGTTCTCGTCGGTGTTAGAGCCGAAAATGTGTTTGGGGCCGGAGCCATCGAGGCTGAGACCGGCAAAAGCCATGCTGTAAATAAATTGAGCATCATCTCCGCCACCGCTCAACTTTCTTGCAGGTTTTCATAAGGATGAGAATTGGGTCGTATACCGTAAATCCGGGGGAATATACTGTGGTGAATAACATAGTTAATTTAATGGGGCATAATCAGTCCGGTAATTTATTGTCTCGGCTACTGATTTCTAGGGTTTGACCACTCGTTAATATCTTAGCGTTATCGTTGGCGGTTTCCCTGGAGAGCTAGCGATAGAAGGTGTCAATGCGGTGTTTTGCTTTGAGTTACAGAATCGGTTTTAAAGTTTAATGGCTTGATGCCCGAGGAATGTATTTTCGGCATGGCTTTTGCAATAAGGTTGCATGAAAGATGCCGTTCATGCCTCGGTTGCGCGACCACTGATGTTGGATTCCAAGTTTATCGAGTCGGACTAATTAACACCTTCCGTGATCGATGAGTCACTAAATGCGTACGGTTTTATCGCTTGTATTTTCAATGGATGACTCGTCTGGAAAGCTTGAATCGGCTTAGTTCGGTATTGTGTAGTTTAGGTCAGTCCTGGATTTACGGAAAAGCGTCACGTGATCAATTTAAAATTACACCTAAAGGACATCTAATGGATTATGCGATTTGTCTGGCTATATTGGATTAACTAAATGCAAAAGTTCTTTACGAATCAAAAAGCACTGATCGGCATTATCGGACTTGCAATACTTGGGTCTGGTAATGCGCTAGCTACGAGTACTTTCAATAGCCGGACAAACGATCGGGTCGCTACCAGTAATATTTTGGCGTATTCGGAATTGCCGGGCACGGTTGCGCACGAGAGCTTCTTTGGTGATGTGACCGCTAGTGGAGATTGTCGATCGAATAATTCGCTGGTTAGGTCGGTATGTATGGATTCAGTATCTACATCTGGCTTGAGCGGTGACGCGTGGTATCGCCGCCGAATTGTCAACTTGGGTCAGGGAGGATACGGCATCCTATCCGGGATAAGATACGGGATTTCTGAAAATACCGATGGTCAATTCGTGTTCGGCGGCATCGGTCTTGATCGTCCGGATGCTTCGAATCTCGGCCGATATGATGGAACAATGCGTGGGAGCACGGAAAGTCTCCCAAAGGTAGTCGATATCGGGGCGTCCGATATACACGCTAAAAAAGTGGGGGCGGATGCTGGCGTGGAAGTGTCTCCGGTTCCGCTTCCGGCCGCGGTCTGGTCTTTTTTGGTGGGTCTGTTGGGTATTCTGGGGCTAAAAAAGCGTAAGCAAGCCCCGGCCGATACAACGTCATAAACTATTGGATGGGTGATGCCGCCTCGGTTCGGAAGGATTGTCAGCGATTCAAATCACTCTATCGGGCAGTGTTTTTCCGGCAAAGTAAGCTGCTAGATTTTCCAGTACCTTTTCACCCATCGCGGTACGCGTGGCAATAGTGGCGCTACCCAGATGCGGCAATAGCGAGACATTCTCCAGCGTCAAGAAGCCAGCGTCTATGTTGGGCTCGCCTTCGTAAACATCCAGGCCGGCGCCGGCTATACGCTTTTCTTGTAAGGCCTTGATCAATGCCTTGCTGTCCACCACGTCACCGCGGGCGGTATTGATCAGATGCGCGGTCGGCTTCATCAAATTCAGCCTTTGTTCGTTGATCAAGTGACGTGTGTCGCTGCCGCCGGGGCAGTGGATGGACACGTAATCGCATTGCGGCAGCATGTCTTTCAAGGTTTCGCAGCGTGTGGCTTTCAAGTCATTAACAATGGCTTGATCGGCGGGGCTGGGTTTGAAATACAGGATTTTCATGCCGAAACCGTGATGGGCTTTTCTGGCCATCGCCTGGGCGATGCGGCCGAAGCCGATCAATCCAAGTGTTGCGCCTGTGACGTCGCTGCTCATCATGTGGGTCGGGCACCAGCCCTTCCATTGTCCGGCTCGGATTAATCGGTCGCCTTCCGCTCCTCGACGCGCGGACATCAGCAATAGGGTCATGGCGATGTCGGCGGTGCTTTCGGTCAATACGCCGGGGGTATTGGTGACGATAATGCCTTGTTCCTTGGCGGTGTTAACGTCGATGTGATTATAGCCCACGCCAAAATTGCCCAATATCTTGCAGCGTTTCTCCGAGACATTTAGCACCTCGGCTGGCAATGAATCGCAGACCGTCGGGCAGACGGCATCATAGTTTCGCAGAGCGGATTTGAATTCGTCGGCGCTGAAGGGATGGTCATCAGCATTTAAGGTGACGTCGTACAGTGCTTGCAATTTGGCTTCCACCGATGCCGGCCAGCGGCGGGTGATCAGGACTTTGGGTTTGCTCATGGTGCGGTCTGCCTCAAAGAATGAAAATTTCGAGCAGTATAAAACAAGCCGACATTGCTTGTCGTCGAGGTGGGTGTTAAAAAAAGGTCGCCGGATAGATTCGGTGATCCAAAAACAAAGAGGGCAACTAGTGCCCTCTTTGGTATTCTCGGTAGTCAGAGGCTGTTGACCGATAGATCGGGTCAACCTTCCTGCATCAGTGAATGGCTTATTCGGCGGTCGAGCGGTAATACTCGATAGCCGCCGCGACGCCGCTGCCGGGTTTTATGTCGAAGCCATTATCCAGCATCGCCATCTCCACGCCGGCGATCGCGCCCAGCAAGGAGACATCGTTCATGTCACCCAGGTGGCCGATGCGGAATACCTTGCCGGCCACTTCGCTCAAGCCCGCGCCCAGCGAAATCTGGTATTTGTTGAACGCGGTGCTGATGACATGGCGGGCATCCTTGTCGGCGGGGACCACGATTGCGGTCACGGTGTCGGATTCGAAGCCGGGTTGGGCGCAGATTTTCAAGCCCCAGGCCGCGACCGCGCGGCGTACGCCTTCGGCCAGACGATGGTGGCGGGCGTAAACGTTGTCTATGCCTTCGTCGAGCAGGATGTCCAGGGCTTTACGCAGTCCGTGCAGCATCGGGGTCGATGGTGTGTACGGGGTATAGCCGTCTTTGTTGGAAGCCGCCATGTCTTTCAAAGAAAAGAATGAGCGCGGGAAGTTGCTGGTTTCGATTGCGGCCATGGCTTTCTGGCTGAAGCCTAAAATCGCGGCGCCGGCCGGCAGCATGAAGCCTTTTTGCGAACCGCTGATCGCGCCATCCACGCCCCAGTCGTCCATGCGGAATTCGATGCTGGCGATGGAGCTTACGCCATCGGCGAACAGCAGGGCAGGGTGGCCAGCCGCGTCCAGGGCTTTACGAACCCCGCCGATATCGCTGGTGACGCCGGTCGAGGTTTCGTTGTGGGTAGCCAGTACCGCTTTAATCTCGTGGTTTTTGTCTTCTTTCAGGCGCGCTTCGAGGTGATCCAAGGGAATGCCCTTGCCCCATTCGACTTGGTGGACTTCGACGTCAAAGCCCAGCTTTTTCGCTGCTTCCGCCCATAAGTGGCCGAATTGGCCGAAGCGGTAAATCAGCACTTTGTCGCCCATGTTCAGGCAATTGGTCAGCGCGATTTCCCAACCGGCGGTGCCGGTGGCCGGAAATACGAAACATTGGCCGGCTTCGGTGCGGAAGATTTTTTTCAGGTCGGCCAGGATGGGTTTGAGCAGGTTGGGGAAGGTCGGGGAGCGGTGATCTTCCATCGGCAGGTGCATCGCACTCAGCACTTCGTGTGGGGTGTTGGTTGGACCAGGGATAAATAAGTGACTGCGACCCGCCATCAGGTTTCTCCTTTGAATAAATTGAAGCAGCTAAAAAACCGGCGGATGGTGTCATATTTGCCCAGATTCGGCAAGTCGTTTGCAAAGGTAGGGCCAGAAAGTCCGTGATTTTGTTAGTGATTGTATTCAAGGGCGCCGATTGACTTTGCCTGCCCTGAAAGTAAAATGGCGGGTTCTTTATTTTAGTCTGGGCCGAGGACTGTCTTCGGCCGTCCATAGCGTAGGAAAATATTCATGAGCCACACACTATACGAAGCCAATGCCCAACGCGTTCAGCGCTGCGAGTTGGCGGTACCGGGTTCCAATCCCGACATGTTTGAAAAAGCCCTGAAAAGCGGTGTGGATTTTGTGTTTCTGGATCTTGAAGACGCGGTTGCTCCTGATGACAAGTTGCAAGCCCGCAAAAATGTGATCCAGGCCATCAACGATCTGGACTGGGCAGGTCATGGCATCACGCTATCGGTGCGAATCAATGGTCTGGATACCCAATACATGGTGCGCGACGTGGTCGATCTGGTCGAACAGGCCGGCGCCAAGATAGACACCATTCTTATCCCTAAGGTCGGTGTATACGGCGACGTCTATATGGTGGAAGCCATGCTCAACCAGTTGGAAATGCAGCAAGGCCTGAAAAACAAGATCGGCATCGAATGTCTGATCGAAACCGCGCTGGGCATGGCCAATGTCGAAGACATCGCCAAGCAGGGCGCCCTCGGTGGTCGGGTGGAAGCGCTGCACTTCGGCGTCGCCGATTATGCGGCCAGCAACCGTGCCCGCACCGTCAACATCGGCGGTCTGAATCCCGATTATCCGGGCGACCAATGGCATGCGGCGATCAGCCGGATGACCGTGGCCTGTCGCGCTTATGGCCTGCGTCCTATCGACGGTCCGTTCGGCGACATCAAAGACCCGGAAGGATACAAAGCCGGCGCTCGCCGTGCCGCAGCGCTGGGTTGCGAAGGCAAGTGGGCGATCCATCCCTCGCAAATCGCGCTGGCTAACGAAGTCTTCACGCCGCCGGCTGCGGAAGTTGAAAAAGCCAAACGTATTCTGGAAGCACTGAAGGAAGCCGCCGCCCAGGGCAAGGGCGCTGCCGCGCTGGATGGAAGACTGATCGACGCCGCTTCCGAGCGCATGGCGAACAACATCGTCCGGGCAGCCGAAGCGATTGCCGCCAAGACCCGATAACCGTAAAGCAATTTGAAATAACCCAGGAGAGGCGCTCTTTAACTTGCCAACGAAGTGCTAATCATCATCAAAAATATTCCATTGGGGCTCAGCAAGCCTATATTGGAAGACCTGCTTAAGACCACCGTTGCCGATACCTTTTGGTTCGGCAAGGGCAGGGTGATGGACGTTCACATGGTCCAGGCCGAAAACCGTCGAGGTAAGGTGATCGAATATCACTGCGTGGCGATGATTGAACCGGAAGCAGCCGCGAAGCGGGTGATTCGAATTTTGACTGGCCGGCTTATTTTTGGCGTGCGGCTTAAGGTGAGCGAATACGTGGTGCGAAGCTGGTGCAACGACAGGCGGCAAGCTGGAAAATACCTGCATTTGGCGCGAGAAAAGCGAGTGCGGGATCGCCGGCGCCACTTGCGAATCAATTCACGCTATTCGTAAGAACGCTGAAACGGAGCTTTTTCAGTGAATAATGTAAACAAATTTTTTTGACTCAAGAGAGATACCATGGACATTCATGAGTACCAAGCAAAGCAATTGCTGGCCGAATACGGCGTCAAGATCGCCGAAGGCGGACTGGCGTATAGCCCGGAAGACGCCGTACAACGCTCGCGCGAAATTGGCGGCCACGTCTGGGTAGTCAAGGCGCAGATTCATTCCGGTGCCCGCGGCAAGGCCGGCGGCATCAAGATCTGCAAAACCCACGACGAAGTGCGCGCCGCCGCCGATGAACTGCTCGGCAAGCGTCTGGTGACCCATCAAACCGGCCCGGCCGGTAAACAATGCCTGCGCCTGTATATCGAAGCCGGGACGGAAATCGCCAAGGAATTGTATTTCAGCTTGTTGATCGATCGTGCCCGCGAACGCATCGTGATGGTCGGTTCCGCGCAAGGCGGCATGGAGATCGAGGAGTTGGCCGAGACCAATCCTCAGGCCATCAAGAAAATCTATATCGAACCGGCGGTGGGATTGCAGGACTTCCAGGCCCGGAAAATGGCGTTTGCCCTGGGCATCCAGGCCGACCAGATTCAACATGCGGTGAAACTGATCCAGGGATGCTACCGGGCGATGCGCGATCTGGACGCCAATATGGTCGAGATCAATCCGCTGGTCATCACCGGTCACGGCGAGCTGGTGGCGCTGGACGCGAAAATGGGCTTCGACGACAACGCCTTGTTCCGCCGCCAAAAAATCTCCGAATTGCGCGACAAGACCCAGGAAGACCCCCGGGAAATGGCTGCAGCCGATCGCGGCTTGAGCTATGTGGGTCTCGATGGCGACATCGGCTGCATGATCAATGGCGCGGGCCTGGCGATGGCGACCATGGACATGATCAAACTGGCGGGCGGCGAGCCGGCCAACTTCCTGGATGTTGGCGGCGGTGCCTCTGCCGAGCGTACCGAAAAAGCCTTCCGCATG
Organism: Methylococcaceae bacterium; assembly: GCA_028748685.1. GTDB lineage: Bacteria > Pseudomonadota > Gammaproteobacteria > Methylococcales > Methylomonadaceae > Methylomonas. Next base: position 22,751 of record JAJRDU010000064.1, read on the forward strand.
GTATTGCAGGACAAAAACGTCAAGGCCATGTTGGTCAATATCTTCGCCGGTATCAACCGTTGCGACTGGATAGCCGAAGGTGTGGTACAGGCCGTGAAGAACATCGATATGAAGGTGCCTTTAGTGGTACGCCTGTCCGGCACCAATGTCGAGCAAGGCCGTAAAATCATCGAAGAAAGCGGTTTGCCCATCATCACCGCCGACACCTTGGCGGAAGCCGCCGAGAAAGCGGTGCAAGCACGTAATGATGTGGCAGCGGGTCGCTATCAGCCTCCTGCTTCACGCGACACTATTACTTCCCTGTAAGGCGCAAGGTTAATCAACATGTCAATTTTTATCGATAAATCCACCCGCATCATCGTCCAGGGCTTTACCGGCAAGATCGGTACTTTCCACGCCCAGGATATGATCAATTACGGCTCCAACGTGGTCGGTGGCATTACGCCGGGCAAGGGCGGCCAGAAACATCTGGACCGGCCGGTGTTCAACACCGTCAAGGAAGCCGTCGAACAAGCCGGCGCCGAAGCCAGCATCGTCTTCGTGCCGCCGGCTTACGCGGCCGATTCCATCATGGAAGCCGCCGAAGCCGGCATCAAATATTGCGTGGCGATCACCGACGGCATCCCGACCCAGGACATGATGAAGGTCAAAATCTTCCTGAGCCGTTTTCCCAAGGAGCAGCGCATGGTGTTGACTGGCCCCAATTGCGCCGGCACCATCAGCCCCGGCAAATCGATGCTGGGCATCATGCCGGGCCACATCTACATTCCCGGCAATGTCGGCATCGTCGGCCGTTCCGGCACCCTGGGCTACGAAGCCGCCGACCAGATGAAACGGTTGGGCATAGGCGTATCGACCTCTGTCGGCATCGGCGGCGACCCGATCAACGGCAGCTCGCACCGCGACATCCTGGAAAGATTCGAACAGGATCCTGAAACAAAAGTCGTGGTGATGATAGGCGAGATCGGCGGCCCGCAGGAAGTTGAAGCCGGCATCTTCGCCAAGGAATATATGAGCAAGCCGCTGGTGGCCTACATCGCCGGCCTCACCGCGCCTAAAGGCCGCCGCATGGGCCATGCCGGTGCGATTATTTCCTCGGTCGGTGAATCAGCGGCGGAAAAAGTCGAAATGCTGAAAGAACTGGGCGTGACCATTGCCCCGACGCCGGCGGCGATGGGCGAGACGGTTGCCAAGGTATTGGCTAAACTGTAAGCTCAAGCCCATGGTGGAAAAGCCCGCGTCATGCGGGCTTTTTTATTTTGGCGGCCGGTTTTCCGCCCACTCGAATTAGTCAAGATCCAACAAACTATGCAAGCCTCCCAACGAGCAACATATCTGGATGCCTACCACTCATTGCCCGCCGAGCTGCAAATGCTGGTCAATTTGTTGGCGGTTTATTACGGCTATTGTTCATTGACCAATATCGCCAAGTGTCTGGCGGGTCTGGGCATCAAGGAAGGCAATCGTGTGCTGAAACCCGAGACGGTCAAGGCGCGATTGAGGCCATTGATAGCGGCGGGTTTACTGGAAGAAAATGCGCGGCCCGGCGGCACCCGCTGCGCCCGCACATTGGCGGAGACGATTACTCGGCAATTGGTGAGCGACAAGGAATTCGAGGCTTATGCCGTCTTGGTGCTGCAGTTAAATCCTCCCGGTAGCGGGTATTACCGTTACAACAGCGCCGACGACTGCATCCGCGAGGCGCGCATTCATTTCCATCGCCGCGATTATCCGAAGACGCAGGAATGCCTGGAGGCCGGGAGGCGTTATCCGGGGCATTTGCCCGACGCCGTCGACCTCTATCTGTCCTGGTTTCTCAATCCGGTGGACGTTGGCTGGTTCAGGCAAAATCATCCCTTGATATTGCGCGAAATGGCGGCTTACGCCTGCTTGCATCAATTGACCTACCTGTATCGGGCGCCCGATCTCGACGCTTTTTTCGAGCAGCAGTTAGAGGACGGCGAAAGCCGCAATGATCCGCTGTTCACGCGGCTGTTCTTGGAGCTGATGTTATTGCGTGGCGAATGGGAGGAAGTGTCCGCGCTAATCGTCGACGCCGAGGAACCCGAGTTGCTGGCTATCGCCGCGATGCTGACATTTTTGCGCGGCGATTATGCCGAAGCCGTCAGCGAATACGAAAAAGCCTTGGCACTGCTCAGAAAGCTGGCTGGGCAGCGTACCGCTTATTTTCATGGTCTGGCCGGCGTGTTTTATCCACTGGCTATCTTGAAGGCCAATGACGCCAAGACGCGCACCAAGCTTGCCGCATTGCTGAATCAGGCGATCAAGGCCGGCACCGACTGGAACGGTATCTATCATTGTCTGGTACTGTTTCAGCAGTTTTTACAGGGCGATTTGTCGGTACGCGACCAGCTGTTGTTCTGGACACCGGCATTCCGGGTGGTCAGTGGCTTTCGGGAAAGTGGCGCGCCGGATAGCGTATTGACTATGCCCATGCTGCAGCCGGCGCTGCTGCTGATGATCAAATTTTGGGTCAAGGCCGATTTCGCCAGCAAGATCGACCCGGTCGATCAACAGCTATATACCTATCTGTTGAATAACGGTTATCGCTGGCCGGCGGCTGAGATGGCAAAAATATTCATCAGCCTGCAACCGGCAAAGGCGGCTCAGTGGGACAGCCGGTTCTTCGATGGGGGCCGCGCGGCGCTGGCCGATTTGTTCGTCAGCCGTGCCGATTGGGAAGTGGCGCTGGATGCCTTGTTGAATTTGCCGGTCGGCGAGCATAAAACCGAAATTGTCGGTCAAGCCGAAAAACCCACCCGGCTGGCCTGGCTGTTGAGCTTCGATGATACCCACGACTACATTAAGGCCGAACCGCGCGAACAAAAGCTGCAAGCCAAGGGTGGCTGGAGCAAGGGCAGGGCTGTGGCCTTGAAACGCCTGGCTCAGGAGCGAGACAGCTTCGATTATCTGAGCGAGCAAGACCAGAAACTCTGTTCCCATATCAAGGAATATAGAGACAGCGGCTGGTACGGCAGCGGGACTTATTTTGAGTTCGATAGCGGTTTGCCGCAGGCCTTGATCGGCCACCCCTTGCTGTTCTGGGCCGATGCGCCGGAGGTTAGGGTAGAAGTGGTGATGGGCGAAGCCGAATTGCGAGTCAAAAAGGTGGAGGGTGGCGACAAGATCAAGATCAGCCTGGAGCCTGCCCCTATCTACGAACAGAAGTTTCATGTGCTCAAGGAAACCCCGACCCGCTTGCGGGTGGTGGCTTTTACGTCTGATCATCACAAGATTTACAGTGTGCTGGGCAGGGGACTGGAGGTACCGGCCTCGGCGCAAGAGCGGGTATTGCAGACCCTGACCAGCATCTCGGGGCTATTGACCGTGCATTCGGACATCGGTGGCAGTTCCAGTACCGCCGAACAGGTACAGGCCGACGCCGCGCCGCGCATTCATCTGCTGCCGCATGGCGAAGGTTTGCGGGTGGCGCTGCTGGTGCGGCCGTTTGCCGATGGCGGCGCTTATTTCCAGCCTGGTCAGGGCGGCGAAAGCGTGTTGGCGGAAGTCGACGGCAGACGCGTTCAAACTCGGCGTGATCTGAATCGGGAGAAACAGCTCGCGGCGGCCGTGATAGACGCCTGCCTGGCATTGCGGGATGCCGAGCGCGATTCGGCCGGCGATTGGCTGCTGGACGACCCGGAACAATGTCTGGAATTGCTGTTGCAGTTGCAGGCCTTGCCGGAGGGCCAGACTATGCTGGAATGGCCGGAAGGTGTGCGTTTCAAGGTGTTGGGGCAAACAGCCGGCAGCGGTCTCAGCATGCGGATCATGCGTGACAATGACTGGTTTGCCTTGCAGGGCGAGCTGACAATCGATGAAGACAATGTTGTCGAGATCCAGCAATTGCTGGGTCTGCTGGACAAGCGCCAGGGCCGGTTTCTGCAACTCAAGGACGGCCAGTTTATCGCCTTGACCGACGAATTCCGGCGCCGCCTCGAGGACTTGAAAGCCTATGCCGATCTCAGTGGCAAGAAGGTGCGCGTCAATCCCTTGGCGGCGCTGACCCTGGAAGATTGGCGGGACGAAGCGGGTTTCAAGGCCGATAAACACTGGCAGGCCCATATTCAGCGCCTGCAACATGCCCGCGATTATCAGCCGCAACTGCCGTCGACCTTGCAGGCCGAATTGCGCGATTACCAGCTGGACGGTTATCGCTGGCTGGCCCGGCTGGCGCAATGGGGCGTGGGCGCCTGTCTGGCCGACGACATGGGCTTGGGCAAGACCGTGCAAGGGCTGGCTTTGTTGGTCGAGAGGGCTCCAGGCGGTCCTGCCCTGATCGTTGCCCCGACCTCGGTGTGCATGAACTGGGAAAACGAAGCCCGCCGTTTCGCGCCGACCCTGAATCCAGTCGTGCTGGGAACCAGCGACCGCCAGCGCCTGATGGATAATCTGGCGCCCTTCGACCTGTTGATTTGCAGCTACGGCTTGCTGCAACAGGAGCAGGTGGCCGAAATGCTGGCGCAAATCCGTTTCCAGACCGTGATTTTGGACGAGGCGCAAGCCATCAAGAACATCGCCACCCGCCGTTCGCGGGGCGCGATGAATTTGCAGGCCGAGTTTAAAGTGATCATGACCGGCACGCCCCTGGAAAATCATCTGAGTGAATTGTGGAATTTGTTCCGTTTCATCAACCCCGGCTTGCTGGGCTCGCTGGAACAGTTTAACCGGCGTTTCGTCGGACCGATAGAGCGGGATAGGAGCGCGGAGGCGCGCTATCGCTTGAAAAAGCTGATCCAGCCCTTCATCCTGCGCCGCACCAAGACCCAGGTGCTCCAGGAACTGCCGCCGCGCACCGAAATCCCGATTTATGTGGAACTCAGCGCCGAGGAAATGGCGTTTTACGAAGCCTTGCGCCGAGAAAGCCTAGCGATATTGACCACTGCCAACGTTCAGCCGGGGCAGAAACAGTTGCAGATACTGGCGGCGATCACCAAGCTGAGGCGCAGTTGCTGCAATACCCGGTTGGCCAACGCCGACGTGGTTTTGCCCAGCAGCAAGCTGGCGGCCTTCGGCGAAATCGTCGATGAGTTGCTGGATAACAAACACAAGGCGCTGGTGTTCAGCCAGTTCGTGGATCATCTGCAGCTGATCAAGGACTACGTCGAGCGGCGCGGGATCGCCTATCAATATCTGGATGGCGGCACGCCCGCCAAGGAGCGTCAGAAAAGGGTCGACGCCTTTCAGCGCGGCGAGGGCGAGTTGTTCCTGATCAGCCTAAAGGCCGGCGGCGTCGGTCTGAATCTGACGGCGGCCGATTACGTGATCCACATGGACCCCTGGTGGAATCCGGCGGTGGAAGATCAGGCTTCGGATCGTGCTCACCGCATGGGCCAGCAACGCCCCGTGACGATATACCGGTTGGTCGCCAAGCAGACTATAGAGGAAAAGATCGTCGCCTTGCATAGCCATAAGCGCGATTTAGCCGACAGCCTGCTGGAAGGTGCCGACATCAGCGGCAAAATGTCTGCGGACGATTTGTTGGGCTTGATGAAGGCGGATGTTTGAGCGATTGCCGACTTACGATGAGAGCGGCAATCAGTGTCTGATCGGTATGGATCAGATCAAATGCGCGACTTTCAACAATACGCCGATAATCAGCGTGGTTTGTAAAAAGCCGGCGCCGATAATCCAACGGGTTAAATCGGCTTTGCATTCCGCGATGCGTTGATTGGTTTCCGCAATGCGTTGATAGGTTTCGGCTTTGAGTAACTCTATTTTGTGTTCCAGTGCCGTTTCCATTTCTTTCAGGTCGCGCTTGGTGGCCGCCTCGTCGAAATGGTATTCGTGCTTGGCTTGCTCCAGCGTGTTGCCTGTGGCGGTGCGCTGTAGTTCGGTAATGACTTGAGCTTGTTCTTCCGAAAAGCCTACGGATTTGAGGCGGTTGGCAAATTCCAGGGTATCAAAAGGGATGGCGTTCATAGTCGGGCCTCATGGAATCTTTATAAGGCTTATTCTACAGCAAGAGCCCGATTAGCCGCCACGGTTAGCCTGTATTTCGCGCGATGTGGAGAGATTTTGTATCGCCACGTGTCAAAGTTTAGTCAATAGTGCAATATTGGAACGCACTGTTGATCCGGTTTACAATTGGGCTAGAAGTTCATGGTAACTTGGAAGGCTTTGCTCACGGTAAAGTTTGCCGGTTGAATGAGGCTCATTTTTTATGGTGTCGGCGGCCTTTGTTTTATCTAACGTCGATTTTCTTGATTCGATTCATTGTTCCAGAGCCTTTAAGCCATGAACTTGCAGCATGTTGATATACATAACGCCATTACCGCATTAAGTTGCGCGCTGGATTTCGTGGGAGTCGACGAAGTCAGGCACGGTAAACGGGTGGCGTTCATGGCTCGGGCTATCGCTGAACGCCTAGGCTGGCCGGAGACAGAATGCTTATCCATCCTCTATGGTGGAATGTTGCATGATTGCGGAGTTTCCAGAATTCATGAACACCGTCGTCTTACCGAAACGCTGGAGTGGGACGGTGCCGAAGACCATTGCCTCCGTGGTGCCGATTATTTATCAGCCTGTCTGCCGTTGGCTCATCTGGCGGCCGAGATTCGCTATCACCACACCCGCTGGATAAAACTGCTCGAATTGCCGGTCGAGCAGCGCGTTCGCTTGCGTGCTAATTTATTGTTTTTGGCGGATCGCATCGATGTGTTACAGGCGCCTTTCCTGAATAGTGGAGCTATCCTGACGGAATATCAGGGGATTATTGCGCGTATCAAGACGCTGTCCGGCACACTGTTTGCGCCGGAACTGGTGGAGGCCTTTGCCGAAATCGCCGATGTCGAAGCTTTTTGGTTGGCCATGGAGCCTGAATATCTGGATGAGGATTTGCGCGATATAGGCAGCCAAATACCAACGGCGATGCTCGATATTTCAGCGCTCAAGGAATTGGCGCGCTTATTTTCCAGGGTTGTGGACGCCAAAACCCCGTATACCGATGAACATTCGCAAAGAGTGGCGCAAATTTCTCGGCAATTGGCGGCGGACTTTGGCCTTGAAAATTACGATCTGGAGCAGGTTGAAATCGCCGGCTTGTTGCATGACATCGGCAAGTTACGGGTATCGGAAGACATTATCGAAAAACCGGGAGGTCTCACGCCGACGGAACGGGCCACCATGCACCGGCATAGCTATGATACCTTTCGCATCCTGCAGCGGGTGTTCAGCGATTCCAAGATCCCAATCTGGGCTGGATTTCACCATGAAACCTTGAACGGCGAAGGTTATCCTTTTAAATCCAGCCACAAGGAATTGGATTTGGAATGCCGCATCATTGCCGTCGCCGATATTTTCCAAGCATTGGCGCAGGAGAGGCCTTACCGCCATACCATGAGTCTTCAGTATATTCTCGACAATATGCAGTCGCGGGTTGCGGCAGGTCAACTTGATGCGGCAGTGGTTGCTAAATTGACCGAAAATGCCGAACGCTATTATCGGCTGGCGGTGGCTTGATACCTTAACTTTTTGGAGAAAGACAATGAAAAAAACAATCGGATTTGGTCTTTTAATATTACCCTTGATTGCCAGCGCGCAAAATTATGGCGGCATGGATGAAGCGGCGATGCAAAAGATGATGGAGCAAGCGCAGGGCATGCAGACTTGCATGGAAAATATAGACCAGGCGGAAATGGAGGCCTTTCAACAACGCGCCGAGCAAATGGACGCCGACGTTAAGGCATTGTGCGCCGCCGGTAAACGTGATGCCGCCAATGCGCGAGCGGTTAGCTTCGGCCGCGAAGCAGCGTCCAGCAAAGTCATGCAGCAAATGAAAAAATGCGGCGAAGGTATGCAGCAGATGCTGCCGAAGACTGCTACGACGGCCACGGAACACTCCGGTGCATCTGCGCGGCATATTTGCGACGATAATTAGTTTTCGTACAAAATCGGTATTTCCATCTATCATTTCCGTAAAGATACACTGGAGCGCACACATGAAACTGCCTGGTTTGTTAGTCGCCGTCTTAATGGTTTATGTCTCGAATCCGGTGAGTGCAGGGACGCTGGTGAACGGCAATTGGGCGCCGGCTGGTTGCGGCGTCAAGCCCGAAGCGCCAGTGATCGATGACAAGGATGTCGACGCCTACAATAAAAGCGTGGCGGCCATTAATGATTGGCAGCAAAAAGCCAGAACCTATTACGAATGTTTGATCAAGGAAGCCAACGCTGATAATTCCGCGATTGCCGACACCGCCAACCGCGAGCAAGCCGGTTATCGGGAGTCCGTTGAAAAAGTCGGCGCGGCTGTCGATGCGGCGAAGAAGAAGTTGGATAGCAAATGATGTTGGTCGCGGACCGGGTTGGCTCTATCGGGCTAACCCGGCCGCTATTCTTAAGCGTTTAGAGCTTTAACCAGTTCCAATACTGCTTGGGCATGTCCCTCGGGATTGACGCCGTATTGGGCTTCTTCCAGTATCCCTTGCTTGTTGATGATAAAGGTCGAACGCACGATTTTCCATTTCTTGACACCGTCCTTTTCCACTTCCTGCCAGACGCCGTAGCTCTCGCACAATTCGCCCGAGGTGTCGGCCAGGAGTTGCACATCCAGGCCGTACTTGTCGATAAAAGCGCGATGGCTTGCGCAATCGTCCTTGCTGACGCCGATAATCACGGTGTTCTCAGCGGCAAATTCCTTGGCCAGGGCGGTAAAGTCATTGGCTTCTATGGTGCAGCCCGGCGTATCGTCCTTGGGATAAAAATACAATACCACATTTTTTTCGCCTTTGTAATCGGACAAATACAGCAACTGGTTATGCTGGTTGACGGCTCTGAAAAAAGGCGCTTCCTGATTTTTTTCTAATAATTTTGACATGGGATTCTCCTCTTGATTTGCCAGAAAACAGCCGCCTATTGGTGCCGGCCGGCTGACAGTGTTTGGCGGCACTGTGCTTTCGACGACGGTCCGTCGTTGAAACAATAGGGCTTTCGGTTAGTCGCTCGGCCAAAAGCCAATAATCAGGATTGACTAGCACAAGTTATACCTTTCGCACATCAAATTTCGGCGCACTAACTCCCTCGCCCTTAGGGAGAGGGCTGAGGTGAGGGCGTCAACAAAACGAAATTTGATGTGCGATGACTATAATTCCGAGGTATCGTCCCCGCTTTAGGCCCATTCCTCGTCCACTTGTCCGTCATGGCCGCAAAATACCGCGCGGGTCAGACCGCTGAAAATGCCGTGTTCGACGATGCCCGGAATGGCGTTGAGCCGCTCGTTCAGGGTTTTGCCGTCGATGTTCGATTCAAACACCACATCCAGCACCAGGCTGCCATGAGAGGTCACGGCCAGGCCGTCCTGGTTAGCGGTCTGCCGGAGCGTGCCGTGGCCGCCGATAGTTGCCACGCTACGTTGCACCAGTCGCCAGGCGAACGGCATCACCTCGATTGGAACCGGAAAATTCTGGCCGATGCGTTTGACGCGCTTGCTGGCATCGATCAACACCAGGAACGAGTCGCAGGCCTTGGCCAGCAGTTTTTCGCGCACCAGGTCATAACCCTGGCCTTTCAACAGCGTCATATCCGGAGCGACCTCGTCGGCGCCGTCGACATAGAGATCGAGGCGGTTGACATGCTCCATCGCCAACAGCGGCAAGCCCAGTTGTTGGGCCTTGATGGTGCTGACGACCGAACTCGCTACTGTCTGAATTCTCAAGCTATCCTCGGAACAGCGCCGGGCCAGTTCTTCGATAAAGTAATTGGCGGTGGAACCCGTGCCCAGCCCGACGATCATGCCATTCTTAACGTGCTGGGCGGCGGAATAGGCAACGCGTTGTTTGTCGTTCATGATCAGGCTCCTTGTTTTGGTTGGTGGGCAGAGGGGAGTAGAAAGTGGGACGTCAAAAACACTCTCACTCCCTACTCCCCACTCTCTACTTTCTATTCCTCCAGGCTTTTGACCCGGCTTTCCAGTGCTTTGAATCGTTGCAATAGCTCCGGCAACTTGGCTAATGCCGCAAGCTCCTTCCAGGCCACTTTCCTGTCCTTGGCCGGGCTGCCGAACACTTGCGTGCCGGGCGCCACATCCGCCGAGATACCGCTACGCGCCATCACTACCGCCCGCGCACCGATTTTCACATGGTCGGCGACGCCGGCGCTACCCGCCAGAATCGCGCCGTCCTCGATGGTGCAGGAGCCGGAGATGCCGGATTGGCCGCAGATGATCACGTTGCGGCCGACGATATTGTTATGGCCGAGCTGCACCAGATTGTCGATCTTGCTGCCGGCGCCGATGCGGGTGGCGCCCAGTGCACCACGGTCGATACAGGTGTTGGCGCCGATTTCCACGTGATCGGCGATCTCGACGTGGCCGACGTGGGGCACCTTGATGTGTTGGTTATCGCGGAATTTGTAGCCGAAACCGTCGGCGCCGATGATAGCGCCGGCGTGGATGATCACGTCGTTCCCGATCACCGTGTGATCGTAGATCACCACATTGGGATGTATCCGGCAATTTTTGCCGATCGCGACATGATTGCCGATGCGGACGCCGGCTTCGATGGTGCTGCTGTCGCCAACGCTGCTGTGTTGGCCGATGCTGGCGAACGGGCCGACATGCACATCGTAACCCAGTGTCGTGGTATCGGCCAATACCGCATGTTCTGAGACCTGGCGCTTGAATACCGGTTCCGGATGCAGCAGTTTCACGGCGTTCAGAAAGCTGATTTCCGGATCCTTGCAGATCAGCAGCGTCAATCCGTCGGGAATTTCGTCCTCGGCAAGCTGTTCGGAAATGAAGCAGGCCGAAGCCTTTGAGTCCTTGAGATATTTTTTGTATTTGCCATCGCTTAATACCGTCACCTGATGAGCATGGGCCGACATGATGTCGGCGGCCGAATTGACGGTCAGGGTGGCGTCGCCGCCTCTGGGTTGTGCGTCGCAATGGTGGGCAAGATCCGTGATTAACATGCTATTTCCTATTTCCAGATTCCAATGATATGAGTGAAGTCGTCGGTCCAGGGCTTAAGACCGAACGACAGCGGCAGTTTCTGCCAGTGGCCGAGGCGGCTTTGCTGCAAGCGTTGCAGTCGCTCCGGCCGTTTGCTGATCACCACCCAGTCGGTGGCGACCACCAAGGGGACATCGCCTTCGGGTTTAAATTCCTGCAGCAAGGCTTCCAGGTGCAGGGCGTTGACATGATCGGCCAGCACTTTTTTCAAGGCCAGGTGGCGATTGGTGATGTGAAACGCCAATAGGCCGTCGTCCTTCAGTTTGCTGAAGTACAGCTCCAGCGCTTCGCGGGTCAGCAAATGCGTGGGCACCGCGTCCGAGCTGAAGGCGTCCATGATCAACAGGTCGAAACTGCTGTCGGCTTCCTTGTTCAGCGACAGCCGGGCGTCGCCGACCACCATTTCCGCTCGCGGATTGCAGCGTTCCAGATAATGAAACCAGGTCGGATCCTCGGCGACTTTTACCACCAAGGGATCGATTTCGTAAAATTTCCAGTGCTGATGTTCCTTGCTGTAACAGGCCAGCGCTCCCGCCCCCAGGCCCACGGCGCCGATGTGCCAGTCCCGGTTTTCCTTGTCGAACTCGCTGAACAGTTGGCCAATGGGGCCGGGACGGCTGTAATAGGTCAGCGGCGTGGTGATATTGGCGGCCGTCAGGCGCTCGGCGCCGTGTTTGGTGGTGCCGTGGTAAAGTTCATGGACTTTTTCCGGGCGCTGATTTTCATCGGCGATTACCGTTTCACGCACCGACAGCACGCCAAAGAAGCTGCGTTTCTGGTAAAGAATGTTCGATGCCATGCTATGCAGGCCCAGCGTAAATAGCAGAATCACCGCCGTCAGAAGTCCCAGGCCAATAGGGCTGTTGCGTAAGGAATAAGTCAAACCCGCCAGCAGAATCAGCGCGCCGCCTATCAGGTCCAGGTAGTCGAATAATTGTTCGGTGCTGAAATAAATCGCCAAGCCAGTAGCCAGCACCAGCAGCGGAAAAATGATCTGCAAAAACCATCTGCCGTTGAAAAAGCCCGGACGCAGTAACAGCGCGGCGACGATCATGATCGGATATTCGTAAACCGCGTTGAAGGCGAACGGCGCCACGAAGGTATTGAACAAGCCGCCCAACATGCCGCCGAACGACATCACCAGATAAAAGCGGGTCAGATATTTGGTATGTGGCCGGCGCTTGGCAAGCTCGCCGTGGCAGACCATGATAGCTAGAAAAAATGCCACCAGATGCAGGATCAAATCCAGCCAGTAAGGCAAGGTGGCCGGGTTGATGAAGGAATAGGCGATGAACACCAACAATACGGCCGGTTGCGCGGCGACCATGGCCGGATGGATGCGGTCGGCCCACTTGGAAAAAACCAGGATGAAGGACAATAGATATATCGTCAGCGGCACGATCCACAGCAAGGGCACGGCGGCGATATCGGTGCTGATGAATTGAGTCAGCCCCAACAACAAGCTGGAAGGCACCAGCGCCAGGGCCAGCCAATGAAGCTGCTCTCGCATCGGTGGTTGATCGTTGCCATCGTCGGCAATCGTTTCGCCGTTATCGTCGTCAATTTGGCTGCGCCACAGCGTCAGCGCGCAGGCTATCACCAGCAAGCATAGCAGGCCGTAAGCGACACTCCAGAGCAAGCGTTGATCGGCCAGACCGATTTGTGGTTCGATGACAAACGGGTAGCTCAGCAGAGCCAGTAGGCTGCCGGCATTGCTGGCGGCGTATAAATAATAAGGATCGTGGCTGCTATGGTGGCCGCAGTGCGAAAACCATTTTTGCAGCAAGGGCGCCGTGGTCGACACCACGAAGAACGGCATGCCGATGGCAAGGAATAGCGTCCAGATCAGCCAGAGCGTAGGGTTGCTGTCGGTCGGCGGCGTGGTACCCGGCGGCAGTGCCACCGGCAGGGCGATGATGCTGATAATCAGCAAGGCGGTATGCACCTGGATCTGCCGCTGATGGCCCGAGTTCGACGTCAGCCAGTGGGCATACAGATAGCCAAAAAACAGCAAGGCCTGATAAAACACCATGCAGGTATTCCACACCGCCGGCGTGCCGCCCAGCAGCGGCAGCAGTATCTTGCCGAACATCGGCTGCAATACAAACATCAGTGTGGCGCTGATGAATAAGGTGCCGGCAAATAAGAAAACCGGTGAAAACAAAGGTTTGGCTATGGGTTGTGGTGCGCTGTTCATTATTATGGTTATTGTAAAACGTGTGTTTCCCCAATGATAAAACATTTGATGGTGATTGTGGCCCGCAATTCCTCGATTGGAAGGTTCAAGAAGGTTCTGTGGCGAGAAAAAACGGAGAAAGGTATTAATCGAGGCCGTTGGGTTGAGGTAGTACTCTTCCTGGCATAATTTCTATTTGGGAGGTGGGCACAAATAACTTCCCGCTTAGGAATCTCCGGATAAGTTGATTCCATTCATGGTTCGACAGACTCGCCACGAACGGAATTGACAACTTACCACCCGTGCTGGGCCTATCGAAGGACTTAATCAGAGTTTCCTTTACGGGGCAGCATCTCACCGGGATAGGAGAGGTCTTCGGCGAACGGCCCTATTATTTAGCGGTTGAATATTGGGTTGGCTGACAAAAAACGAATCATTTCCAACGGGGACCGAGCGGCATAACTGAAAACGCTCTGTTCGGCGGGCAAACAGAGCGAGCTGTGTTGTCAGTTTGTTAACGATCCCAGATAGGTGGCAATCGCCTTGATATTGTCCTCGGTGAGCGTTTTGGCGATCGCATTCATGGTGCTTGAGTTACGGCTGCCGCTTTTGAAATCGCTCAATTGTTTGGCCAGATATTGCGGATGCTGGCCGGCGAGTCTGGGGAATTGGCCCTGGCCCTGCAGTTTATTGCCATGGCAGCCCATGCATTGCGGCACCTGGTCTTTACCGGCCTTAGCCAGCGTGGCATCGCCGCCCGACGATTTGGCTGGCAAGCTGGCGAAATAGGCAGCCAGATTCTGAATGTCCGCGTCGCTTAACGCCTCGGCGATCGGCTTCATGGTTGGATTGTCGCGTGTTCCGGATTTGAATTTCTTCAATTGCGCTTCGAGATAGATGGCGGGTTGACCGGCCAGATTGGGCCACAACGAATTATTGCTGACACCGGCATTGCCATGGCAGCCTTGGCAAGTCTCTGCCCGGCTCTTGCCGGCAGCGATGTCGGCGGCGTTAAGGGTGGAGGCGAACAAGCATAACATTAAGGCAAAGCCGATTTTATGATGATTGGCGTTCATATCAGTACCTCGCTGGTGTTGTTGTACTATGATTACGGCGAACAACGTCTCTGTGATCCAATCATAAGTTAGCCGCCTGGCTGGACGCAAATACATTAAACCTTTACTCTCGCAAACGCAGGATTCAATGGCCTGGTTACTTCAACTCTTCACTCAGGATTCCGTTCCTCACAGTTTACTGATGATTGGTTTGGTGGTAGCGAGCGGGCTGACGCTGGGGCGTTTATCGTTAGCGGGTATCCAGCTTGGCATCGCCGGCGTGCTATTTTCGGGGCTGATATTCGGCCATTTTCGGCTGACTATCAATGCCCAGGTGATGGATTTTTTGCGCGAGTTTGGCTTGGTGCTGTTTGTCTACGCCATCGGCTTGCAAGTGGGCCCAGGCTTTGTCAGTTCGTTTTTTCGTTACGGTCTGCGCCTGAATCTGCTGGCGGCCGCGGTGGTTGTTTTGGGGGGGCTAATCGCGGTTCTGATCAGCCGGGTTGGCGAGATTCCGATGCCGGTGGCGGTGGGCTTGTTCTCCGGCGCCACCACCAATACGCCATCCTTGGCGGCGGCCCAACAGATGCTGGGCGGTTTGTCCGGTATCGGTACCGAGACCTTGAAAATGCCTGGCCTCGGCTATGCAGTCGCCTATCCGTTTGGTATTTTCGGCATTATTCTGACCATGTTATTGACTAAGCGTTTGTTCAGGGTCGATATTGCCGACGAAGCCGACCATTTCAGCGTTATCCAGCGGCAACAAGCCCATGTGCCGATCTGGAAGGATTTTGTGGTGGACAATCCTAATCTGAATGGTTTAACCGTCAGCCAGATTCAGCTGTTTGAAGACATGAATGTGGTGATGACGCGCATCATGCATGACGGTAAGGTTGGTCTTGCTAGCCATCACAGCAAGCTGATACTCGGCGATACCGTGCGTCTGGTCGGCGAACGGGAACATCTGGAACAACTAAAAATGCTGATCGGCCATGAGTCCGATGTCGATCTGCAACAGGTTTCCACCAGTCTGCAAACCAGGCGCTTGATCGTGACCAACAAGGAGGCGATCAACCAGACCATCGGTAAATTGTGCGTGATGCATGGCGTCACGATTTCCCGCGTCCACCGGCCCGATGTCGAATTTACGCCGGCCAGTAGCATGCACGTGCATTTTGGCGATGAGCTGCTGGTGGTGGGGAGTCCGGAGGCTTTGAACGCTATCGAAACGGCCCTGGGCAATTCCCTGGAAGAACTCAATCACCCGCAAGTGATGCCGATTTTTATCGGCATCACGCTGGGCATTTTGTTGGGCAGCTGGCCGCTGTATCTGCCCGGCGTATCAGCGGCGGTCAAGCTGGGGATGGCGGGGGGGCCGTTGCTGATGGCGATCCTGCTCAGCCGCATCGGCAATTGGGGAACAATGACCTGGCATTTGCCGAAGAGCTCCAACATCATCCTCAAGGATATCGGCATCGTGCTGTTTCTGGCCTGCGTCGGCCTGCATTCCGGTGACGAGTTTGTGAAAACTTTGGTAAATGGCGACGGAGTCTATTGGATGGCCTACGCGGCGCTGATTACCTTGTTGCCCTTGCTGATAGTGGCGTTCGTGGCACGTTTGTTTTTTAAACTCAATTTCCTGTCGCTATGCGGTTTGCTGGCCGGCAGCATGACCGACCCGCCGGCCTTGGCGTTCGCCAATAATCTCAATCCGTCGGCGGCCGTATCGATGGCTTATGCGACGGTGTATCCCTTGGTCATGATCATGAGGATAGTCGCCGCGCAGCTGATTATTCTGCTGGTGATCTGAAGCCAGCGATGCATATCTCGCCTGATTTGGAGAACCTAGTCCCTTTCGATGGCGAACTTTATCTGGTCAGGGCGTTTTATCCTTTGGATGTGGCTGACCGCTATTATCGGCGGCTTTATCAGACCCTGGCTTGGCAAGCGGAACAACTGTTGATTTACGGCCGGCGGGTGAATGTGCCGCGTTTGATGGCCTGGTACGGCGACGCCGAAGCGCATTACCGTTATTCGGGTGTCGATCATATTCCGCAGCCTTGGACTGCGGACTTATTGGCATTGAGAGCCGATGTCGAAGCGGCTTGCGGTCAGTCGTTCAATAGCGTCCTAGGCAATCTTTACCGCGATGGCCGCGATTCGATGGGTTGCCACGCCGACGACGAAAAGGAGCTGGGCATCAATCCCGTGATTGCTTCGTTGAGTTTCGGCGAAACCCGTTTGCTGCGCTTTAGGCATGCGCAAAGTCGGCACAGACTCGATCTCGAACTGGCGCACGGGGATTTGTTGATCATGGCCGGCGAGTTACAGCATCACTGGCGGCATGAACTGCCAAAGACCCGCAAACCCAAACAACCCAGAATTAATCTGACTTTTCGGAGGATCGTTTGATGCGCGTTTATTACTAGGAAAGCGTTGGTTAGTTTGCTTGTTCTGGAAGAACGTAATTTCAGACGGGTAGTGGCTGTATATCCATCAGTCGTGTTTGTCCTCATAAATATTATCGACCAGTCTTTTAAACCAGTTTGGTCGAAAAATAACCACAAATAATCCAATCGTGCTGGTGATCGGAATAGGCACAACACTCGTGGTCATCAAGACAATAAGAACTATCGCGGCTTTGATTCTTGCCGAGGCTGAAGAATGCATCGTGATTTAACCGTTCGATTGTTCGGTCCTCAAGCGTATCATAATTCCGCAATCTTTGGTTACGTCTAACTCGTGCTTTCATTGGTGGACGTACCCTTGTAATACCACATATTACTGTCGCCGAAGAACTGTACAGAATGAGGGCAGAGACGCATTGAGTCGAGGTAGAGTCGGTTTCCTCGACAATATTCGTCCGATTTACACTACGGTAATTAGATCGCGAACAGTGCTTTTAACTATGTCGATTGAAAACGGCAAAGTGGTCAAGCAGGTTGCATTGGGCCGCTCGAAAATCGAAACCTGCGAGATTGTTGAAAAGCAGGTATTAATATGGTGTTAGTGCCAAATGGTAGGGTGATAGGGGGGCGACAGCAAACTGCCGCTAAATCCTCAAGGCTTTGATGGATTGCCTGTCGGCGATCATTTCTGTGTCCAAAAGCCATTTTCGAAGTTTCGCTCGAATTAAGAGTCTGATTGACGGCGTGAATTTAAACCCAATAACCCAAGCAAGCCGGAACCCATTATCCAAACAGCAGAGGGAGTCGGCATCGGTGTAAACGTCATGCTAAATTGCTTTCCTCCTCCTGGAGCGAAAGATATAGTTGCTGGTGTAACCCATGATGCGGTAAAAGTTCCATTGCCTTCATCTATGAGAGGTATCCAGTCATGACTCCCTATCTCCCAAGTAAC
>JAJRDU010000065.1 GCA_028748685.1 Methylococcaceae bacterium
TTGCGTTGGTTGTAAAACTCCCCTTTCCAGGAAAATCCTTCCGAAAGCGCTTGCCAAAGTTGTCGAAAAGTTTCTCGCGGGGTATTTCCCGAATTCAAAATACTCACGTTCCGACCGATGATTTCGTCCCAACTAAAACCGGTGGTATCGAGAAAGGCTTGATTGACATACTCGATATTGGCATTCAGATCGGTGATCACGATGCTTTCCGGACTTTGCTCAACCGCCAGCGAGAGTTTTCTGAGTTGATCTTCGGTTTTTTTGCGTTCGCTAATATCCTCGCCGGAACTCAACATGCCGATTATCCGGCCATCGTTATCGGTGAGGCAGGCATTGTGCCAAGCAATCAAACGTTGCTCACCGTTCCGGCACAAAATCGGGCTTTCAAAATACTCGGCATCCGCTAAGTTGCCGACCATGATTTTCTGGAATAATGGATAGACATCCCGCATGCCTTGCGGCTGGGGCAAGCCGCTTGCAAACCATTGCCGTCCCAATAATTCGCCTTCTCCATAGCCCAACAACTCGCAGCCGCGGCGATTGATCATGGTGACGCAGCCCTCGCTATCCAAGGCAATCATCACGGTTTGCACGGTATCAAGATAGCGCTGGTTTCGATCGCGCTCCTGACGCAATGCCTCGGCGGTTTGTTTAAGCGTCGTGATATTACGCGATATGCCGAACAGCCCCTTGACGCGACCCGAGTCGTCATACAAAGGCCCCTTGGTGGTCATGAAGGTAAATTCGCCATCGAGAGAGGGCAGTTGTTCAATGATGGTTGTGCAACCTTCAGCCTGCATCGCTGATTGGTCATCAGCGATTCTTCGCGCCGCCTGCTCCGCCGGAAATATCGCCCTATCATCTTGACCGATTACACTTGCAATGGCTTTACCGGTAAAACGCGACGCCTCGCGGTTGAACAGGATATAGCGACCGTCGATATCCTTAGCATAAATAACATCGCTCGAGCCGTTGATGATCGCGTCCAACAATTGCAGCGCGCCCAGCTTTTCCGTCATCGCCCGGTTTGCGCTGTATTCGATGGTGTTGTCGCGGAACGCCAGCACCACCCCCATTAAATCGCCTTTAGAGGTTCTGATCGGCGAACAGTTATCGACAACCGGCCTTTCCCTACCGTCCCTGGCGATCAGCAAGGAGTGCTTGGCCATGTCGACGGCACAACCTTCGCGCAGCACCCTGTCGACTGGATTTTCTACAGGCTCGCGACTGGCTTCGTTGATAATGACAAAAACCTCGCTCAACGGCCGACCCAGGGCCTCCTCTTCTTTCCAACCTGTCAGGATTTCCGCGGCAGGATTCAGCAAGGTCACTCTGCCACTGGTATCGACGGCAATCACCCCGTCACCGATACTACGTAGCGTGGTCCGATAACGTGATTCACAGGCGTAAAGTTCTTCCGCGGCCTGTCGGCGCACGGCAATCAATCCTGCCACTTTAGCCAGCAATTCCTCGCTGACAAAGGGCTTTTGAATATAGTCCTGAGCGCGGTGCTGCAGCAGCTTCAAACGCAAGTCATCATCCGCCTTGGCCGTGAGCATGACGACTGGCACTTTGTCTAATTCCGGGTGCTGGCGTATCGCCAAAACCATTTCATCACCGCCGAAGCGCGGCATCATCACATCGGAGAGAATCAGGTCCGGCTTGAGCCGCAAGGCTTTATCCAGACCCTGTAGGCCATCGAGTGCCGATTCAATGCGGTATTGAGTCGACAGAGTTTCAACCAAAAACCGGTTCATATCGGGATTGTCTTCAACGATCAACACCAAGGGCGCATCGCTTCCTTGTTGAGAAACAGCTACATCCAAGAGTGGAGGAAACAATTCAGCAACGACCTGCCTATCGATAGTGGCATCGGTGACCGGAGAGAATTCCTCAAGAACCGTCCCCTCGGGCGCCAACAACGGCAACTCGATGGTAAACAAGGCGCCACCATCCGCGGCTTCGTCCACCCAAACCCGACCGCCATGCAATTTAACAAACTCGTGAACGATGGACAAACCCAGCCCGGTTCCGCCAAAAATCCGGTGACTTCCACCTTCGCCCTGCCGAAAAGGTTCGAATATCACTTCTCGCAAAGGCGGCGGCACACCAGGACCATTATCTTCGATACGAATCACCGCTTGCCTATCCTCCTGTCGAAGCGTTGCGGTAATCCTGCCGCCGTTGGGCGTAAATTTAAAAGCATTGCTAAACAGATTGAGCAAGATACGGCGGCACTTTTCCGCATCACCTTGCATCGAAACAATGTACGGCGTATCAATATTGAATTGTATGGATTTTTCGGCGGCCAGCATCTCAAAGTGAGAAGCGACGAAACGCAGCAGTTGCGTCAAATCCAACTGGCTGTAGTGGACGTCCATTTGTCCGGCATCCAGCTTGGCAACGTCCAGCAAATCCGAAACGTGGCGATACAACAGGCGAGCGTTGCGATCCATCATTTCCATGTCGCGACGTTCGTTTTCCTGTAGATTCTCGGAAGCCAGACGCTTGGCAATAGGCCCCATGATCAATGTCAACGGCGTGCGTAACTCATGGCTGACATTGGCAAAAAACTGGGTTTTAAGCTCGTCCAACTCCTTGGCTTTTTCGTAAAGATGGCGTATTTCCTGATTGGCAACACTAATTGCGACAAGCGCGCGGCGATTTTCCCGCATCGCATTATGTAAGCGATGATGGAAATAGCTGAACAAACAGCCCATCACCATAAACATGGTGATGGAAACCAACTGCATGGGGCTCTGCAACTGAAATGAAAACTGCGGCGGAATGAATAAATACCAGACCGATAACACGGCGATAGCGGTAGCCAGTAACCCCCCTATCAATCCGCCGAGCCAGCCGCTAAAAAACACCGCTGGGAAAAACAGAAACCAGACATAAGGCGAAACCGCATCCCAAATCAGCCATTGCAGAGCCGCGGCAATAAGCGGCAACAGTATGGCCAAAGCGATTTTGAAAGCACTAGAGACTGGCAATTTCCGGTCGGAACTCGCCGGCTCCGTTCTAGCCTGATCGGCGACAACGTGCCGTGATAACAACAAATACAACAACATCGAGCTAAGCGGCAAAAACAACCACGCTAAACGCGTACCGGAAAACGCTATCCCCAGACAGCCAAAGAAGGCGTAAAAACCTACGATTTTCAGGATGGCGGGACGAGTAAAGCTTGAGTTTACAAGCTGAGGTTTCGTTTCTGGCTGTTGCATAAGTATCGACGCTCCGCTTGGCGAAGGGCGTTCAATCATCGTCTTGATGGCATAAGGCGATGGTTTTGAATTCCTCAATGCCGCTTAAAAACACATCGACGATGTCCGGATCGAAGTGCCGCCCCCTGCCGGTTTCGATAATCTCAGCCGCCTCTTGAAAATTCATCGGGGCCTTGTATGCACGTTGCGAGATCAATGCATCGAAGACATCGGCCAACGCCATAATACGAGCCGAAAGTGGGATTTCATTGCCGACCAGCCCATCCGGATAGCCGCTACCGTCCCATTTTTCGTGGTGCCAATGCGCAATCTCCTTGGCTAGCGTCAAGAACTCAACAGGCCCTTCTGCGTCCTGCTCCGCCAGTTCGATGGCATCACTACCCAATTTGGCATGAGTCTTCATGGTCCGCCATTCTTCGGCGGTCAACTTACCGGGTTTGGTGAGGATATGATCCGGAATACCAACCTTGCCGAGGTCGTGCAGAGGCGCGGAACGAATTAACAACCTGATGTAAAGCGGCGTCAGTATATCGGTAAAACCCGGCAGGCTTTTGAGGCGTTCAGCCAACAATTGGACATAGCCTTGGGTTCGTAAAATATGTTTTCCCGTCTCAGGATCTCGAATCTCGGCAAGATGCGCCAGCGCGCGAATGCTGACATTCTGAATCAGCTCATTTTCCGCCATGCGCCTAGCGACTTCGGTTTCCAAGACGGCATTTTGATCGTTCAGCCAATCGCGAGCGCGTTTTGCTTCCAGCTGAGTACGTACCCGCGCCAAAACCACGGCCGGCTTAATCGGTTTAGTAATGTAATCGACGGCGCCTAGTTCCAGCCCATATTCCTCATCGCGGGCATCCCCCAACGCGGTCAGAAAAATAACCGGAATCCGTTGGCTGGCGGGGTCACTTTTCAGAGATGTGAGCACTTGATAGCCATCCATGTCCGGCATCATCACGTCCAGCAGGATTAATTCGGGACGCGGCGATTGTGTCGCATACTTGAGTGCGGTCTGGCCGGTACTCGCGGCCTTAACCCGATAACCGGCACTCTGCAGCAGAGCCCCCAAAACGCCAAGATTTTCCGGGATGTCATCTACGACCAGAATGGTGGGAGCTGTACTATTAGCTGATATCGTTGTCACAATCGCCGCTCGATTACCGGATTGGTCAGTTCAAGAATTAACACTTATGTTGAGTACACGCGTTCAACACTACCTTGTCTTAGCAGCAAATGCAATCGGATCGCTAACGTTTTATTTCCGGTGCCTTCGCGAGTTGATTTATACGCCGTTTTTATATCGGTAAAGAACTTTGCCAGCAATGATCTTCCATATTTAACTGAACAATAAAAACCATCCAGACAATAAACAGTTGCCTATCGAGCCCATATTTAGGATAATGCACCGCTCTTCGGCGCACAGCCGATGTTTTATGGTTACTGTGTCGGTCCTCTCGCAACGATACGCTGTAAACCCCGCCAGGTCCGGAAGGAAGCAACGGTAGCAGCGGATTCGTGTGCCGGGATGTGGCTGGCACAGTATCCGCCCAAACGATTCTCCAATCCTCGTCGCTAATGGCTTATCAGGTTCTTGCCAGAAAATGGCGCCCAAGCAACTTCACTCAGCTTGTCGGTCAGGAACATGTCAGTCAATCACTGATTCATGCCTTGCAACACGATCGCTTGCATCACGCCTATTTGTTCACCGGCACACGCGGTGTCGGCAAAACCACAGTTGCCCGAATTTTAGCCAAAGCCATCAACTGCGAAAACCTCAAGGATTTCAACCCCTGCGGCGAATGCTCGGTATGCAAGGATTTCGAGCAAGGCCGCTTCATGGATTTGATCGAAGTCGACGCCGCATCCCGTACAAAGGTTGAAGACACTCGAGACCTGCTCGACAACGCCCAATATGCCCCCAACCAGGGCCGCTACAAGGTCTATTTAATCGACGAAGTGCACATGCTGTCCGGACACAGCTTCAATGCCTTGCTGAAGACCCTGGAAGAACCACCACCGCACGTTAAATTTCTGCTAGCTACCACCGACCCGCACAAGATTCCGGTGACGGTATTGTCTCGCTGCCTGCAATTCAATCTGAAACGCCTCCTGCCGGAGCAAATCGACACCCAGATGCAGTTCATCCTCGGACAGGAAAGGATAGACTTTGAACCGCCAGCCCTGAAAATATTAGCTAGAGCCGCCGACGGTAGTCTGCGCGACGCCCTAAGCCTACTTGATCAAGCCATAGTCTACGGCAGCGGCAGCGTCAATCTCGCGTCGGTGACCGGCATGCTGGGCACCGTCGCCCAACAGCCTATCGACGAAATGCTGCAGGCGTTGGCCGCCGGCGATGTCAAGGCGCTGCTGGCTAAAATCGCCGATGTCGCGGAATTGACGCCGGATTTTGCGGACATTTTGCAGCAGATGCTGCGAGTCTTGCATCGCGTCGCGCTAACGCAGCAGCTACCGGAATTCATCGATCACGAATTCGACAAGCAATTGATTCTTAGCCTGGCCAAGACCTTATCGCCGGAAGACGTGCAATTGTTTTACCAGATCGGCCTGATCGGCCAACGCGACCTGGATCTGGCACCCGATCCGCGTAGCGGCTTTGAAATGGTGCTGTTGCGGATGCTGACCTTTCGCCCGCAAGCAGCTGAACCACAGGCCGCGCAATCAACCAAGCCGGCGACAGCCAAAGCTGCCAATAGCGAGCCCAAACCCACCGCGACACCCGCATCCATAGCCTCCGCCGACACACGCCCCGCTACCACAGCCGAGCCACCCAATAACACCAGCACATGGCCGGAAATTATCGCCGCATTGAACATAGGTGGTCGCACCCGCGAACTAGCCAACAACTGCATCCTGGATGGCATAGACGACAATACTTGCCGATTGTTAATCGACCCCAGCTTCCAGCGAGTAGGTACCATCGCCGAAGAAAAATTACGCGAAGCCTTGCAAAAATATTATGGCAGGCCATTAAAATTGCTGATCACCGCGCAGGCCACCGAGCAAATGACGCCGGCGGTTGAAATGCAGAAAGCCCGGGAAGATCGGCAGCAGTCCGCCGTCGATAGCATTAATACGGACAACAACGTACAAGCCTTAAAGGATACCTTTGGCGCCCGGATCATGCCTGGCAGTATCGAGCCACTTAACTAAATATTGGAGTATGACCATGAAAAACGCACTCGCGGGCATTATGCAGCAAGCCCAGAAAATGCAGGATAATTTCAAAAAAGCCCAGGAAGAGCTGGAGGCCATCGAGATACTAGGCGAATCCGGTGGCGGCCTGGTCACCATTTTAATGACCGGCAAGCGCGAAGTACGCAAGGTCAGCATCGATCCATCGCTGATCGGCGACGACAAAGACATGCTGGAAGACTTGGTGGCCGCGGCTATCAACGACGCTGTACATAAAGTCGGCAAGATGAAAAAGGAAAAAATGGCCGATGTGACCGCCGGCATTCCGATTCCTCCTGGTTTCCAAATGCCTTTCTAAAAATGCAAAATCAGGGATTGCTGAAAGAACTGATACAGAGCCTGTGCTGCCTACCGGGCGTCGGACCGAAATCGGCGCAGCGCATGGCATTTCATTTATTGCAGCGCAATCGCGATGGCGCCGTACATCTGAGTCGAATTCTGGCTCAAGCCATGACGGACATCAGCCATTGCCGGGAATGCCGAACCTTGACCGAAGCCGATGTTTGCGAAGTTTGCAGCAATACCTTGCGCGATGAGGAATTGTTATGCGTCGTGGAAAGCCCCGCCGATGTCTGGATCATTGATCAAGCGACGACATTCAAGGGCAAATATTTTGTCCTGCACGGCAGATTATCACCGCTGGACGGCATCGGCCCAGATCAACTGGGTTTTGACTTGCTTGAACAGCGTATGGCGAGCGGAAAAATCAAGGAAGTTATTCTGGCAACCAACTCCACCGTGGAAGGCCAGGCGACCGCCCATTTCATCGGCGAAGTAGCCGCCAAATTCGACATCCGAGCCACCCGCATTGCTCATGGCGTACCAATGGGGGGCGAGCTGGAGTTTATCGACAGCAGCACCTTGTCGCACGCATTTAACGGCCGCAGAGAAATCTAGCATAGCTTAAAACGCCACGGCACTTTTTGCCACCTAGGCTTTGCAACACTAAGCGCCAAAGCGACCGGCCATTTCATCCGGCGATAACGCCCCAGCAGAAGAGCCGCCGTTAAGCGACTCTTCTGCCAGCTTTAAAGCATGAAGCTTATAACGGGGTGACGTTTTCTGCTTGCGGGCCTTTTTGACCAGTAGTCACTTCCATGGTCACTTTTTGGCCTTCTTTCAGTGTTTTACGACCGTTGCCGTTGATGGCGCTGAAGTGAACGAACACATCTTTGCCGCCTTCTTGTTCGATGAAACCAAAGCCTTTTTCATCGTTGAACCATTTTACTTTGCCTTCTACTTGTACTGACATAAATCTCTCTTGCTTAAAAAGCCATTGCTGGCGTGTTACGGGGTTTGTGAATAAAGCGGGTAGTGGAAGACTTGGAAAAGCAACAACGATTACCTAGCTAAATCGGTGTCATTATACATAGCTATTGCCGTTGTCAAAGCAAAAATAGATAGATTCTGGCTGTTAACGTTTTATGACAGCGCCCAATCGTCCGTTATTTGCCAAATTCAAACACTAAAGACATTGATATTCCAAGCTTTTTTATAATTCCAGCTCATGAGCAAGCAACGCAACCGACTGCTCGGAACTTCCTAACGCCACCCTATTTCTGTCGAAATTTACGGGTATTGAAGCCCTAAACACACGGAAAAGCGATATTCGGAGCCCACAAAATCCCCGGCCCCGAATACTATTTAACCTAAAGTTCTATCCGAGCATCCCAAATTAATCGGAATCCAATTCGTCCGCCGACAGCTTTTTCCCAGGGATATAGCTGGGCGCAACGCTAATCAAAATGGTCAGAAAGGTAGCAACATAAGGCACCGCCTGCACCGCCAATACCGCAATCCATAAATGACCGCTGGTGTTATCAAACTGCGGTTCCATCCGCATGGCCACGATACCCGCCACCAACAAGCTCAATAGCAACAGCTCTTGCCAGATCACCAGCAAACCTGCGATCAACGGCCCCTGTGCTTCGTATTTAGGCGTGCGCATGAAGGGTTTGCCGGACGTAAATAGCCCCTGCAAGGTTCCGCGCGCCACGGTGTGGGTCAACGACAAACCAGCCAAAGCGGCGCCCAAGGCCTGAAAGGTCGAGCAAGCCACTCTCGCCTTATACAGCCACAGGCCGCGCGCCACTTTGAATATAAACAATCCGATAGTCGGCAGCAGGAAGGCGTTGATCGGCAGTTCGCTATGCAAGGGGTTTAGCACCAACATCGTGGTCAAGATCAAGCTGGCGCCGGTAAACAACAGCGCCAAGGCATCGGAAAACCATGGCAACCAGCCCGCCACAAAATAATAGCGCTGAGCCGAAGTCAACGCGGATTTCTTGTTGGGCAAAAAATGCCGCCAATGCTTTTTGATGATCTGCATCGCGCCATAAACCCAGCGAAAACGTTGCGTCATATAACCCGAGAAAGTGTCCGGCATCAGACCTTTTCCGAACGACTCCTTGCAATAAACCGAATCATAGCCCGCTTCGTAGAGACGCAAGCCCAACTCACTATCTTCGCAAATACACCATTCACCCCAAGCTCCGACTTTTTCGAATGCCGATTTACGCACCATGGTCATGGTACCGTGCTGAATGATGGCGTTATATTCGTTGCGTTGCACCATGCCGATGTTGAAGAAACCGGCGTACTCCCAATAGCACATGTCCTTGAAAGCACCTTGATGAGCATCGCGATAGTCTTGTGGCGATTGCACGAAACCGACGTTTTCCTGGTCAAAATAAGGCACCATGGATTTGAGCCAATCGGGCGAAAGAATGTAGTCGCTATCGATCACCGCAATAATTTCGGCATCTTTGGCGGTATTGGTCAGCGCATAGTTGATCGCGCCGGCCTTGAAACCCGGCCAGTTGTCGAGATGGAAAAACCTGAATCTCGCCCCCAATCTGTCGCAATCTTCTTGCACCGGCATCCAGACCGCCGGATCCTTGGTATTGTTATCCATCACCAGCACTTCAAAATTTGGATAATCGACCTTGGCCAGCGCATTCAGTGTCTTACGCACCATTTCCGGCGGCTCGTTATGAATCGGCAAATGAATGGAGACTTTCGGATACTTAAACTCGGCCGAAGGTGTCAGTGGTGAGAACGTGCGCCGACCCTTGCGATGCCACAATACTTCCGCCAACTCCAGGCTTTCGGTCAGCAATACCAGAATCGCCATGGCCTGCATCATCAACAATATGCTCCAGAACACCACGGAAAAGCTGGTTTGATACTGCGCGGCGGCAATAGAGGCCGACCAGAACAGCACAGAGGCCGCCAGGTTAGCCATGATACCGAACAGCAATTTGCCCGGTAATTTCAAACTCTTGCGGGTAAATAAAAATGCCGCCATCAAGATGACACTGAGTATTGCGGCTCCGGAGGCAAAATTGCGCCACATGGGATTGGCAACCACTTCCCCTTCCATCGGAAACTTAGGCAGGCGATCGGCATTGAACAAGCCCCAATAGGCGCCGGCGGTACCCTCGATGGAGATTTTCCACGGCTGATCAAACGCTTCGATCACATAATAAATAATATTTTCGGCGGTAGCTCGATTCAGGAAAGCCCGCAAAAACTTGGCTTCGTTGACCAGCGAGGGCGTTGCGGAATGCCGCGGCGGGCCGTCGGAAGGCCAGCCGGCTTCCGTGATCACAATAGGTTTGTTGGGGTAAAGCTGCTGCAGTTCGTAATAGCGTTTGAACACGTAATCAACGGCCGCATCACCAGGCGCGCCTTCCGGCTTATCGACCGGGACACCCTCCCAATAAGGCAGAATATGCACACCGATATAATCGACCGCCTCTACCAAGGCTGGATTGTTCTTCCAAATTTCCCAGGTCTCCGAGGTGCTGACCGGTTTCCAGGTTCGTTTTTTGACTTCCTTGATATAGTCGATCAACTGATTGGCTTTTTCGGCCACCTTGACCTTAACCCCTTCCTCGATCTTGTCGTTGATTTCCTGTTCGGTCAAATTTTGGCCTTTGTACTGCTCCCTGATCTGATCGCCGACAGGAGCATAAAATTTATCGCGCGCCCTCAGCAAGGATTCGTTACCCACCAGAGTGCGAACGACGGTCTTGGGATATTGACTGGTCAGATTGATCAGACTTTCGATTTCGCGCCGGTTTCTATCTTCGGTCTTGAGATTCTGTTCTTCAAGCTTACGGTTTTGCTCTTCAATTTTTTGCCTATCCTCTTCGGACGCAGTATCCGCTATCGCCGCCTTATCCAATGACAAATCAATCCAAGCGCCCATCGCCAGATGCATGCCATTTTGCGCCGCCAATTCAGGCACGACTTCCATGCCTTCCGTAGCGGTATAGGTTCTAATCGAATGAACCTTGTCGGCCAACAGATCCAAGTCCTCCTTAACCTGTTCGCGAGTCGGGTAGTTTTTCTTTTCCGGACTAAAGTCTTTGCGCATACCGTTATATGTCACACCCATCATCGTGCTGTTCCAGGATGGCAACTGCAAGGGGTTGTTGACATAAGTCCAAATGGCGTAGTTGATCACTACCAGAAAGACAATAGAAAATAAGGTGGCTATTTTAGCTTTCATTTCGAGGAATGAGCTCCAGTCAGGGATTTATAATTCGGTGTATTTACAGCACTTAATAAAGCGTAGGGAAATCCTACCGCAGAGAAAACTTGTTTTATCGGTATTGGCACATGTTGGACAACATGACTTTTGGATCCCGTCAATACCGGGATTGAAGGCAGCAAAATAAGGCAATGCCACCTCTCGAAGAACTCCTCGCCTAAAGCCGACTAATCAATAAACCGATAAAAAGCCGAACGCCAGTATTTAATGCCTTTGGCTTTCGCCGGCCTTAAGCAAGGAAGTAGAAACGCCCCTTATTTCAAGGAAAGGGTTTCGACACGACCATTCATTTCGATATTGAGTTTATCTTCTTTAGCCAGCCAACCTATGGCTCGTTGCACATCATTCTTGCTGAGCCCGGTCTCGGTCGTGACTTTATTTACGCTGGCTTCGCCATGCGCGTCCAGAAAATGCCAGATTTTTCCAGCTGCTTCACCAATTGCCTCTATCATTTCAACTCCTCACATTTGCGCAAAAAAATCGGGTGTTCATGCTCGATTGGCTCAGTGCCTCAAACTGCATCGGTTAAATATCCGCCTACCATCAACGATCTTCGGGCAGCACGATATTCAGCTCCAGCGTCTCCTGATTACCATCCTGTTCAAAGTTAACCGTAATCGCGTCCTGTCCGACATTAACATATTTACGTATCACTTCAAGCAATTCCTGCTGTAACTGCGGCAAATAGGATGGCTGATTACGGGACGACCGTTCGTGAGCCACCAAAATTTGCAGCCGTTCCTTGGCCAGCGACGCTGTATTGGGTTTCGACGATCTAAAGTAATCCAAGAGGCTCATCACTTACTCCCGAACAGCTTGCTAAACAAGCCTTTCTTCTCTTCGTCTATAAATCGGTGCGGTTTGTTTTCGCCAAGATAACGCGCAACGATGTCGGCGTAAGCCTGGCCCGCGTCGCTTTGCTCGTCGAGAATCACCGGGTTTCCGGAGTTTGAAGCATTCAGAACCGATTTAGACTCAGGGATAACACCCAATAAGTGCAGAGACAGAATCTCCTGCACATCGTCGACGCTCAACATTTCACCTAATTTGACCCGATCCGGCGAATAGCGGGTGAGCAATAAATATTCCTTGATCGGCTCTTCACCCTGTTCGGCGCGGCGCGATTTGCTAGCCAAAATACCTAGCATCCGGTCCGAATCTCGCACCGATGAAACTTCGGGATTCGTCACCACAAAGGCATCGTCGGCAAAATACATGGCAAGTGTAGCACCACGTTCTATTCCCGCGGGAGAATCGCAGACGATGTACTTAAAATCCTTGGAAAGTTCTTCCAGAATCTTGCCGACCCCTTCGGTGGTCAGCGCGTCCTTGT
>JAJRDU010000066.1 GCA_028748685.1 Methylococcaceae bacterium
TGAGAAGCTTGGTCGAACGAGTGCAAACGCAAACCAGTAAACTCGGGTTTTTCTTGTTTGCTGGGCAATAAAAATACGATATCCAGGGTTGGCGCCCTCTTTTGTATTGGTAGTTCGCGCCATCTCGCCAAATCGATGGCAATTTTTGTGATGGCTTTGATAAGCGCACTCTCTTCAAGAGCACGATCCGGTATCATCGAAGCAATGTGTAGTGTCATGGTAACCCCTTTTCTTAAACTGTTCTTTAACTGGCCAAGCAATATACATTCCAGTAATTTACTCGGCCCGCGGCAGTATTAAGTTGGGTTAATATAAAACCGTTTTCGTTATTACATCATCAACTTACGCTTACTTTCCAACAAACACACTCATGATAAGGCAAGTCGCAAAGGGCAAATTCAGCCAATTTCCATGCTGGAACGATTGTTGTATACCTGACAAAAATTTTAAAATTCAACGCGAATATTAAGCATCAATAGATAACGACCGGCGATTTCCGCTCGCGTCGATAAAAGGGAACCGGCTTCATAACAATTCCTCAACTAGTTTCCTTCTAATTCCCGTGGCAAACAACCCCGCAAAAACAAGCGGGTGGCTTGCATGACCCAGACATCAATGTCGGCCTCTTCCGGGGGCGGTTCCAGACCCAATTGCAGTCTTTGCAGACGTTCACCTCGCAAGGCGCTGATGAATTGATCGGCCAAAAAGCCGGGATCGATATTCGTGATCCGTCCGGCCTGCTGATGGCGGGCGAAAAACTGGGCGAGATGATCGAGGGTTCGCCTGGGCCCATGTTCGTAAAACTGGGTAGCCAAATCGGGAAAGCGCGGCGACTCGCCGATCAATATCGCCCGCATCCGCAAGACATTCGGTCGGGTAACGCGATATAGAAACTGCCGGCCGAACGCAATCAGGGCATCTTCCAGCGCACAGTCATCCTCCAAACTGCCGTTAAATTGATCACTGCAGCGTCTGATCAGCGCCCCAAACAGGCCGGCCTTGCCACCGAACTGACTATAGATAGTTCTTAGCGATACCCGCGCGTCGCGGGCTATGGTTTCCATACTCAGATTGCCGTATCCATGCTCGAGAAAAAGCTGCAAGGCGGCATCGAGTAATCGATCCCGACTTTGCTGCTCGTCGCCCTTGCACGGGCGTCCGCATTTGACCATGTTGTAGTGCTCTCAAAATAAATTGACTCAGATAATGATGATACCCTAGACTAAACGGTAATGAACATTACCATTTTAACACCGGATCCGGAGCAGTACGCGCATGAAACAGAAAATCCGCCCATCGGCTAACATTCCTCATGGCGCTCCAAATCAGGCTTGCGAACCGAAAAACAGCGCCATGCGGCAGCACTTTGCTCATGCCTTGTTGTTCGCCGCACTTCAGGCCTCGCTGCTCGGCTGCGGCGATAAGTCCGCAAATCCGGCGGGTCCTGGGCAACTTCCCCCGCCCAATGTCAAGATTGCCCAGCCGCTGAGCCAAGAAGTTACGGAATGGGACGAATACACCGGCCGGATCGAAGCCGTCAATGCCGTCGATATTCGTGCCCGCGTCGGCGGTTATCTGGAAAAGGTCAATTTCAACGCCGGCGAAAAAGTCAAAAAAGGCGATCTGTTGTTTCAAATCGATCCCAAACCCTTGAAAGCCCAACTTAACTACGCCCTAGCCGAACTGGAGCGCGCCAAATCCAAGCGCGAGCTGGCCCAGAACGACCTGAGCCGCGCCGAAAACTTATTCAAGGCCAAAGCCATTTCGGCGGAAGAATACGACGCCAGAAACAAAGGCTTGCGGGAAGCCGCCGCCGCCGTCGAATCGGCGGAAGCCAATGTCTACACGGCGAAACTCAATCTGGAATACACCGAAATCCGCGCCCCGATCAACGGCCGAGTCGACCGCGAACTGATCACCGCCGGCAACTTGGTCAAGGCCGACGACACGCTGCTGACCCACATCGTCTCCACCGACCCGGTTTATGTTTACGTCGACGCCGACGAACAATCGGTATTGAAATACCGCCGCCATGCCCAGCAACACGGCAAGGCGTCCGCCGACCTGAAAGGCACGCCACTGGAACTGGCGGTCGCCGACGAAACTGGCTTTCCACATCAAGGCCGCCTGGATTACATCGCCCCGCGCGAGGATGCCGCTACCGGCACGCTGACATTACGCGGCGTATTCGCCAATCCGGATGAACTGCTCAGCCCCGGCTTCTTCGCTCGGCTAAGGGTACAAGCCTCGGCGGCTTATCCGGCGCTATTACTGCCCGACAGGGCCGTCGCCAGCGATCAGGGCCAACGTTTCGTCTGGGTATTGAATCAGGACAACCAGGCGGAATACCGTAAAGTCACGCCGGGAGCACTCGTAGGCCAGCAGAGGGTGATTCGTGAAGGTCTCAAGCCCGGCGATTGGGTGGTGGTGGAAGGTTTACAAAAGCTCAAACCGGGCGCCAAGGTCAACCCGGAGCGCACCTCGCTGGCCGAAAAGGGAGCGCCATAAGCCATGGATAAATTCAGCCATTTTTTCATAGCCCGGCCGATTTTCGCGGCCGTTTTGTCTATCGTGATCGTGCTGGTCGGCGGCTTGGCGCTGATCGGCTTGCCGATCGCTCAATACCCGGAAATCGCCCCACCCACCGTGGTGGTCAGCACCAACTACCCCGGCGCCAACGCCAAAGTGGTCGCCGAAACCGTGGCGACGCCGATTGAACAGGAAGTCAACGGCGTGGAAGACATGCTGTATATGTCTTCTCAGTCCACCAACAGCGGCGCGATGGCCTTGACCATCACCTTCAAGCCCGGCACCAATCTGGATAAGGCCCAGGTATTGGTGCAAAACCGGGTAGCGCTGGCCGAGCCCAGGCTGCCCGAGGAAGTCAGGCGCCAGGGCCTCAGCGTCAAGAAGCGCAGCCCGGATTTGAGTTTGGTCGTAAACATGGTTTCGCCGGACAAGCGCTACGACAGCGTCTACATGAGCAACTACGCCCTGCTGCAAATCCGCGACACTCTGGCACGGCTACCCGGCGTCGGCGAGATCATGCTGTTCGGCGCCCGCGATTACAGCATGCGCCTGTGGCTGAATCCGGAAACCATCGCCGCCCGCAACCTGACCGCCGCCGAAGTGATCAGCGCGGTGCGCGAGCAGAATGTACAAGTCGCGGCTGGCGTGGTCGGCCAACAACCGTCGCCGAATAACGCCGAGTTTCAATACACGGTCAGCACGCTCGGCCGCCTGACCGAACCCGAGCAATTCGGCGACATCGTCATCAAACAAGGCGACAACGGCCAGATTACCCGGTTGAAGGACGTGGCCCGCATCGAGTTGGGCGCCAAGGATTACAACTCCGGCTTGTATCTGGATGGCGAAGAAACCGTCGGCCTGGCAATCTTCCAATTGCCCGGCTCCAACGCGCTGGACACCAAAAAAGCCGTGGTCGAGGCGATGGAAAAGCTGAAGACCCGTTTTCCGGAAGGCCTGGACTATCTTTTGGTTTACGACACCGTGGTTTTCATCCAGCAATCCATAGACGCGGTGGTCAAAACCCTGTTCGAAGCGCTGCTATTGGTGGTACTGGTGGTGATCGTATTCCTGCAAAACTGGCGGGCCGCGGTGATTCCCTTGCTGGCAGTGCCGGTTTCGTTGATAGGCACCTTCGCGGTGATGTCGGCACTGGGTCTATCCTTGAACACCCTGTCGCTGTTTGGTTTGGTGCTGGCGATCGGCATCGTGGTCGACGACGCCATCGTGGTGGTGGAAAACGTCGAGCGCCATATCGCCGAAGGCATGCATGCCAGGGAGGCAACCCGGCTAGCCATGTCCGAAGTGGTGGGACCGGTGGTCGCCACCGCGTTGGTCTTGGTGGCGGTGTTCGTCCCGACGGCTTTCATCACCGGCGTATCCGGCGCCTTCTACAAGCAGTTTGCGTTGACCATCGCCGTATCGACGGTGATTTCCGCCTTCAACTCGCTGACGCTGAGCCCCGCCTTGTGCGCCTTGCTGCTGGATCGCGCCCACGAGAACAAAGACGCCTTCACCCGCGTATTCGACAAACTGTTCGGCTGGTTTTTCGGCGGATTCAACCGCTTTTTCGACCGTTTCAGCAAAGGCTACGCCAAACTGGTCGGAAAGCTGATCCGCATGACCGCCGTGGTGCTGGCCTTATACGTCGGACTCAATGGCCTGAACTTCCTGGCTTTCGAAAAGGTTCCGACCGGATTCATTCCGCAACAGGACCAGGGCTATCTGATTCTCTATGCGCAACTGCCCGATGCCGCCTCGCTGGCCCGCACCCAGGACGTGGTGAAGCAAGCCAGTAAGATCATTATGGAAACCAAAGGTGTGCAGCACGTCAATGCCTATGCCGGCTTTTCGATTTTGAGCGGCGCCAATCAATCCAACGTCGCGACCATGTTCGCCCGTTTAGGGGAGTTTGATGAGCGTGCTGGTCATCCGGAGCTACATGCCGATCAGGTGGTTAAAAGTTTGAGCCAACGTCTGGCCGCCATCCCCAACGCTTACATTGCGGTGTTCGCACCACCGCCGATTCGCGGCATGAGTTCGGTCGGCGGTTTCAAGCTGCAAATCCAGGATCGCAGTAATGCCGGTATAGACGAATTACAGCGGGTAACTGGCGAGATGCTGGCCAAGGGCAATCAACAAACCGGTCTGGTCGGTTTGTTCACCACCTATAGATCAGGCGTGCCGCAATTGTTCGTGGATGTGGATAGGACACGGGTGAAATCCATGGACGTGCCGCTCAAGGACGTGTTCGATACCTTGCAGATTTATCTGGGCTCTCTGTACGTCAACGATTTCAACGCCTTCGGCCGCACCTACCAAGTCGTAGCGCAATCCGATGCCGAATTTCGGATGTTGCCCGGCGACATCGCCGAACTGAAAACCAAGAACCGCCAGGGCGGCATGGTGCCGCTGGGTGCGTTCAGCGATATTAAGCAAATCACTGGCCCGGATAAAATCACCCGCTACAATATGTATCCGGCCGCCGAAATCAACGGCAGCACCCTGCCCGGCATCAGCTCCGGCCAAGCGATCGCGACGATGAGCAAATTGCTGTCCGCCGAATTGCCACCCGGCTTCGATTTCGAATGGACCGAACTCAGCTTGCAGCAAGTACTGGCGGGCAACGTGGCGATGCTGGTGTTTCCGCTCAGCGTGATTTTTGTATTCCTGGCGCTGGCCGCGCAATACGAGAGCTGGTCGCTGCCGTTCGCGGTGATCCTGATCGTGCCGATGTGCATCCTGTCATCGATGGCCGGGGTCTGGTTGAGCCACATGGATAACAACATCTTCACTCAGGTCGGCTTCATCGTCCTGGTGGGCCTGGCCAGCAAGAACGCAATTTTGATCGTAGAATTCGCCAAACAGCGCCAGGAAGGCGGTCTCAACCGTTTCGAAGCGGCCGTGGAAGCGGCGCGAATTCGCTTGCGGCCTATCCTGATGACCTCTTTCGCCTTCATCATGGGGGTGTTTCCGCTGGTGGTCGCGGAAGGTGCCGGCGCCGAATCCCGGCGCCTGCTCGGCACTGCGGTGTTCAGCGGCATGATAGGGGTAACGGTGTTCGGCTTGCTGTTGACGCCCGTGTTCTATGTCACGGTGCAAGCCATCGCGCAACGCATACGGCCGGCCCGCCCACAAGCCGACGCCTTGTCTACTCATCAATCTTCCTCGGATTCGTCGTCATGAGCCGCAACATCGCAAAACGCCCATCCTTGTTGTACCGCAACGGCCTTAGTCAGCCCGGTTTAGTAGGCCAGCTATTGCTGTGCGCCGGCCTGTTGAACGGCTGCGCGGTCGGTCCGGACTTCCAGACGCCGGCGGCGAATCTGCCCGCCACTTTCGCCAACGCCACTCACGCCGAATTTTCCGAGCGTGACGTGGAAGTCAGCTGGTGGAAATCGTTCAACGATCCCCAGTTGATCGCGCTGGTCGATCAAGCCTTGCACCATAATTACGACCTGAAAGCCGCGCGCGCCAATCTGGCCGAAGCCCGAGCCCTGTACCTGGAAAGCGGCCTGAATCTGCTGCCGACGGTGACTTCGCACGCCAATTACACCGAGCAAAAACGCAGCACCGGCTCGATGAACAACCGAAACTTCGTGCCGCGCGAATTGAAACTGTACAACTTAGGCTTCGACGCGTCCTGGGAGCTGGACTTCTTTGGCCGCGTCCGCCGCAACGTCGAAGCCAGCAACGACGAGGTCGAGGCGCAGGAAGCCAGTCTGCGCGACGTCAGCGTCAGCCTGATCTCCGAAGTGGCCCGAAATTATTTCGAATTGCGCGGCCTCCAAAACCAGTTGGCGGTTGCCAGACAGAATGTCGAGAATCAGGCCCAAACCCAGGAATTAACCCGCGTCAGAGCCGAAAACGGCCGAGGCACGGAACTCGATACCTCCAGAGCCTTGGCGCAACTGGAATCCACCCGCGCCGAGATTCCGCTGCTGGAAACCGCCGTTGCCCGCGCCATTCATAGGCTTGGCGTGCTCACCGGCCAGTTACCCGCCGCCTTGACCGACACCTTGTCGCAAGCTTCGCCGCTACCCAAGGCACCGGACACCCTGCAAATCGGAAATCCCGGCGATCTGTTGAAGCGCCGCCCCGACATCCGCATCGCCGAACGCAACTTGGCGGCGGCCACCGCCCGCATCGGCGTCGCCACGGCCGACCTTTTTCCCAAGGTAACCTTTGTCGGCAGCATTTCGCTGGAAGCCAGCACCTTGTCCGGCCTGGTCGCCCCCGGCGGTGATGCCTATTCGGTCGGCCCCAAAATCAGCTGGGCGGCCTTCGACCTGGGCCGGGTTTATGCCCGCATCAAGGCCGCCGATGCCCGCGCCGAGGCTAGCCTGGCCAACTATGAACAGACGGTGCTGAATGCCTTGGAAGAAACCGAAAACGCGCTGGTCAACTATAACCAGGAACGGACTCGACGAGCATTGCTGGCCAACGCCGCCCAAGCCAGCGAAAAAGCCCGCGAACTGGCGCAACTGCGTTATCGGGAAGGGATAGCCGATTTTCTGACAGTGCTGGATAGCGAGGCGCGTTTGCTGCAGGATCAAAACCAATTGGCGCAAAGCGAAACCGCCACAGCCACCGCGCTGACGGCGGTCTACAAGGCCTTGGGCGGCGGTTGGCAAACCGTGGCTAAAGGGAAACCCGGTGACTGAGGCCACTCGACTGGCGCAAACGCCTTAGGTGATTTTTGAGAAAGCTTGTACTCATTGCCGATGCCAAATATATCGTTCGCTGAGCGGAGTCGAAGCGAACGGTAAATTGCTTGGATTGGGTACAGTTATTGCTGTAAATCGCCTTAAGAGAATGCAGATAAAATATTTTTAAACTATTAATTCTAAAGAGAAACATGAAAAACGGCCCGGCAATCACCTAGCTTTTTATCTTTCAAATTCAATGCCTTATTTATTTTATCCGCACCCTCCAAGAATGGAACAATGCATTTTCCAATCCGTCCTTGAACAACATGCGATTGGGTAGCCCGGTCAGCACATGGTGTGAAGAAAGGTAACGAATCTGCTCCTCGGCATTCTTGCGTTCGTTGATGCCGCTAAAAATACCGATGTAGTGCGTCGTCTTGCCGGACGGATCGTTGACCGCCGAAATAGCCAGCCATTCGGGAAAGATTTCACCGTTCTTGCGCCGATTCCAAATTTCGCCATGCCCGCTGATCCAGGCGTTTTTAACTCTTCGGAGTCGGCGGCTCTTTTTCTTTCCCTAAATGTCGGGATTCGAATCTTTTCGGCCAATATTATGAATCTCCAACCATTGGCACTCATTTTTTCCCTACTATACTTCACCCCCCAAATACATTTTGAATCGCTATTTTTTGATCGATCTCAAATGCGCCAAATTTTTATTTGTTAAATTGAGCATTGTGTCTTAAGTTGATGCCATCCTTAAGACGGTTCTATTCGGCAGATCGAAACACGGTATCAATCCGGCTCTCCTTTATTTCAACGAAAAGGTGTTCCATGCAAAATCAGCAGACAGTTACCATCGATGGTAATCAGGCGGCGGCCACCATTGCGCACAAACTTAACGAGGTGATCGCCATTTATCCGATAACGCCCTCCTCGAATATGGGCGAATGGTCGGACGAATGGTCGGCGCACGGACAGGTCAATCTGTGGGGAACGGTACCGCAGGTAATCGAAATGCAAAGCGAGGCCGGCGCAGCCGGAACCATACACGGCGCTCTGCAGGCCGGTGCCTTGGCGACGACCTTCACCGCCTCGCAAGGCTTGCTGCTGATGCTGCCGAATATGTACAAGATCGCCGGCGAACTGACGCCGACGGTATTCCATATCGCCGCCCGCTCGCTGGCCTGCCAGGGTTTGTCGATCTTCGGCGACCATAGCGACGTGATGTCCGCACGCATGACCGGCTTCGGCATGCTCTGTTCCAACTCGCCGCAGGAAGTGCAGGATTTCGCGCTGCTCGCCCACGCCGCCAGCCTGGAAAGCCGCATCCCCTTCATGCACTTTTTCGACGGTTTCCGCACCTCGCACGAAGTCGCAAAACTGATAGGCATCGACGACGATGTGATTCGGGCCATGATTCAAGACGAATGGGTCCATGCCCACCGCAGCCGAGCCCTGACGCCTGACAATCCGGTGCTGCGCGGCACCGCCCAAAACCCCGACGTGTATTTCCAGGCAAGGGAATCGGTGAATACCTTCTACGATGCCGCACCGGCCATCCTGCAACGCGCGATGAATCGCTTCGCCGAACTGACCGGCCGCCAATACCGGCTGTTCGACTACTTGGGCTCCCCTCGGGCCGAGCGAGTCATCGTATTGATGGGTTCCGGCGCGGAAACCGTGGAGGAAACCCTGGATTATCTGATTCGCCAAGACGAAGCGGTCGGCTTGCTGAAAGTTCGACTATACCGTCCATTCGATGCAACCGCCCTGCTCTCGGCGTTGCCGGCCAGCTGCCGCAAGATCGCGGTGCTGGATCGCACCAAGGAGCCAGGCTCCGACGGCGAACCCTTGTACAAGGACGTGCTGGCCGCCGTGATGCAGGATTACAATAGTGGCGGCGGCAAATTCGCAACCTTACCGAAAGTGGTCGGCGGCCGCTACGGCTTGTCCTCCAAGGAATTTACCCCCGGCATGGTCAAGGCGATCTTCGACGAACTGAAGCGGGAGCGCCCAAAAAACCAGTTTACGATAGGCATCATCGACGACGTCTCGCAAACCAGCCTGGACTGGGACGCCGGTTTCCGCACCGATGCCCACGCCGAAACCTTCCAGGCCATGTTTTACGGCCTGGGTAGCGACGGCACGGTCGGCGCCAACAAAAACACCATCAAGATCATCGGCGAGGAAACCGACTGGTACGCTCAGGGCTATTTCGTTTACGACTCGAAAAAATCCGGCGCCATCACCGTCTCGCACTTGCGCTTCGGCCCCCATCCGATACGCTCGACTTATCTGATCGCCGAAAACGACGCCAAATTCATCGGCTGCCATCAAGCCATCTTCCTGGAACGCTACGACATGCTGGTCAACGCCGCCGACAACGCGGTGTTTTTGCTGAACAGCCCGGTGCCGGCCGATCAAGTATGGGATACCTTGCCGCTTAAAATGCAGAAACAGATGTTGGCCAAGAACATCCGTTTCTACCTGATCGACGGCAATGCGGTCGCCGAAAAAAGCGGCATGGGCAAGCGCATCAACACCATCATGCAGACCTGTTTCTTCGCGATTTCCGGCGTATTGCCTCAAGATCAGGCCATCGCCGCGATCAAACACGCGGTCGAAAAAACCTACGGCAAGAAGGGCCAGCGCATCGTCGACCTCAACTTCAAGGCCATAGACGAGACGCTGGCTGGCTTGCAGCAGGTGCCACTACCGGCGCAAACCAGCAGCCGCTTTGACATTCTGTCCAACATCGCCGACAGCGCGCCCGACTTTATCAGACGCGTCACCGGCGAGATCATCGCCGGCCGCGGCGACCTGCTGCCGGTCAGCGCCATGCCGGTCGACGGCACCTTCCCTACCGGCACCGCCGCTTACGAGAAGCGCAACCTGGCCCTGGAAATCCCGGTCTGGGAAACCGACTTATGCACCCAGTGCGGAAAATGTCCGATGGTATGTCCACATGCCGCGATACGCAGCAAAATCTATGCAAACGATGCATTGGCCAGTGCCCCGGGCACCTTCAAGCACGCGGCCATGCTAGGCAAGGACTTTCCGGCCGGCCTATCCATCAGCTATCAGGTGGCGCCGGAAGACTGCACGGGCTGCGGACTTTGCGTGGACATCTGCCCGATACGCGACAAGAGTAATGCCAGCCGCAAGGCCTTGAACATGAAGCCGCAAGCGCCGTTGCGCGAGCCGGAAAGCGAGAACTGGGATTATTTCCTGTCGCTGCCGGAATACGACCGGCGACTGCTCAAAACCAACACCATCAAGGGTTCGATGGTCCTGCAACCCTTGTTCGAATTTTCCGGTGCCTGCGTCGGCTGCGGAGAAACCCCCTATGTGAAACTGGCATCGCAATTGTTCGGCGACCGGATGGTCGTCGCCAACGCCACCGGCTGCTCTTCGATTTACGGCGGCAATTTGCCTACCACACCGTGGACCAAGAACGCCGAAGGCCGGGGTCCGGCCTGGAGCAACTCGCTGTTCGAGGACAACGCCGAATTCGGTTTGGGGATGCGCGTCGCCATCGACAAGCAGGCCGAACAGGCCGGCGAGTTGTTGGTCTCGCTACGCGAGTCGATAGGTGGCGAACTGGTGGATGCGCTATTGCATGCCGATCAGTCCGACGAAGCCGGCATTTACGAACAACGTGAACGGGTGGCCGAGCTGAAACAACGTTTGCAATCGATGAAGGAGCCGGCCGCGCAAACGCTGCTGCAACTAGCCGACTATTTATGCAAGAAAAGCGTCTGGATCATCGGCGGCGACGGCTGGGCCTACGACATCGGC
>JAJRDU010000067.1 GCA_028748685.1 Methylococcaceae bacterium
GCTTTTTCTTTGGGTACTTTCTTTTGGCGAAACAAAAGAAAGTACCTCGGTTGTCGATCCGAGAACCGACTTCTAAAACACCCGTCGCGATAGCGACACGATGTCAAAAGGGTAATCCGCAACCATCAATGTGGCCACCCCGTCGCTTCGATCCGTATCAATTATAGGTAAGCGATCATCAGCCACCCTTGCCGCCATAACCTTCCAACCAAACGCCCGACTTCGGCTCGATCGGCTGCCGGTTCTGATCCGCAAACGTAAACGGTACCGAAACCAGCTCCATGCCTTGATTGACCTGCACCGCGAAGTGCAGATGCGGCCCTGTGGTCAAACCAGTGTTGCCGGAATAGGCTATAAGTTGTCCCGCCTCCACCCTCATGCCCGGATGAACCAGGGCCTTTTCCAGCGCCAGATGCGCGTAGACTGCCATCGAGCCGTCATCGTGAAGGATGCGGATGCTGTTGGCTTTGGTGGCATAAGCCTGCTCGGTGCCGTTGCCGAAGTAATCGCTTTCCACTTCCAGCACCACGCCGCCACGCGCCGCATAAAGCGGAGTATCAACCGGCATCATGATATCGACGGCATAACGGTTTTGCGCGTCGGTATGGCTAAATTCGCCACCGAAGGCTTGGGTAATCTGAAATCGGCTGTTGGCTGCGATCGGCGGCAGATATACCGTGTCGCTAGCATAACCAGTCAACGGCCGGCCGATCACGTAGTGATATTGCAGGGTAAACTGCGAAGATTGCGCTTGGCCGGCGCCTTTTATCTTGAACAAGGTGTCGGACTTGCCGGTTTCCACCACAAAGCGCCGCGGCAATTCCGGTGTAGCAATGACGTTGTCGTGCCCGGCCCAATCCACAGCCACTTCAATCGGGCCGGGATATTGGTTCAATATGAAGAATTCCGGGCTGGTTTTATCGCCTGATTTTTCCAGCCAAACGCGCTGTTTGGCCGCGGCCTTCAATTGCCGCACTTCAACGGGTCGTTCGGTCGTGGGCGGTTTATCCGTGTAATGCCAAGCCCCCTGTTCATCCTGATACTTGTAAAGCTTTTTTGATTCCGCGCTTGAGGAAATCAGCATTAAACAAATGAGCCAGGTAGCACTTAGGTACCGAGGCACGGAGCGCATCGGATCATCCATCCTGCGAACGATTACTTGCGAGTCGAGCCGAAAGTATAGGAACGAACGACGCCTTGAGGATCAAAACGAATCAACAAATCCTCGGTTTCACTGCCGAACAACGAATATTTGTAAATACCGTAAGTCCAGGTCGGACGGCCATCCTCCATCCCCGTGCGCCAAGGGGTACCGAACATATCGGAGATGTCTTTTTTGCTGGTTTGTCCGATTTTAATTTCCGGTACTCGCGATGCGGCGAACTCCTGCCCAACGGAAAAACAGCCGGTCAGCTGCGTAGCGGCGATGCCGCCGACCAACAGCAATAAACTAAGTTTGATAGCCTTGAAACCGCGAATTGAAAAAAATTTTTCCATGGATTTTGCCTGTTTGAGAAAGTGACTGTTATAAATCAAGGAGAACTCGGCTATCTTAGCCGCTAACCCCCTTCATCCGAAACAAATTTTAGCCAAAATCCCATGTCATCCGAATCTAACATTCATCCCCTAGACGCATTGCATTTCGATAACAGTTTTATTCGCGACTTGCCAGGCGACCCCGAACCAGACAACTATCGGCGCCAGGTTTACGACGCCTGTTATTCGCGGGTACAGCCCACCGCCGTTAGCAATCCGCGGCTGGTGGCCTATTCACGCGAAATGGCGGAACAACTGGATTTATCGCCCGAGGTTTGCGAATCCGGCGATTTTTGCCAGGTGTTTGCCGGCAACCGTCTGGCAAAAGGCATGGAAGCTTACGCAATTTGTTACGGCGGCCACCAGTTTGGGCAGTGGGCCGGGCAATTGGGCGACGGCCGGGCCATCAATCTCGGCGAAGTGATCAACAGCCAAGGCCAGCGCCTGACCTTGCAACTCAAGGGCGCGGGGCTGACGCCTTATTCGCGCAGCGCCGATGGCCTGGCGGTACTGCGTTCGTCGATTCGCGAATTTTTGTGCAGCGAAGCCATGCACCATTTGGGCGTACCGACCACCCGCGCCCTGAGCGTGATCCTGACCGGCAAGCAGGTAGT
This sequence comes from Methylococcaceae bacterium, assembly GCA_028748685.1. Lineage (GTDB taxonomy): Bacteria > Pseudomonadota > Gammaproteobacteria > Methylococcales > Methylomonadaceae > Methylomonas. The sequence goes on from JAJRDU010000067.1 coordinate 2,151, forward strand.
GCGCGACATGTTTTACGACGGCAATCCGCAACTGGAACCCGGCGCCGTGGTGTGCCGGGTCGCGCCATCGTTTACCCGCTTCGGCAATTTCCAGATACACACGGCCCGCGACGAACTGGGAACCTTGAAAAAACTGGCGGATTACACGATACGCACCGATTTTCCGCATCTGGGCCAGCCGTCCGTCGCTGTTTATCTGCAATGGTTCGAGGAAGTCTGCCGACGCACCGCCGAGATGATAGTCCACTGGCAGCGAGTCGGTTTCGTACATGGGGTGATGAACACCGATAATATGTCGATATTGGGCCTGACCATCGATTACGGCCCCTACGGCTGGCTGGAAAACTACGATCCGGACTGGACGCCGAACACCACCGACGCACAGGGCCGCCGCTACCGTTTCGGCAATCAGCCCAAGATCGCCTATTGGAATCTGGTGCAACTGGCCAACGCCATTTACCCTTTGGTCAGGCGCGCCGAACCCTTGGAACAAGTGCTGACGGTCTACACCACCACCTTCGAACAAGGCCGGCAGGCAATGATGGCTAACAAACTAGGCTTGAAGCAATTCGATCCAGCCACAGACGAGGACTTGGCCGCCGATTTGTTTAAGCTGCTACAAAGCGCCGAAACCGATATGACGCTATTTTTCCGTGGCTTGGCGAATATCGGCGCCGACGGCAGCGAAGCCGGTTTCCATGCCTTGCTGGAAAGTAGCAGTTATCAAACCCTGACCGAGGAAAACAAGGCATTGGCCGAGCAATGGCTCCAGGCTTATCAAACGCGTTTGCGGCAAGACGCCAGACCGGACGAGGAGCGCCGCGCGGCGATGAATGCCGTCAACCCCAAATACGTACTGCGCAATTATCTGGCGCAACAGGCGATCGATCTGGCCGAACAAGGCGATTTTTCCATGGTTAGAGAATTGCTGGAGGTGTTGCGGCATCCCTACGACGAGCAACCGGGAAAAGATCGCTTCGCCGAGAAGCGCCCGGATTGGGCGAAACAACGCGCGGGCTGTTCGATGCTGTCCTGCAGCTCCTAATGGGCCAACAGGTCCGCAAGCCTTGATGCCGCTGGGTTTGGCGTGACCACCGTTCACGTCAAACCGGAAAAAAACATGCCGAAAACGGCCAATTCAGGTATCCTTTTAATAGTTTGTCCAACGATTTTTCCCCAGGCAGCGTAATGAACAACAGCTTAAATACCGACGTTAATGGAATCCCAGACATCGATCCAGACGAAACCAGAGAATGGATGGAAGCACTGGAAGCAGTGATTGAAAAGGAAGGCAGCGACCGCGCCGCCTTTTTGATCGAAAAACTGGTGAGTACCGCCAGGCGCTCTGGTTCGGACATTCCTTTCTCGGCCAATACCGCCTACATCAACACCATTCCTGTCGACAAACAGCCCAAATTCCCCGGCAATACCGACATCGAGCGCACTGTTCGCTCTTATGTGCGCTGGAATGCGATGATGATGGTGCTGCGCGCCAACAAACACACCAATGTCGGCGGCCATATCGCCAGTTTCGCCTCGGCCGTCACTTTGTATGACGTCGGCCAGAACCATTTTTGGAACGCGCCATCCGACAAGCACGGCGGCGATCTGATTTTTTCGCAAGGCCATTCCGCGCCCGGTACCTATGCCCATGCCTTTTTGTTGGGCCGCTTGAGCGAAGAACAAATGGACAATTTCCGCCAGGAAGTCGGCGGCAACGGCCTGTCCTCCTATCCGCATCCCTGGCTGATGCCCGATTTCTGGCAATTCCCGACCGTGTCCATGGGTCTGGGGCCCATTATGGCGATTTATCAAGCCCGCTTCATGCGCTACATGCAAAATCGCGGCTTCGCCAACACCGATGGCCGCAAGGTCTGGGCTTTCCTGGGCGACGGCGAGACCGACGAACCAGAAACCCTGGGCGCGATCGGCATGGCCGGCCGCGAAAAGCTGGACAACCTGATTTTCGTGGTCAACTGCAACCTGCAACGCCTGGACGGCCCGGTACGCGGCAACGGCAAGATCATTCAGGAACTGGAAAGCAATTTCCGCGGCGCCAACTGGAACGTGATCAAGGTGATCTGGGGCCGTCGCTGGGACGCGATCCTGGCCCGCGACAAGAACGGCCTGATCGTCAAGCGCATGATGGAATGCGTCGACGGCGATTACCAAACCTTCAAATCCAAGGACGGCGCTTACGTCCGCGAACATTTCTTCAACACCCCCGAACTGCAGGAACTGGTCAAGGATTATACCGACCGCGACATCTGGGAACTCAATCGCGGCGGCCACGACCCGATCAAAGTCTTCGCCGCCTTCAACTCCGCCGTCAACCATAACGGCCAACCGACCGTGGTTCTGGCCAAAACCATCAAGGGTTACGGCATGGGCGATTCGGGCCAGGCGCAAAACACCAGCCATCAGCAGAAGAAGATGAGCATGGAGTCGATCAAATACATCCGCGACCGCTATCAGCTGCCGGTCAGCGATGAAGAATTGCTCAACCTGCCTTACCTGCGCTTCGCCGAGGATTCGGAAGAACTCAAATATCTGCGCCAGCGCCGCGTCGATCTGGGCGGTTACCTGCCCGCTCGCCGCACCAAGGCCTATCCGCTGGAAGTTCCAGCCTTGGCTACCTTCAAAGCCATGCTGGAAGGCACCGGCGAAGGCCACGAAATTTCCACCACCATGGCCTTCGTCCGCATCCTGAACATCCTGGTCAAGGACAAGCAGATCGGCAAACGCATCGTGCCCATCGTCCCCGACGAATCGCGCACCTTCGGCATGGAAGGCATGTTCCGCCAGCTGGGTATCTGGTCGCAGGTCGGCCAGCTCTACACCCCGCAAGACGCCGAACAATTGATGTTCTACAAGGAAGACAAGCACGGCCAGGTCTTGCAGGAAGGCATTAACGAAGCGGGCGGTTTGTGCGACTGGATCGCCGCCGGTACGTCGTATTCGACTCACGGCGTACCTATGATTCCGTTTTTCATCTATTACTCGATGTTCGGCTTCCAGCGCGTCGCCGACCTGATCTGGGCAGCGGCCGACCAACGCACCCGCGGCTTCCTGCTGGGCGGTACCGCCGGCCGCACCACGCTGAACGGCGAAGGCCTGCAACACGAAGACGGCCACAGCCATCTGATGTCCGCCACCGTGCCGAACTGTTATTCCTACGACCCGACCTTCGCTTGCGAACTGGCGGTGATCATCCACGACGGCTTGCGCCGCATGTATGTCGAACAGGAAGATATTTTCTATTACATCACCTTGATGAACGAAAACTACGACCAACCGGCGATGCCAGAAGGCGCGGAAGCGGACATTCTGAAAGGCATGTATCTGTTCAAAAAAGGCCCGAAAAGCAATAAACCCAGGGTACAACTATTGGGATCGGGCACCATCTTCATCGAAGTTATCTTCGCAGCCCAACTGCTGCACGACGACTGGGGCGTGGACGCTGATTTGTGGAGCTGCCCAAGCTTTACCGAGCTGGGCCGCGACGGCCAAAGCTGCGAACGCTGGAACCGTCTGCATCCGACCGAAAAACCGCGCGTCACCCATGTCGAACGTTGCCTGGGCAATAGCCAAGGCCCGATCATTGCCGCCACCGACTACATGCGCGCCTTCGCCGAGCAGATTCGGCCCTGGGTGAATCGACCCTACACGGTACTGGGCACCGACGGTTTCGGCCGTTCCGACACCCGTGCCAACCTGCGTAGCTTTTTCGAAGTCGATCGTTACCACGTCACCGTGGCGGCCCTGTATAGCCTGGCGCAGAACGGCGAATTCGATGCAGCCAAGGTGGAAGTTGCGATTGCAAAATACAACATCAATCCAGAAGCGACCTCGCCCTGGCTGATTTAACGGAAAGTAGCACATGAGTTTTTTAATCGAAGTAAAAGTACCCGACCTGGGTAATGTTGCCGACATCGATATCATCGAAGTGCTGATCAAGCCCGGCGACGAGGTGGCGCTGGAGCAAACCCTGGCCGTGATGGAAACCGACAAGGCCACGATGGATTTGCCGGCCAGCGCCGCCGGCAAGGTTCAGCAGGTACACGTCAAAGTCGGCGACAAGGTTTCGGAAGGCACCCTGATCGCCACGCTGGAAGTCGCGGCCGATCCGGCCTCGCCCAGCAAACCGACCGCTCCGACACCGGCCGTACCGCTTGCCCAGGTCGAAACAGCTCCAACACCCGCGCCCGAGCCGGTTAAGGTCGAAGCCGCCAAACCGGCCGCGGCGCCTGTCGAACCGGTTGCGGGCAGCACCAGCGGCGGCAAGGCGCACGCCACGCCCAGCGTCAGATTGTTCGCCCGCGAACTCGGCGTCAATTTAAGCAAGATTCAAAACGGCAGCGGCCGCAAGGGCCGTATCCTCAAAGACGACGTCAAAAACTTCGTCAAACAAGCGCTGACTTCCGCACCGGCAGCGACCGGCGCCGGCATTCCGGCCATCCCGGCGGTCGATTTCAGCCAGTTCGGCGAAATCGAGGAAAAACAACTCAGCAAGATCAAGCGCTTGACCGGCCAGAACATGACCAGGGTCTGGCTGAACCTGCCGATGGTGACCTACCACGACGAAGTGGCCATCGACGAGATGGAAGAATTCCGCAAATCCGTCAACGCCGGCCAAGCCAAGGATGTCGTCAAGCTCACCGGCTTGGTGTTCATCATGAAGGCCTTGGTCGCGGCGATGCAGAAGTTTCCCGCCTTCAACAGCTCTTTGTCGGCCGACGGCGAGAAACAAATCTTCAAGAAATACTTCCACATCGGCATCGCCGTCGACACGCCGAACGGCCTGGTGGTACCGGTGATCCGCGACGTCGACCAGAAAGGCATCTTCCAGCTCTCCACCGAACTGGGCGAGAAAAGCGAATTGGCCAGAGCCGGCAAACTGAAACCAGCCGACATGCAAGGCGGTTGCATGACCATCTCCAGCCTGGGCGGCATCGGCGGCACGGCGTTTACGCCCATCGTCAACGCCCCAGAAGTGGCCATCCTGGGCGTCACCCGCGCCAAGATGCAGCCGGTCTGGAACGGTTCAGGCTTCGATCCAAAACTGATGTTGCCGCTGGATTTGACTTACGACCACCGCGTCATCGACGGCGCCGAAGGCGCGCGCTTCATGGAAGCGTTGAAGTCCAATCTGGGCGATATTCGGCGCTTGTTGTTGTAAATGTAGGGGCACTCATGCGCTTCTAATATACGGTTTTCAATGCGTAGGCTGGGTTGAGCAAGGCGAAACCCAGCAAATGGCAAACAAGCTGGGTTTACGCTACCGCTTCAACCCAGCCTACATGATTTTCTGGGAGTTAAGGATATGAGCAATTCCGTCACACACGCCGAAGTATTGGTTCTGGGCGGCGGCCCCGGCGGTTACACGGCGGCGTTCCGCGCCGCCGATCTGGGCAAGCAAGTGGTGCTGATCGAGCGCTATCCGGTGCTGGGCGGCGTCTGCTTGAATGTCGGCTGCATTCCGTCCAAGGCCTTGCTGCATGTCGCGCAAATCATCCATGAAGCCGACGCCATGGCCGAACACGGAGTCAGCTTCGGTAAGCCAGCCATCGATCTGGACAAGATCAGGAGCTGGAAACACAGCGTCAGCCAGGGCCTGAACCAAGGCCTGGGCAAACTAGCCAAGCAACGCAAGATCACCGTGATCAACGGCGTCGGCAAATTCGCCACCGCCAACAGCCTGCTGGTGACCGGCGAAAACGGCGAGCAAACCATGACCTTCGACAACGCCATCATCGCCGCCGGCTCGCACCCGACCAAGATTCCGGTATTCCCCAACGACGACGAGCGTCTGTGGAATTCCACAGACGCGCTGGAACTGAAATCCGTCCCCAACAAACTGTTGATCGTCGGCGGCGGCATCATCGGCCTGGAAATGGCCACGGTTTACCATGCGCTGGGGTCGAAAATCAGCGTCGTCGAGTTGATGGATCAAATCATCCCCGGCTGCGACAAGGACCTGGTCACGCCGCTGCAACGCAAGATCAAGAAACAATACGACAACCTCTGGTTGCAAACTCGCGTCAAGGCCATAGACTCGACGCCGGAAGGCCTGAAAGTCAGCTTCGAAGGCAAGAACGCGCCGGAATCGGACGTGTTCGACGCGGTATTGGTCGCGGTCGGCCGCCGTCCCAACGGTAAATTGATAGCCGCCGAGAAAGCCGGCATCAACGTCGACGAAGCCGGTTTCATCGCCGTCGACAAACAGCAACGCACCAATGTCGGCCACATCTTCGCGATCGGCGACATCGTCGGCAACCCGATGCTGGCCCACAAGGCCAGTTACGAAGGCAAGATCGCCGCCGAAGTCATCAGCGGCATGAAAGCCGGCTTCGACGCGCTGACCATTCCGTCCGTCGCTTACACAGACCCGGAAGTGGCCTGGATGGGCTTGACCGAAAACCAGGCGCAGCAACAAGGGGTCGAATACGAAAAAGGCGTGTTCCCCTGGGCCGCCAGCGGCCGTTCCCTGGCGCTGGGCCGCAACGAAGGCCTGACCAAGATACTGACCGACAAGACCACCGGCCGCCTGCTCGGCGCTGGTTTCACCGGTCCAGGCGCCGGCGAACTTCTGGCCGAAGCGGTGCTGGCCCTGGAAATGGGCGCCGACGCCGAAGACATCAGCCTGACCATCCACGCCCACCCCACCCTGTCCGAAACCTTTGCTTTCGCGGCGGAAATGGTCGAGGGGACGATTACGGATTTGTATATCAAGAAGTAAGAGTGTCGTATTTCCTATCGGATATGTCTTTTTTGTTTTTATAAAAGCCAGTGAGAACAAGGTGCTATCTATTTTTAAATCATGTTATACGACATAGCTGTTTTGTTATAAGACAGGCTGTGTCGTATATATTACGTTAGATTTCACCATGCCTGTCACGCCAACGCAAATACGGTCACTCGTCGAAACTGAGCTCGCGGAGCTACATGATGAGCGAGTGAAGTCTCACATTCAAAGTCTTCTCGTCGAGCCCACCATGCTCCAGCGTGAATGGGACTATGGCGTCCCAGGCCAGACCTATCCTTGTTGGTCAGTCTTGAATCACATCGAGTCAAATACAGGTATTGCCTTCTGCGAGTTTGGGTTTGGCCCCCGAAGTCCCTGGGGTCTAGTAATGCTCTCTGGGGCCGAACATATGTCCCTCGGCATGGATGCCGGTTGGTTCGAGACTTTCTTGGAAGCATATTTTGACTCAAGGGCCATCACTGATCTTCCAATCTGGCGCGTTTTCAAACAGGACGGCGATGACTAACGGGCCGCGCACTCACGGACGAACGAGACTGGGATTCGACATGGAACGAAATTCTCAAACTCAGGGCTCTGGACCCAAGCGCTCGTTACCACTGCTCGCAAAGCATCCAGGCGCACCGAGAGTGAAACCTAACGCTTCGGTCGAAGGGACGGCCCAGAAGCTGCGCTTCTGGGTTCCCTCCCTTCGGTCGGCCGCCCCTCACCTCGGACGCTGATCAACATACCCGACAGTTTTGGTCATTTCTGGAATTTTGACTAAGCGCTGAAAAAATGGTACTAAAACCGCTTTGCAGTTGTCGCATAACGGAGTTAATGACGAACAACTGCAAAGCGGTTTTATCTGGAAAACGAATTTCAACGCTTTGATTCAAGGCCAAATACACCAAATTAGAGGGTGTCCCGTATGTCGTTCAACGCTTCATTGAAAGGTACAAGTCAGGGTAAATTAATCGCATTGCTCAAAACTCTTGAGCTGACTTGACCTTTAATTCAAACGTTAGGCCCATAAAGACGAGACCATGACAATCGAAAACGATGATTGGCGATTGGAATTTGGCAAGGAACCGTCCTTCTACAGCAAGTACTCGTGGTCGTGGAGGAAGTGGACGAGAACGCGCCCTCACTGGGATCATGATCATTGTGAGTTCTGTTCGCAGAAGATATCTGACCTAGATGCCGAAAACATACAGCACGAGGGGTGGACTGATGATGAGGAAACTTATTGGGTTTGCAAGTCTTGTTTTGAGGATTTCAAGGAGATGTACCAATGGAACTTGAAATGAGCAAGCCTAACGAATAAGGTTAGATTGTGTGAGCAGAGCGAACCACAATCTGAACCGGTTGTTGGACAAGCCCGGTGATCACAGCGCTGATGGGTATGCTTGATATAAGAAAATAGCTTTTCTGG
>JAJRDU010000068.1 GCA_028748685.1 Methylococcaceae bacterium
GGCGTTGCTGAATCAGGTCCAACAAGCGACCGGGCGTCGCGACCACGATGTCGGTACCGCGCTGCATTTTTTGAATTTGCGGATTGATGCTGACGCCGCCGAAGATGGCTTCGGCAAAAAACGGCAGATGCGCCCCGTAAGTTCTGACGCTTTCGTAAACCTGCATCGCCAGTTCGCGAGTCGGTGTCAGGATCAACACCCTCACCGGCCGCGGTTTTTGCGGAATCGGCTGTTGTTGCAATATCCGCAACAACGGCAAGGTGAAGCCGGCGGTCTTGCCGGTACCGGTCTGCGCACCGGCCATCACGTCGCGGCCCTGCAATATTACTGGAATGGCCTGCGCCTGAATAGGCGTCGGGGTTTGATAGCCTTGATCGGCAACGGCTTTGAGAAGTTGCTCGGACAAGCCTAGTTCTGAAAATAGCATGTATAAACCTTATTGTTGTAAAACGCCCCTCGGGGCATGAATCGAAAAATGCTGGCCGAAATATATTTTCTTGACATAAAAAAATCGGCAAAAACAAACTTTATGTATAAAATGAAGACTCTAGCAGGCAAGTTATATCCAAAGGAAGGCGATCCCATGGCTACCGAAAAACGCAATCACCATAGACTGAAACCGAAAGGCTTGCGGGCCGGTGTAAGGTTCAACGCAGCCAACCAGGAAATCGCGCTGGATGCCGACATTCTCGATATCAGTTATACCGGCATCAGGGTGAAACTCAAGGAGCCCCTTGCTTCCAACATCATCGGCCATATCAAGATCACCATGACGCTACCGGAGTCTGGCACCTCTTTCAGTGTTCACGGCATTCTCAAGCATCTGCATAACGAATCGGAATGCGGCCTGCACTATGTCGACCACATCGAAGGCTCCATCGATGACGTGATGTTCGAATGCATAGAACTGGATGAGTCGACGGTCTTTATCAAAACCCATTAAGCACTAACTGGTAATCACCAAGCGCACCGCATCCAGCCGCAACTGGGCATCCTGAATGCTTTCGTGGGAAAGCATGGTCATTTCCTTGAGCTGCTCGATTTCCTGCTCCTTGATACCGAGATTGATCTTTTTCAAACGTACCAGACGCTTGATCTCCGAGGTTAAGGCCGCGATCATCAGCTTGCCGCTTTCGGCGATCAACTTCTGCATCCGTACGCCGGCCTGCTGTTCGGCAAACTTGATCATGTCTTGAACGTGTTGGCGCTGGCTACTCAGAAACTGGCTAATCTGCGCCTTATCAAAGCTATCGCCGGTTTCGATCAGACTCTCGTGACTGATAATTACCGTTAGATCTTTTTTGTTCTGGTCGATCAGAATCCGGATCGGTGTATGCGGCAGGAAACGGCCGATCTGTAGTTCCGCCGGCGCGCTGCATTCCACCACGAACAGCAATTCCAGCAGGAATTGTCCGGCCTTCAACTGCGGATGCTTGACCACGCTGACCGCGGCATTGCCGGTTTCGCTGGACAATACCAGATCCATCGCCGACAACACCATGGGATGCTCGACGGAGATGAATTGCATGTCCTCCCTGGCCAACGCAATGTCGCGATTGACGGTGACCGTCAGACCATCGTCCTGCAACATCGGAAAATGAGCGATACGCAGATTCTCGCTGGGCCAGAGAATATGGCAATCGCGGGAATGATATTCCACATCGACGCCATAGCAGTCGAACAAGGCCTCCATGTACGGCCACAGGCTGCCATCGGTTTCATTCGCCCTGATCTCTTCGACCATGCGCGCGGCTTCTTCCGTCCGGCAGGAATTGAGTTCCAGCAACAAATCGCGCCCCTTGTGCAATTCCTCTTCGACTTGGGCGTTAAGGGTTTGGGTATTGGCGATCAGCACCTCAACCAAGGCCGGATCACGGCTGGCCAATGCCTCGGCCAGTTCATCAGCTAGCAACTTGGCAACCTGCGCCGCACCGGAACAATTGTGGCGAAATGCATCCAATCCTTCGTCATACCAGCGATACAACACATGCTGAGTACTAAACTGCAGGTAAGGGATATGGATTTGTATCACATGCTTCTGGCCTATCCTATCCAGCCTACCGATGCGCTGCTGCAACAAATCCGGATTTTCCGGCAGATCGAACAAGATCAGATGCCGCACGAACTGGAAGTTGCGGCCCTCGCTGCCGATCTCGGAACAAATCAACACCTGCGCCCTACTCTCTTCGTCGGCAAAGAACGCGGCGGCGCGGTCCCGCTCGACGATGCTCATGCCCTCGTGAAACACGGCGGCGGTATGCCCAACATGTTGGCGCAGCAACTGCTCCAACTGGATCACCGTTTCCGCCCGCCTGCAGATCAACAGGGCTTTTTCGTCGCCCAAGGCCTTGAGCTTTTCGACCAACCACTGCAGATAAGGACTGTCTTGCAAATCCGCGGAGTCCTCGCCCTGCAGCGGATAACCGTAACATTGCCGATCCGGAAAGCCTTGCACCGTTTGCCGGGAATTTCTGAACAGAATCCTGCCGGTGCCGTGATGATCGAGCAATAGCTTAATCAGCTCTTCTCGGGCGGGCGACCCACAGGGATGTGGGAAGTGCGGCGAATTGTCGGGAACAATCGCCGCCGATGTATCGTTGACCTCGGATAACAGGCTGTCGACATTATCCTGCTTCAACAGGTTCTTCAGCCTTTCTTGTTCCACAGAATCGAGTTGCTGACCGGAGATCAGCAGATTGGCAAGCTGCGCCACAGGCTGGAACTGACTTTCTTCCCGTAAGAACTGTTGAAATGAGTAAAAGCGATCGGGGTCGAGCAAACGCAAACGGGCGAAATGGCTTTCCTTGCCGAGTTGCTCCGGGGTCGCGGTCAGCAGAATCAAGCCTTGTGAAGCCAAGGCCAATTGTTCGACGAACAGGTAATCGCCGCTCGGCGCCTGTTCGCTCCATTCCAGATGATGCGCCTCATCGACCACCACCAGATCCCAGCCGGCATCCAGGGCTTGTTGCTGGCGATGCGGCGAATCGCCAAAAAAGCGTTGGCTGCACAGTACCAACTGCTCGGTCAGAAACGGATTTTCATCCTGACTGACCAGACAGCGGCTTTCGTCGAAGATGCTGAAACGCAGATTAAAGCGCCGCAGCATCTCCACCAGCCATTGATGCAGGAGGCTTTCCGGCACCAGGATCAGCACCCGATTGCTCAAGCCGTTGATTAGGCGATGCTGGATAATCAAACCGGCTTCTATGGTTTTCCCCAAACCCACCTCGTCGGCCAGCATGATTCTAGGCGCGGCGCGGTTGGCGGCCTGATGGGCGATATAGAGCTGATGCGGTATCAACGCCGCCCGCGCACCCTGCAGGCCTTTTACAGCCGATTGCTGGTGCTGCTGCTGGCGGCGCCAGGTTTCGTAACGCAGCAAAAACCAGGCGGTCGGATCGAACTGGCCGGTAAACAGCCGGTCCTGCGGTTTGTTGAATTGAATGTGGTGGTTGAGCTCCATCTCGTCGATCTGTTGTAGCTGGCCGTCTTCGTCCAGGCCGATATAGGTCAACAGACCACTGTGTTGCTGTACTTGCTGCACGGTGATTTTGGCATAATCGGCCGACTCGATCACGTCGCCTTCGGCAAACCGTACACGGGTCAAGGGTGCATTATCCCTGGCATAGACCCGCTTATCGCCGGTCGCTAAAAAAAGTACAGTGACGCGGTTAAATTCCGCCTCCAGAATCAAACCCAAACCGAGTTCTGATTCGGTATTGCTAATCCAGCGTTGGCCGGGGATAAAATCGTTCATTTATTTTCTAGTCTGATAACGAGAGCATCGTTCCCTGCCGCGCCGGCGCGGGAACACCGCTTGTGACGCTCAAGCGTCACGCAACACCAGGGCGTTGCTTGATGAGTTCCCATGCGGAAGCCTAGGAACTATAAAAGGTTATTTTGAGATGACGATTGAGTCGTCCGTCGCGAACCAGGTGCGAATGCCCAAGGAACACTTTAGTCAATTCGCACCCACAAGTATCAATCTTCGCCACCAAACACGCCCAACAATTGCAGCAGGCTGGTGAACAGATTGTAGATAGAGACATACAACGAAACGGTAGCCAGAATGTAGTTGGTTTCGCCGCCGTGAATGATTTCACTGGTTTGAAACAGAATCATGCCGGACATCAGCAGGATGAACATCGCCGAAACCGCCAACGACAGCGCGGGCACCGAAAACAACAACGCAGCCAAACCCGCAAAAAACGCCACCATCACACCAACCACTAGGAATCCCGCCATAAAGCTGAAATCCTTACGGGTAGTCAAGGCGTAAGCCGACAGACCTAGAAAGATCACGCCGGTGCCGCCCAACGCGGTCAAAACCAGCTGTTCTCCATTGGTGTAGGCATGCAGATACATGTTTAGAATCGGACCCAGCGTCATGCCCATAAAACCGGTCAATGCAAACACAAAAACCAGCCCCAGGGAGCTGTTGCTGAATTTGGTGGTTAAAAATAACAAACCAAAATAGCCGACCAATGTGATAATTAAGCCTGGATGAGGCAGATTCAAAGCCATCGCGGCGGCGGCGGTCGCGGCGCTGAACAGCAATGTCATGGACAACAGCAAATAGGTATTTTTCAGAACCTTGTTAGTTGCCAGAATGCCGGCTTCTGAACGTGCGGTCACGGTATTAAAGCGCATGATATATATCCTCAATTAAGATAAACGGGCTAATGAGACCGAACAATGTCGCCGAAGTTTCCCGGCATTGTCCGTTCATACCGTCTAGTATAACCAAGAATCAGTGTAAAAAGAGGTTTATAGGAGATGACGGCAGTAACGCCTTATCAATTAATGGGCGGCGAAATGGCGATCCGCAGCCTGGTCGACCGGTTTTATTTCTATATGGACATTTTGCCCGAAGCCCAAGGCATACGCGCCATGCACGCGGAAAGCCTGGCGTCGGCCAAGGATAAGTTGTTCAAGTTTTTATCGGGCTGGTTGGGCGGCCCCAACCTGTTCATCGAAGAATTCGGCCATCCCATGCTGCGCGCCCGGCATTTGCCGTTCGCCATCGGAGCGTCGGAACGCGACCAATGGATGCTGTGCATGAACAAGGCACTTTACGAAGTCAGCATGAACGACAAATTGCGAACCGAACTTCGCAATGCCTTGCAGCAACTAGCCACCCACATGATCAATCAGGAAGCGTTCGTCAACATCTCCGACCAATAAGAACCACACCCTTGAAACCGAACCCACATTCCGCACCGCCCTTGCTCTACAGCCTGCGCCGTAGCGAGCGTGCTAAAAATACCCGCATCATAGTCAAACCCGGCAAGATCGAAGTCGTCGCACCGCTCAAAGTATCCGAACGCCGGATCAAAGCCTTCGTCGAAGCGCAGCAAGACTGGATCAGGGCGGCCGTCAAGCGTATTGCCGACAAGGTGCAAGCCGTTCCCGACCTGGCGCCCGCCCAATATGCGGACGGCGCGACCGTCACCTTCCAAGGCCGGCAGATACCCGTGCAAATCAAGCCGACCACGACAAAGACCGTTCGTATCCAGTTGCATGGCGACACGGCTTTTATCGTCTACCTGCCGATTAGCGTCGATCAGCAACAAAGCTCCGAGCTGATCAGACAGGGCATGACTCGCTGGATGAAGCAGCAGGCTCGACAGCATGCCACTACGCTGATCGAAAAGCACGCGCCTCGGTCCGGGCTGTTTCCGCGCAGCCTCAGGATCAAGACTCAAAAGAGCCGTTGGGGAAGCTGCGGCCCCCATAACGACATTAACCTTAACTGGCTGCTGATGCTGGCTCCACCCGCCGCGCTGGAATACGTGGTGATTCATGAGCTGTGCCATATTAAACACAAAAATCACTCCAAGGATTTCTGGCAACTGGTCGCCGAACATTTGCCCGATTATCAACAGCAACGCCGCTGGCTAAAACAACACGGCGCCAGCCTGATGAGGGGATTGTGAGGTACAGGATTCAAGGTACAAAACAACAACCGTGAACCGAGTAACTTCCATCAAGTTATGAATAATTACAAGCAATATGCCTTTTACCTGCTGTTCGCCGCAGTGATCTTCGCCGGGCAATTTTTGCGAACCAGCGACCTGGTGACAGGCAAACCGCCGGTTATCTCGCAGACTACGCTGGGCGGCATTCCGGCTGCGCCCATCATAGACAAAGGCCCGGCGATGATTTATTTTTGGGGAGAATGGTGCGGTGTTTGCGCGATGATACAGCCGGCGATAAACGCCGTGTCCACCGATTATCCGCTGCTCGGCGTGGCGTTACGCTCCGGCACCGACGGCGCTGTCGGCCAATATCTGCGGCAAAAGCAACTGGCCTGGCAAGTGATCAACGATCCGCAAGGCAACATCGCCCAACGTTATGGCGTCAAGGTGGTGCCGGCGTTATTCTTCATCGGCGCCGACGGCGATATCGTATTCACCTCGGTGGGCTACACTAGCGAATGGGGATTGCGTCTGCGCCTGTGGTTGGCGGGACTGGTTTAATGCCCTAATTTCGTCACAAAAACCACCCGAACTGAAAACAATATCAGTTCAAATTGCGCTGGAGATTTTTTTGGACAAGCAGTTAACAAACGATTGACCCAATTCAGTAAAATAAGCCGCAGTCAGCACAATTACACTGGTACTGTCTTGTCACAGGCTCTTGGTTAGGCGAAAATTTTAGTTACTGACTATTCAATAAATTACGGATTAATTATGTGTTTTAGCGCAACGATGTCATTGGGCTTAGGGGTTGTGGGCCTTACGGCTTCCGCCGTGACTTACCTCGATAAAGACGAGGCTTTTTGGGTACGAGCCGCCCGTGCCTATGCCATTTTCCATTTTTCGCTGATGGAATTTATTCAGTATTTCGGCTACCCAGTCGCCGATCAATGCGGCTATGGCACGAATTTACTGCTCAGCGAATTATCGACCTATCACATCGCCCTGCAGGCTTTTGCGATCATGCCCGCGCTGGCCACGTATTCGTCCGACCCCAAGGCCCTGAAAAAAGCCACGCTGATCGGCGTGACGCTGAGCGGTCTATTTCTAATCTGCTCGTTTTTGCCTAACGAATGGCAGCTTTTCAATGCCAAACCCAACTTCATCGGACAATTGATGTCCTGCCTGTTCATGGGCAAATACCACATCGGTTATGCCATATCCAGCGCCTACGGCACCTTCGTCACCCACGGTTCCTTTTTTGCGCTGGCGTTGAGCGGCTTTGTCTGGAAAAACAATCACAGGATCGCCTGGTACCATTTTTCCATGGCAATCATGACCCTATATGTACCGCAGTGGTTTTTCGGGGTGTCGACAGGCGAAGCGGCCGCGATGTACTGTTTTTATTCGATCCCGATCACCGCCAGCTTCATACCTTACTTCAAGACTTTTTTTAGCGCGCGTCCGGTTTGGAGCGGAGAGATGCAAACCCAAAGAATCCGTTGAACTCGGCAAGGATTCAAACTGATTCGGGCACTCCCACTAACATGAAGTCATGCGCCAATAGCGATTCAAGCATCATCGCCAGCAGTTCACGCCGCCGCTTCCTGCAATTAGCCGCCACCGGCCTGATCACGGCCAGTTCACCGGCATCGGCATGGTTTAGGCTCAACAACCTTTGTCTCGATCCAAACCAAACCCCGGCATCGGCGCTGGAAACGGCCGCCTGGCAAGGCATCAATCCTTACAACTTATGGGATTGCCACGTTCACATCGTCGGCTCCGGCGATAGCGGCAGTGGCATAACCCAGAGCCCGGATATGCATGCGCCGCTGAGGCATCCGATTCAAACGTTCCAGCACAGAGCCTATGCCAATGCGGCCTGTATCGGCAATGCCGGCGTACAGGATATTGCCTTCGTCGAACGCCTCCAAGCCTTGTTGAATACCGTGCCCAAGGGCGCCAAGGCCATGCTGCTTGCCTTCGACCGCGCTCACGGCGCCAGCGGCGATCCCGACCATGCCAACACCTCGTTTTTCGTGCCCAATGAATACGCCCAGGCACTGGCGCAACGTTACCCGGATCGTTTCGAGTGGGTCGCCAGCATCCATCCTTACCGCCGAGATTGCGTGGAAGTCTTGGAACGAGCCGTAGCGAACGGCGCGCGGGCGGTAAAATGGCTGCCGCCAGCGATGGGCATAGACCCTGCCTCGCCGCAATGCGACCGCTTCTACAAGGCCGCGGCCGAACTGAACATCCCCATCATCAGCCACGGTGGCGAAGAGAAAGCCGTGCACGGCGCCAACCAACCGTTGTTTGGCAATGTGTTGCGCCTGCGGCGGGCGCTGGATGCCGGCGTGCGGGTTGTGATCGCTCATTGCGCGACCATAGGCAAGGATATAGACGACGACGGCAAGGAAGTCGCAAGTTTCGATTTATTCGGCAAACTGATGGCGGATAAACAATGGCAGGATAGGCTGTTCGGCGACATATCCGCCATCGTGTTGCGCAATCGAGACATGGAAGTGATCAAAACCCTGCTGACCGAAAGCGCCTGGCATCCCCGGCTGCTCTACGGTTCCGATTATCCCTTGACCGGCATTTTGCCGCTAATTTCGCCAAAAGCCTTCGCCGAGGCCGGCTTGCTGGCGGAAGACGCCATCGAGCCATTGCTGAC
This sequence comes from Methylococcaceae bacterium, assembly GCA_028748685.1. Taxonomy (GTDB): domain Bacteria; phylum Pseudomonadota; class Gammaproteobacteria; order Methylococcales; family Methylomonadaceae; genus Methylomonas. The sequence goes on from JAJRDU010000068.1 coordinate 8,596, forward strand.
CCTGCAGGATTACCACCCCTTCCGTTTCGACTTCGTGCTGAAACGCAGCCTGTCCTGGCAGGGCAAGCGCTTTGCGGATAGTATCTTTGCGACCCGGCCGTTTTTTACCGGGCCTAAGGGTTGATTGCCGTCTAAAAAGCGGGAATCATGCAGAAAATGGTGTTATTGCCGTAACTTCAAGCTCAAAATAAGCAAATTTTCCGGAAGTTAGAATTTTTGCCGCCTGCGATCAAAAACGGTCAACTTTCAATTATTAGAGGTTTCCATACGGCTCCATTAAGCTTTGATTAAAATTAGATTAAGATTTTATTAGAATAAGATTATAACGCTTTAAGTGGGTTGCCTAGCATCTAACAAGCATGTTACGTTCGTTGCCGTGGTCAAGCTAAACCTGCCGTGAGCCGGGGGCTGAAAATCACGGGTCTTGGCGGCTGTAAAAACCAAGATGGCCGGGTTGCCACTTTTTATTAACGTTAAGGGGGTTATTTAATGATTGCAATTAAAAATGCGCGATGGGCGTTTGTCTTTTTATTACCGTTGCTTGCTAGCACCGGTAATGCTTCCAGTGTCAATGATTACAGCTTGCCCGCATTTAGGGATGTTGACGAAATGGTCAAGATTGTTAAAAAAGGTACGGACGACAACCCGTATTGGCAGTTGAGAGGCATTGGCCTGACCACGTCGTTCTTGGTGGGCAACGGCGAGGAGTCCGATGCTTTAGAGCTGGATGACGGTAGCGTGGCATATCAGGCCAACTTCAATTCGGACGGCAAATTGATCACACAGATAGGCGATAAAACCTTAAGCAACTTTCTGCTAATCAATGGGTCATTGCCAGCCGGTGTGCATGGTGGAACTTCATGGTCCGCCCAGCCGTATCAATTGTTGCTTCAAGCGGAGTTGCTGGATTCGGATCCCGCCAACGGCACCCCCGACACTATCGGTGCTGCTGGCGGCTTTGCCTTGGGCTTTAACACCCATTTCACCGACGGCTGGGCGGCAAACAACGCCGGTTTAACGGGCGGCTCCACCGGTGAAAGCCTGTGGTTGTTTGGGTTGAGCAAAGGTTTCGGCGATCTCGTAAAAGCTCTGGATGGCGATAGCAGCAATGGTACGCTAGCTTCGCTGATCGGTTCATCCAAGATTATCTACGATGTATCGTCAGTTGCTTCTGTTCCCTTGCCCGGAGCCGTATGGCTATTCCTTTCCGGCGTAATGGGCTTACTGGCCTACGGCCGCAAAAGCGTCGCGTCGGAAAGTCTTGCCGCTTAACAAGGCATCCCAATCCTTAAGGAAACCCTGAACAAGTCCTTCTTTAGACTCAGGACGAATGGTAAGTGATTGATTCCGCTCGTGGTGAGCTTGTCGAGCCATGAGCGGAATCAACTTAATCAGAGTTCCCTATGGGAGTTTTTGATGCTCGGTAATATTTGTGCCGTTATTCCAGCCAGGAGACGATTATTAACACCGCTTGTTGTTGGCGCGTCCTCATTGTGCCTACTTTCAACACCAGTGCTTGCGGGGCCAAAAACTTCTCAGCGTGATATTGCCCTCGCACGAAATTATGTGTTTGCCGCTTGTGTTATTAACCGTTATCAGGGCTCTCCGCTTGCTGACGAGGCCGACGCCTGGGCTTCTGGCCTTGTGGAGCAAGGAAATCTCCCGGCGGGAATGTATTCCAAATTGGCGAATTTGGCTAAAAGCGCGCCAATGCCGGAAATCACTCGTAATGGGATATCCATGAAATTGCAGAGTTGCGTTGAGTTTGTTGACTCTAGTAAGTTTGAAACTCAGTTGAAAAAACTTCTTCGTCGATAAGTCGGCCAAATTTAGCCCGATCCTCATACACGAAGCATTTCCTGGCCATTCACAAGCTTTACCAACTGATTTACAACCGCCGATAAAGCTCCCGATACAACGCCCGCATTCGTTCTATCCTGTCTTTGCCGATAGGCTTCGATCCGTAGCGGGCTTGCTCGAACAACCAGGTCATTTCCGCGGCGCTTTTATGTAAATCACGGTGCCGGCGGCCGATTTGCGACAGATATTCTCGGGTGTTGACGGTCGCCTGACGTGGCGCGTCTTGCAAAGCGAACAATCTGGACATCGCCCGATAATACTGGCTGGCGCCGCGTTCGCCTTCGGCATGGCGGGCCAGAATCCCCAGACGCAGATAATCCCATTGCGTCAGCAACCAGGCTATCCACGGCACTTCCCGCAGCAACGCGCCGAAAGCGATCAAGATGATCAGCAGCAGCAAAGCCAGCAAACCCAACAGCGCCGCCAGCCAATACTGTTTCAACCATTGTTTCAAGGCTTCCCATAGATCGATGACCGCGACGACGACCGGTTGCAGGGTCTGCTGGACGGACTCGCTGACATCGGCCAACTGCTCGATGGCTTTCGCCTGCCAACCCGGCATATTCGGCCGTTTGGCGGCGGCGCGCATTTCAGCGGGCGTCGGCCAACTGCTACTGGGTAGACCCGGCCCACTCTCACCGCTTCCCGGCGCTTGATTTTGCCCGCCGCCGTCCGTCGGCTTGTCCGCGCCGTTTTGTCCGGTCGACCCTTGTTGCTCCAGATCGCCGCCGGAATTGCGCGGGCTGATCTGCCCGTATTGCCATTCCAGATAAGGCCAGCTGACTTGCGGCGTCAGTTTATACAGCCCGCCACCGACCAGCAAGATCGCGGCGGTTGCCGCCAGGATGGCAACGCCCTGCCCCTGGCTGCTGGATCTCCCCAAACTCTGCCGGCGCAAATCGTCGCCGCGGCGCTGGATTTGTTCCGCCACCAGCGTAAACACCAAGGCAACCACATAGGGCGCCAGATAAAACAGCATGGTCCAGTCGGCCCGATAATGCGAGGTGGCGAACAGCACCAAGGCCAGCGAAACCAACAAGCCCAGATTCAACTCCCGCCTACCGGTGGTGACGCAATTGTAGGAGGCTTGCAGCATCACCAACAGATATAAGCCGGCGCGCGGCATGTCCCATATTCTGAGAAACACAAAGAAAAACAGGAACAGACCGAAAAACAACACACCCTTTTGCCAGGCCTTGCCGGACGCGGTGGGTTTGCGGTTTTGCCGCCAGCCGATCATCATCGTCCAGCCAATAATCACCGTCCAGAAGATCATTTCCCGCGAGAAGCTGCCGTACTGAATATCCAGGAAAGCGTTGCAGGCCAAAGCCAACATCAGCGACGCGAATAAACCCAGATAGACGGAAAAACCAAGCGGCGCCTGGGTCATGAGTTGAATAGCTCGGTCAATTCGTCGCCCCGGCGGACCTGAACGCAATGCGCGCCCAGCTCCAGCAAGCCGGCGTTCAAGGGCTGGCCACCCGCATCCGGATTCACCCATGAGCCAACGTTGAAGAAACTATCCCTGTCGAACACCACCGCGAACAGATACGCCCCCTTGGCGCGCAGCAAGGCCAGGGCCTGCAAGGTCGCTTCGCAGCGCATCGGCGGTTCGGACAACAACAGCAACACCGTCTCGCCGCGCACGCAATCCAGCGCGATTTGCGTCAAGAGTTGCGCGTAAGGCGTCTTGCCGTCGGCCTCGATCACCGCCAGCGCATCGAGTATGGTTTGATAGTGATAATCGCCCTTGCCGGAAGCGATACGCAGCGGCGCGGTACCTTCGCCCATCACGCGGCTGTGCATGTTTTGGCTACAGGCATAGCCGGCCACCGAGGCGGCAATGCGGATCGCATATTCCAGCGAGGTCTGTTTGCCTCGGCCGATATTGGCGTCCTTGGCCAGATCCAGCGCGATACAGAGACAGGCCGAGGCCAGCGGCTCGAACTCCTTGACCATCAATTCGTTCAGCCGCGCCGAAGTGGGCCAATGTACATGGCGGGGATTGTCGCCGCGACGGTATTCACGCAGCCCGGAAAATTCCGCCGCTCCGGCGCCCTCCGGCAATAGATAGCCGCCGCGATGTATCTGGCTGGGGGCGCCGAACAGCGGCATAACCAAGATAGGAAAAACCTTGGGATAAATCGTCAGCGTCTGCACGCCGTCGTTAGTGGTTTTTTTCGTCTCGGCCAGGCCCAGCGGAAAACTCGAGGCCACGCCCACCGGCCCCAGCCGGTAATAGCCGCGCTTTTCGCATAGCAACGGCACCTCGAAGCTGCGTTTGCCGCCGGCCGGCACATAGCTGACGCTGCCCAGCAATTTGTCGGCATTGTTCGGGTCGTTTTCGGCGGCGCCGACGAAAGGCAGGCGGTCGACCAGTTCCACCATGAAGCGCGGCAGCCAGCCGCGATTCTCCACTTCCACGCTAAACACCACCGTTTCGCCTTCCAGCGCCCGTTCCGGCCCGACCCGGCTAACAGCCAGACGTTGAATCAACCAGCGCGGCCAGAGCATGCCGGTCAGCAAGCTGGCGCTGAACAAGGCGGCGATCAGCCAGGGCAAACTCTGTTCGCGGCTGATCGCCGCCGAATAAGCCGCCAGCGTAAACACGCCGAGGATGGCGAATTTCAGACGCAAGGACATAGTGCGTCTTATACGACCGGCGGCGGCAAGCGGTTGAGAATCTCGCTGAGAATATCGCCGGAGGTACGCCCCAACACCGCCGCCTGCGGCCGGACGATCAAGCGATGTTCCAGGATGGCGGGAGCGATGGTTTTCACCAGATCAGGCGTCACGAAATCCCGGCCGCGCAGCAACGCCAGACCTTGCGAGCCGCGCGCCAAGGCCAGCGTGCCGCGCGGACTAACACCCAAGCGCAAATCCGGGTGCTGGCGGCTGGCGGCGCTGATGCCGGCGATGTATTTGGCGACATCCATGTCGATATGCACGGCCTTGACCTTTTCCCGCGCCGCCAGGATTTCCGTTTCCGACGTCACCGCCAGCAATGTCTCGATGGGATGAACCTGCGCCTGCGCCGCCAGGATGCGCATTTCTTGCTCCAACGTCGGGTACTCCATGCGCAAGCGCATGAAAAAGCGGTCCAATTGCGCTTCCGGCAAGGCGTGAGTGCCTGCGATGTCGATGGGATTCTGGGTAGCCAGCACCATGAACAGTTTGGGCAATTCGTAACTGCAACCGTCGACGCTGACATGGAACTCTTCCATGCATTCCAGCAAGGCCGACTGCGCGCGTGGCGTGGCGCGGTTGATCTCGTCGGCCAACAGCAGATGGGTAAACACCGGGCCAGGACGGAATTCGAAATCGGCGGTCTTCTGGTTATAGACCGCCACGCCGGTAATGTCGGACGGTAAGAGATCGGACGTGCATTGCAGGCGCTTCATGTCCACCGCCACCGAACGGGCCAAGGCCCTGACCAGCATGGTCTTGCCGGTACCCGGCACGTCTTCCATCAGCACATGGCCGCGGCACAACAGCGCCACGGCCGCCAATTCGATGATGGGCCTTTTGCCGATGATGACTTTTTCGACGTTTTCGATCAGGGAGTGGATGGCGTCCATGGCTGGGAATATCCTGTTAACGAGGGTTTGTTTGGTGCGTGATGCAATTGGGGACAAAAGAATAGCAGAGTTTGGCCGCTTGATATGACGCCCGGAAAACGGCATCGTTGAAACCGTTTGAAATCGAGGATGGTAGCCCCCTATCGATATATCCTCATTACCGTCCCGGACGCGGTGGTTTATTTTGTCGAGCCGCCCGCACTGCGCCCGAATAGGGCCTCGAGATTATTGTCGGCATCCTCGATCTTTAGCAACTCGCTCGTCGACCGTATATTATTATCAGCGCCGCCGCTGCCTTCCTCCGCGCCGAACGAGATCAAATCTCGAGCAAACCAAGCTTGGTCGCCTTCGGCGGACTGCGCGCAACTTGCGTTCATCACCACACGATCGCCGTCCAGCACCGCCAAGCCGCCTCCCTGACGGCAGTTTCCACCGACGCACTCGGTGAGCAGATAGCGTACCCGCCCCCGGTCAAACCACAGTTGCTTTACCGAGGCACCAGGGCTGGCGGGAGAAACCGTCGCGAAGAATCGGTTGCTATTGTCGGTTCGCGCAACGAATTCGTTCTCGATCTTGCCCGGCAAACCGTAGCGATAGACGAGGGAGGTAATCGCCCCCGGTTCGCCCGCCGCACATAAGGAAACGATCTTCGTCTTAATTCGGCAGGAGAACTGGACACGTTCTTCGGGATGGCAATGCCCCTTCGACGTATTGCCGGTTTGACCGAAAGCGGCGGAAGAAATTGACAATAGGGCGAACAGCGCCGTCCCGGTCAATAGGCTATTTGAATGCATTGTAGGCTACCTTGGAAGTTGCTTCGGCGCTCGCCGTGGCTGTCAGTGTGTTTATTGATCACTTCGGTGATTCGATTTACATCGGCGTCCTGGCTACACTAATCGGACCTACACGAATCAATCAACGCCAGAACCTATCATCGTCCCGGTAGGCAGTATCCTCGGCGTGTTTACCTGTCAAGGGCACAAAACTCACCCCCAATACGTTTTGGGTTTCGATCTTGCCTTCGGCTTTTTTCTCCAGCACCTTTAGCTCCTGATAGGCGTAGGGCTCTCCGACCGGAATCACCAGGCGCCCGCCGACCCGCAATTGATCGATTAGGGGCCTAGGGATATGCGGCGCGGCGGCGGTGACGATGATGCCGTCGTAAGGCTCATGTTCGAGCCAACCGTGATAACCGTCGCCGCTCCGCAATTCGACATTGTGATAGCCCAGCCTTTCCAAGCGTTCGCCGCTGGCTACGGATAATTCTTCTATGATTTCAATGCTGTATACCTGGCGCACCAGACAAGCCAGCACCGCCGTCTGATAACCCGAGCCGGTGCCAATTTCCAGGATGACATGGTCTTCCTTCGGATTCAATAAATCGCTCATCAGCGCCACGATATAGGGCTGAGAGATGGTTTGACCCTTGCCTATCGGCAGCGGGCCGTTGTAAAAGGCACGGCCTTGCAATTCCTCCGGGACGAATTCTTGCCTGGGCACTCGCGCCATGGCCGCCATCACCCGCGCGTCCAAGGCCTTTTTCCCTATCATATGGCTGGTCAATTTGACCTCGATTTCAATATCCTGCAACATGCTTTGTACACTAGTCATAGTCAGTACCGTTAAAGTCAGATTTGTGAAACCGGGTTCTACACTTTTTTAATCATAGCGAATTATGCGCCCGCCCACGGCGATCCGCATTTTTCCACACAGGGATTTTAGAGTATGAAAAAAACGCCGCTAGCACCATCGCAGCTTTACAAGCCTTGCAACCTTGAACAATTGAAATTTACCTCCACCGACGACCTGGAAGACATCGACATCATCGTCGGCCAGGAACGGGCCATGGAGGCCATCAAATTCGGCATCCGTCTACATAAGAGCGGCTACAACATCTTTGCGTTGGCCCCCTACGGGACCGGGAAATTAACCACCGTCAAACAACTGGCCGAGCACGAAGCTCATCGCCAGCCGGTGCCAGCCGACTGGTGTTACGTGCATAACTTCAGCCATGCCGCAAAACCCAGGGCCGTACAACTGGAACCCGGAAAAGGCCGAATATTTCAACAAGACATGGCGGAATTGATCGACGAGCTGAGCATCGCGATACCGGCGGCCTTCGACGGCGACGAATACCGCTCCCGAGCCGGCGAATTGGAAAACGAATCCCGGCGCCGCGAAACCAATGAAATCGACAGGCTGCGGGAAGAGGCCGAGAAAGCGCATGTCATCTTCACCGAAACAGCCACCGGCTATGCCTTCCTGCCCGCCGACGACAATAATGAACCGCTGACGCCGGAGCAATTCAACAAGCTGGATAAGGACAGCCAGCATAAATTCCATGAAACGGTGCTGGATTTACAGGAACGCGTGCAGGATGCCATCAAGAAATTTCCGCTATGGCGCAAGGAAACCAAGCGCAAACTGCAAGCCTTAAACAAAGAAGTGGCTGAACTGGCCGTCAACCACTCGATAGATGAGCTCAAGGAGAAATACGCCAAGCATCCGGTCGTGTTGGAATATCTGAGCGCGGTGCAGACCGACATCATCGAGCACGTCCGCGACTTCATCCCGCATAGCGAAAAGGTGATTTCCTTCATGGAGTTGCCGCAGGACCCCAACCCCTTCAAGCGCTATCAGGTCAACCTGATGGTCGACAACGGCCATAAGCGTTCGGCACCGGTGATTGTTGAGGATTTACCCAATTACGGCAACCTGGTCGGACGCATCGACCACCAGGCCCATCTGGGTTCGCTGGTCACCGACTTCACGATGATCCGGCCAGGCGCCTTCCATAAGGCCAACGGCGGCTATCTGATCATCGATGCCCGCAAGGTGTTGATGCAACCCTATGCATGGGAAACCCTGAAGCGCACGCTCCAAGCCGGCGAAATCCGCATCGAATCGCTGGAACGAGCTCTCAGCCTGATCAGCACCTCGTCACTGGAGCCCGAACCGATACCGCTGAACCTCAAGGTCATTCTGCTCGGCGATCCCTTGATCTATTACCTGCTGAGCCTATACGAACCGGAGTTTCACGACTTCTTCAAGGTCGCCGCCGATTTTGCCGGCACCGTCAACCGGGAGCACAACAGCCTGGAATATGCCCGACTGCTGGCCACCATCGCCCGCCGCGAAAAATTGCGCCCCCTCAGCCAGAAAGCCGTGGCCAGAATCATGGAACACAGCGCCCGCATGGCCGGCGACGCCGAGAAACTATTAACCCATCTGCGCAGCATCAAGGATTTGCTGACCGAAGCCGATTACTGGGCCGCTGAGAACGCCCATAACCAGATTGCCAACAGCGACGTGCAACAAGCCATCGACCAGAAGATCCGCAGGCTCGACAAGGTCCGCGAACGGCTTTACGAGAACATTCAGCGCGGCACGGTGATGATAGACACCGAAGGCAAGGTCACCGGCCAGGTCAACGGCTTGTCGGTGTTGCAACTGGGAGAATTTGCCTTCGGCCAACCTTCGCGAATCACCGCCACCACCCGTTTGGGTACTGGCAAGGTAGTGGACATCGAGCGCGAAACCGAATTGGGCGGCGCCATCCATTCCAAGGGCGTGATGATATTGTCCAGCTACATCGCCGCCCGTTACGCCCGTAACACCCCATTTTCGCTGTCCGCCAGCCTGGTGTTCGAACAATCCTACGGCCAGGTGGAAGGCGACAGCGCGTCGTTGGCGGAACTCTGTACCATCCTGTCTTCGCTGGCGCAAGTGCCTCTGCGCCAGGACCTGGCGATGACGGGCTCGGTCAACCAGCTCGGCCAGGTTCAACCCATAGGTGGGGTCAACGAAAAAATCGAAGGCTTCTTCGACATTTGCAATGCCAGGGGCCTTACCGGTAACCAGGGCGTGATCATTCCCGCCAGCAACGTCGCCTACCTGATGCTGCGCTGGGAGGTGGTGCACGCCGCGCAATCCGGCCAGTTTCATATCTATGCGGTGGAAAACGTCAACGAGGCGTTGGCGCTGTTGTCGGACATCGAAGTGGGCGTTGCCGATGAACAAGGCCAATTCCCGCCGGAATCGTTCAACGGCAAGATCGACGCCCAATTGCGGCAATTCACCACGCTGAGAAAGGAGTTCGCCAAGGAATCGAACGAAAAATAGCTCAAATGGGAGGTTAAAGCCGTTCCCTTATATCAAGTGTTAAGCCCGTGCCCTACGCCGGCTTGGCCGACAAATGCTCGATCAAGGCCAGGAAGCGGCTCAAGGCTTCATCGTCTCCCTGTAAGACATGCAAGCCGGCAATGGTCCGCCGGGCATCTTGCCATTGTTTTTGCGCCAGGTATTCGTAGAGTGCCCGATATTGATGCTGCACCAAAAAATCCCGGAACAGCCGCGCGGCCGGAGTTTGCTTGAAACTCAGAGAGCGTTCGATCGCGGCGACAGCGACATCCGGCTGGCCGGCGGTCAGCGTCTGTAACGATACGCTGAGCCATAGCTTGGCCAGCTGCTCGCAGCTTAAGGCCCGGCTCAGATCGGCGCCGCAACGAGGACAGACTGATTCGGCTCTCAGCCTCGCATTGCAGCAAGGGCAGCGCTGCATCAGGATTCGAGATAATAGATGATGTCGTTCAAGCGGGCGACCGGCTCCTGCAGCGCGTTGTCGTCGCCGTCTTCGATGCCGGAGGCGATGGTTTCGATCAAATCCACCATGTCTTCCTTGTCTTCGGCCGATACCGTCTCGAACAGCGACTCGGCTTTTTTGATCAGTTTCCGGGCCTCGGCGACTGCGGCGCTGTCCGGCTTGGAGAAGGTTTCGTCGCCGGCTTTTTGCCCAAACAGGCCGTCTATGCGCTGCTTGGCATGACTCAATGCCTCGGTTTCGAAACGTGAAATCGCATTATTGATCGTGATCGACTTTTCCAGGCCGGTAGCCTTTTCCCGCGCCGAAACATGCAACATGCCGTTCAAGTCCAAATCCAGCGTCAGTGTGATGATGTTGCCGGCCGGCACGTCCCGGAGATCTTCTATCATGAACTCGCCGATTTCGATATTGTTCAGCGCGTCCGGATCCTCGCCTTGGTAGATCGAGACTCTGACTTCTCTCTGACCATCCTGAAAGGTCATGAAGGCTTCGCTTTTCCGCGCCGGCAGTACGCTGTTCTTATGAATGACCGGAACGAACTGGTAGGGATAGGGTTCGCCGTCCAGGTAGCCCATCGCGCTGGTGCCGTAGGTATAAGGCGTCACATCGACCAACACGGTATCGATCTGCTGGCCGTTGATCATCGCCGCCTGCGTGGCTGCTCCCATCGCGACGCACAAATCCGGATCGACTTCGCCGTGCGGTTCGAAACCGAATTCATCCAGCAGGCGCTCGCGTATGCACGGCGTCCGCGTCGAGCCGCCGACCAGGATGATTTCGTCGATGTCCGACACCGTCAGTTTCGCGCCCTTGAGGGCGATATGCACGGCATCCATCGTCGCGTTGATATAGTCATCTATCATCTCTTCATAGTCCGAGCGCGCCAGCTCCAGCGTCAGGTGAATCGGCGCTCCCTCGTGTTCGAGCAGATATTCTTCCTCGATCTGCGCGTAAGGCTCGTCGGACAGCACCAGTTTGGCATTTTCAGCGGCGCGGGTGATGCGGGCCATCGCCTTGCTGTGTTCCGAAATGTCCATGCCGTGCTGTTCGCGGATATGATCCTGAATGTGATTGATGATTTGCTGATCGAAATCGTCGCCGCCGAGATGGTTATCGCCGTGACTCGACAGCACCTCGACGACGCCGTCCTGCACATTGACCACCGAAACGTCGAAGGTGCCGCCGCCCAAGTCGTAGACCAACATGCGTTTGGCTTCGCCTTGGCTTGCGCCGTAAACCAGCGCCGCCGCGGTCGGTTCGTTGATCATCCGTACCACGTCCAGCCCGGCGATTTGTCCGGCTTCGTGGGTCGCCTGGCGCTGCGCATCGGAAAAGTAGGCGGGAACGGTGATCACCGCCTTACTGATCGCTTGGCCGACGTATTGCTCGGCTATTGTCTTCAGGCGTTTGAGTATGATGGCCGAAATTTCCTGCGGCGTGTAGTGATGACCGGCCATCACCACCTGGGCGTCCTGACCCATCAAGCGCTTGATCGATTTGATGGTACGCTCGGGATAGATCAGGTATTGGTTGCGCGCGGTTTCGCCGACCAGAATTTCGCCCTTATCGTCGATGCCGACAAAGGAAGGCAATATCTTTTTGCCGGCCTCGCTAATCACGGTCACCTTGCCGTTTTCCACAATCGCCACCTCGGAGTTGGTGGTGCCCAGGTCTATCCCGATGATGATGTCGCTCATAAGTTTTCCGTGTAATTTTAGAGTTTGTTGACTTTGACTTCGGCCAAACGCAACACCTGGTCTTCGAACAGAAAACCCTTGCGCAGCTCTTCCAGCACGATGCCGTTTTCCAGTTGCGGGTCTTGGCCAATGTCCAACGTGGCCATGGTGCGCGCATCGAACGGCTTGCCGACGCAATCGAGCGGATAAACCCGCCGGCGTTGCAAAAGTTGTTCGAGCCGTTTCAGCGTGATTTCCTGACCCTTGCCTAAACTTTCGATGAAGCGAACGTCTTGTTTTTTCGAGTGATTGAACAAGGCATCGACCGGACGATAGTTTTGCAGCGCCCTATAACCCTCGCTCAAGCGGTCGTAAATATCGACGAACTCCAGCAGCAGGCCGCGTTCCAGCTCGCGTTGCCGTTGTTGCAGACGCTCGGCCGCCACGGCCAATTCGTCCGCCAGGGTTTGATTGTCGGTTTTCAGCGTCGCCACGGCTTCGCTCAGGGTATCGAGCGTGGCCTTGAATTGGCGCGATTCGGCCTTGACCTCGGTTTTCAAGCCGGACAGGTCGGTAAACAGCGTCGCAAGATCGGGTTGATCGACTGCCGTCAAATGCGCGAAATCGGTTTCTTGCAGATATTGCCGCAGAGAGGCAAGCAACTCGTCTGGTTGGTTTTGCTGATTTTCGGTCGTCATGATGATTTGTTTGCGAGAGCGTTGGCCAAGGCTTTTTCGACGGGAACCGCATTCAGCAGCTTGCAGAAGTCGTCCTCGGATAAGGGCTGGAAGTCGGATGCCTGCCCGAAAGCGCTATCCAGCAAACCATCGAAATCGGCTTCCGGCAAATGAAATAAGCCATATTGCAAGCGGCTGTCGCCATCCTTGATGGCCTCAAAAGCTTGCTGAATTTGTTGAAACCGCTTTTGATCGCGATCCGGAGGGTTATCCTTGACCCGTTGCAGATAAGCCTGTTTGATTTCGGCGTCGGTCGATTGCTCGGCAACGCCGAGTAGTTGATAGGGTGATGTCATCGGGATAAAGCCGGTTTAAAAGAAAGGGAGCGACTGCTGAGAGGTATCGTCGTTTTCGAAACGATGGACAATGTCTTCAAAACCGACACCTATGGCTATCCGCAGTTCCTCCGCAGCTCTGAGGATGGCAACCGCCGAAAAGAAATCCGGGTTATCGAACAGTGCCAACAGTCTTTTTTGACCGATTTTTTGCCCTTGTTGACGGATGGTTTCGGCGATGAAACGCTCGGGATCGGTTTTCATCATAATGGATTGGACTCTCTGCATGACTTTGTCCAGCAACGACTCCGGTATATGACCAAACAAGTCGTCCAGGATGTCGTATCCTTCTTGATAATCGTCATTGCCGCCGTCCTCGAAATCGTAACCGAAAGGCGCTTGATAGCCCATGCTACGCACAATGAACCGGTTGATTAAAAATGCCGTTTTCTGATCGTTTTCCTGGCGGGCGTCCGCGAGGGCGGTTTGTAATCTAAACATGGCCGTCATTCCCAGTCTGTCGGAATCGCCTCGGATTTCCGACACTGTCAGATAGTATACCCAGATCGGCCTTTGCCATTTGCCAAGCGCCAGTCTGGCGCAATGTTTCAATAACTCGAAGTGCTCTATGCTCTCCAAAACTTGGCACCAGGCCAGCAACAGGACTGCGCCGAAAGCTTGTTGCTGTATCGTTTTTTTGACCGGCGCCTTGATTTTATCCAGCGCGTTGAACAACGGTTTTCGATCTTCAATTTGTTCGTCATAGTGCTTGATCAATGCCATCAAGCGCGTCAGTTGTTGCGCCGACAACAGATGATCCTTACAGGGCGGCAAGGCCTTGCTAATCGTAGTAACCGGCAACTCCAGCAACGAGGCTTCCATGGCCGCCTGAAACTGGACATTGACCGGATCGTCATTCAGCTTTTGCAGGGATTCGACGATCAGTTGCAGCCCCTGCGTTTTATCTTCCGCCGCCCAGACATGAAAACCCCTCAGCAGTTCGGCCTGGCGGCGCAGACTCTTATCGACCGTCAATCGTTCGGCCGCCTCAATTTCCTTGGCCACCAAATGATATTTTTCGGTTTTGATCAGGCGGCGGGCATGCGCGATATGACTGGCGAACAACAATTGCTTTGCCAGCGTGTTGACGGGATCGATTTTCAACAAGGCCTGAGCATAGCTCGCGGCCTTCTTGAAGGCTTTTTTGGCGGACGCGGATTTGGCGGCGCGCGCCAATAAATCGATGTCTTTCGGAAAACGTTTCAGACTATTTTCCAACCAACTTTGGTATTTGGCCGGGTCGGGTTTTGTCTGATCGTAAAAATCCAGTATTTTCAGATAGCTGTCTCTATCATCGCTATCGTAATCCAGGCTTTCGATGATCAAGCCGGCGGCCTCGGTCAATGAGGCGCCGACCGCCATGTGCCTTAATATCAACGCTATTTTTTTATCGCTTTCAGGATTTTTGTTTTTTAAGGCATCGATGCAGCGTCGCCAGTAAAACCAGGCGCCGTCACTATCCTCGCCTTTCTCGCAAAGCAAGGCTTGAATTCGGTTCTCTTCGAAGCCGTCCTTCAAATCGAAATATTTAAGATAATCCTTGCGTCCGCCGGGATAAGCGGCCAGCATGCCCTGACAATAGGCTTGCGCGACGGCGCGGCGCGGATTGTGATCGAGACCCATCATGGCCGCGGCGAAATCCGAGCCGTTTTGTGTGTAAGCCAGCAAGGCATCGGCGGCCGAACGATAGGGCGATTGCGCCGGTATTTTGCTCAACATCGATTGTGCATGCTCGATCGACGTCGCACTCGCCAGCTGCGCTTTCAGTAAGGTTCTAAAATCGCGAAACGCCGAGCGAAACGGCAGTTTTTGCAAGACCTGTTCGCATTGCGCCGTTTGCTGGTGCCGGTAGGCATCGAGAGCCTCCCGAGCAATGCTCAAATGCGCCAGCAAAACAGAATCTTGCGGCAAATACCCTGCAATGTCGGCATC
>JAJRDU010000069.1 GCA_028748685.1 Methylococcaceae bacterium
GCACCGCACAGTATGAATTCGGGTATGCCAGAAAAAATCGGGCTCCCGGGATCTATGACTTATACCCATGGAGCACAGCCTCGATGATGATGTCGATGATGGGGAGCTATGGAGACGGTAACGGTTATGTGGGCAATATCAATTTGAAAGAAGAAACTGCCCATAACATCAGCTTCTCGGCCTCGTTCCGTGACCCTGAAAATAATGCCTGGGAAGTCAAGGCCACGCCTTACTTTAGCTATGTCGAAAACTTCATCGATGTCGATCGCTGCGGTACAGGCAATGCGAACTGCAGTGTGTCGGCGGCCCATAGCTTCACTACGCAGCCTACCAATGGTTTTTATTTTCTGAGCATGAATAATCACGATGCTCGTTTGTGGGGCATGGATCTGAGCGGCAGGGCCGACTTGTATCAGCATCGCGACTTTGGCCAATTCGCCGCGCGCACCATCATGAGTTACGTTCGAGGCGAACGCATGGACGGCGGCAACCTGTATCACATGATGCCTTTCAATGCCAAACTGAGCCTGGATCATCAATTGGATGGCTGGAAAAGCGCCGTTGAAATGCAGTTCGTCGATTCCAAGACCGACGTTCAGGCCATTCGAAACGAACTGACCACGCCGTCCTACATATTGCTGAACGCCAAGACCGGCTATCAATGGAAAAACATGAGCGTCGACGTCGGCGTGGATAACGTACTGGACAAACAGTATTACCATCCTCTGGCTGGCGTCTATGCGGGCGATCACTACGCCATGTCAATTTCGTTTCCAGACCCAGGTTTTAGAAACAACCGCAATCTCCCCGGCATGGGGCGCTCGGTATTCGTTGGCGTCACGTTGACGTACTGAGCATGGCGGGAGGCTTGGGTGTTGAAAAATGCCTAAGCCTCTATCAAGCAAAATCTGGAAATGGCCATCGATTGCCCCTCTTTCATGAGCAGCTTATTCGCTAAATTAGCAGCCTATAGCCCCCAGCAAATTGCCCGCTTGGCGGGGATATTTTCATTTGTATTACATTTCGGGATTTGGCATGGCTTGCAGGCCGCTGTGAAAAACTCGGAGCCTGAAAGCCTTACTCAGCGGATTGAAGTGACATTGATGGCGGATGCGCCCAAACCCATCCCTCCCGACACACTGACAAAACCCGTGTTACCGGCGGTCGTGGAAACGGAAGATGTCCAGCCCGTCGCCATCCCGCTGCCCGTCGCGGACCCCATGCCGGTCGCAAAACCGCTGGTCAAGCCCAAGCGAAAAACCAGCAAGCCGCAGGACGTGGAAAAAATCAAGCCGCCGTCGCTAAAGCGAGAAAAACCGCCCTCGACAACTACGGTACCCGAAATCATTAACGAGACCGGCCCCGGCGGTTCGGCGGGCGGCTATGGCGTCGCCTCGCAAACGGGGCAAGGCATAGCCGGCAGTATCGGTATGGGCGGCGGCGTGGGAGGTGGAAGCGGAGGGGGCAAAGGGCCCGGAAACGCTCCGGGTACAGGCTCGGGCAGCGGTGACGCCGAAGCTATTAGCGAAGCAGATTTTAAGGCCAATTACGCGACCAATCCCAAGCCGAAATATCCGGAAGAGGCCAAAAATTTGGGCTGGGAGGGCAATGTTTTGCTCAGGGTCAGAGTGAGCGCCGACGGGCACAGCGAGCAAGTGACCGTACACCGCAGTAGCGGCCACAAGGTGTTGGATGATTCAGCCGTCGCCGCCGTGCAGAAATGGCGGTTCATTCCGGCCAGGCGAGGTAATACGGCGGTGGCCTGTACCGTCATCGTGCCGATTGTTTTTGCATTGAATTGAAAAATAAAAGGAACTATTCGGCGCGGAGCACAAAATCCCTCTCGGCAACGGCTCCTTGCGTTGCTCTACCTCCTGCATCCATGTAGTCGTCCAGCAGGAAAGGGAGTAAACCACCAGCGCTTAAAAGGACGTTGAATAGTTACAAGTAAAAAGCCGGCAGGAGATAAAAGCTCTCGAAGTCCCTGGCGTGGGTAATCGCTATCGTTTCGGGATTTACTGAAAGGTATGAAATCGGACTATACAAATCTTTGCTGTTCCAACCGTTTCAAAACTACAACTTAAGGATTAGTCATGTTGCAACTTTCCTCTTCCAATATCGTACAACTCACGTTATGGGTACTGATCGGGTTTTCGGCAATCACTTGGGCCATTATTTTTTATAAAAGCTGGGTTTTATGGGGTATCAACCACTGCAATCGAAATTATGCGGAGCAGTTTTGGACGGCCAATGATTTTACAAAGGCCGCCGATCTCGATCAAAACATCAGCGCGCTGGGTAGAATTGCCAATGTTGGTTTTCAGGCGCTGAGCAATATCCGTGAAAACGCCACGCCGATGTTGCAACACAGCGGCGATCTTGAGTTAATCCTGGAGCGGTCGCTGCGCCAGCAAATCAGCAAGGAACATAAGACTCTGGAACAAGGGCTCTCGCTGCTGGCCAGCATAGGCAGCACTTCGCCGTTCGTGGGCCTGTTCGGCACGGTCTGGGGGATCATGCACGCACTTCAAGGCATCAGCCATGCAAAGTCGGCCAGCATCGACGTGGTTGCTGGTCCCATCGGCGAAGCCTTGATTGCCACCGCCATCGGCATTGCCGCGGCCATTCCGGCCGTGTTGGCGTATAACTATTTTCTGAAGCAGGTTAAAT
>JAJRDU010000070.1 GCA_028748685.1 Methylococcaceae bacterium
CTTTCGCAAAACGTAACCGATGCACCGCTCATTCGGGTTGCCAAGGGCAATTTTTCGCTATGGTCTTCCAATGAACGCTGGCAATGCCGCTGGGAGGAAGAAAAGTCCGGATCAAGCGGCTATAACAACGGCAATGACTCAACTAAATCCGGCATCAGCGCCTCTTCTAACCCCCCCAGTAAATCCAGTGCCGGTTTAGGCTCGTATGACTACGTTGCTCGGGTTAAAGTCTGCGCAAGCACCGCCTTGGTGAATTCTGAGTCATGTAAAGAATACAAACAAACACTTAAACCCACCGGTTTGCTGCAAACTTATGGCGATACCGACAAGATATATTTCGGATTGATGACGGGGTCTTATGGAAAAAACAAATCCGGAGGTGTATTGAGGAAGAACATTGGCACCATGACCGACGAAATCAATGTCACTACCGATGGCACTTTCAAGTCCACCCCTACAGCCGGAGGCATCATTAATACCTTGGACAAACTGCGCACCTACGGCTATCGCCATGACGAGGGTACCTACTTTGGTACGACGACTGGTAGCGATGATTGCGCCTGGGGCCTCAACACCTTCTCCAATGGCAGTTGCAGCAATTGGGGCAACCCGCAAGCGGAAATTTTACTGGGATCTTTGCGCTATCTTGCCGGAAAAACGGCATCCTCGGCATTTAATGTCGACGACTCATCCCGAATCACCGGCTTAACGACAGCGACGGCAGTCGATCCAATAGCCTCGAATAAATGGTGTTCACCGCTCAATATCGTACAATTCAATGCCAGTACCACATCATACGATGGCGACGAATTATCCGCCGTCACCGACATCGGCGCCAGCGGCATGGATACCTTAACCGATACGGTGGGGGTTGGAGAAAACATTCCTAATCACAGTTATTTCATTGGCGAAAATGGCACCGACAATAACCAGTTATGTACCGCCAAGACCATCACTGATCTTAGCAGCGTACGGGGAACCTGCCCCGATTCGCCCCGCCTTTCCGGTTCCTACCATATCTCGGGTTTGGCGCATTATGCACATACCAATACCATACGCACAGACCGTAAGGGACCACAGAACACCGCAAAACAGTTGGTCACGACTTACGGAGTCGCCTTGTCTCCCGCGATACCCAAAGTCGTGGTGACCGTGCCGGGTACAACCAAAACAATCAGTATCTTGCCGGCTTGCCGAGATTCCAGTGTTGGGGGTAACTGCACGATCGTGGATTTCAAAATTGTCAGCCAAACCGTTGCATCCTCCGGCTCGGACCACTCGACAGGAAAACTTTACGTCAATTGGGAGGATAGCGAGCAAGGCGGGGATTTCGATCAGGACGAGTGGGGCGTGATCAATTACGACGTCAGTTCCTCGCAAGTAATCATTACTACCGATGTTATTGCCCAGTCAACGCCTTATGCCATGGGGTTTGGTTACATTATCAGCGGCACCGACAAGGACGGCTTTCATGCGCATTCAGGAATAAACAGTTTTAACTATAACGACCCGGCTTCGGTAACAGGTTGTTCCAATTGCAAATACGATGATATCGCAACATCCGTGACCTATTCCATAGGCAGTTCGTCGGCTTCAAGCTTGCAACAACCGCTCTTTTACGCGGCTAAATGGGGCGGCTTCAACGATACCGATAAGGATAATAAACCCAACCTGACCCCGGAATGGGATGTCATTAACAATACGACGGGCCTGGCGGGGACCGATGGGATACCCGACCGGTACTTCGCCGCCACCAATCCCAAGGAATTGGCGACTTCCCTGGGCAAGGCTCTGGCCGATGTCATCCAGACCAGCAGCTCTTCGGCATCCGTTGCGGCCAATTCAAGCAGCCTGAATATCAATTCAGTCATTTACCAGGCCAAGTTCAATACTAACGATTGGACCGGTCAATTACTCGCCTATCCGATTGTTAACGGCGCCATCGCCAGCACCTTCACCTGGGATGCGGGGAAAAAGGTCACCGCGCAGGGTATGGATAACCGTTCGATTTTTAGCTATAACCCGACGGGCGTAACCGGCGCGGGTACGACGCTCACGACCAAGGGCATTTCATTTAATTGGGCCAATTTAAATGCCACTCAACAGGCATTGCTTACCCAAAACCAAGTCAACTACCTGCGTGGCGACCAAAGCAACGAAGGCACCACGGCTGGTAAACTCCGCGCACGTTCAGGGACAAACGCATTATTGGGTGACTTGATTAACTCCGACCCTTTATATATCAGCAGCGCCCGGGATTTCGGCTATTATCTGCTCCCTAATCCCGAAGGCAGCAGTTACCTGACCTTCCGCGGCAGTACGAAATTCCAAGCCAGAACGCCCATCCTGGCGATTGGCGGCAACGACGGCATGTTGCACGTTTTTAATGCCAATATCACCGGCACCGGCAACGGTAACGAACTATTTGCTTATGTGCCGCACACGATATTGTCTAATTTATCGGCATTGACATCTCCAAGCTATTCACACAAATATTTTGTAGATGGCTCCCCCGTCGCCAGCGATGCTTATTTCAACGCCGGCGGCACTATTGACAATGAATGGCGAACGGTATTGGTAGAAACACTAGGCGCCGGCGGCAAGGGTATCTTCGCGCTGGATGTCACTTTTCTGGACCCGGCCGACGCTACCTACGCAACGGCTGAAACTGCTTTCGCCGCAAATCGCGTGTTATGGGAAATCAACGACCAGTCGGCGCCGACGGCAAGCGACTTGACGGATGACCTGACAGGCGCCCCCAAACGCTACGGTTTTACCAAGCATTTGGGCAGCACACTGGGCCAGGCCTCGATCGTGCGCATGGCCAATGGCAGTTTTGCCGCGGTATTTGGCAACGGTTACAACAGCGTCAATCAAAAAGCCGTACTGTATATCGTCGATATCAAAACAGGAGCGCTCATCAGGTCAATCTCTACGGAAACGGGCGATACCAATAATCCCAACGGTTTGGCGACACCTATCACCGTTGACGTTAACGGTGACCGCATCGTGGACGCCATCTATGCCGGCGATCTGAAAGGTAATCTCTGGAAATTCGATGTCAGCAGTGGCACGGCCAGCAACTGGGATGTGGCGTTCAAAACCGGCACTACGCCCAATCCGCTATTTATCGCCAAGGACAGTTTGGGAACGGTGCAACCGATTACCACCAAGCCGCAAGTGGGCCTGGATCCGCTGAAATCAGGCGCATTCGGCGTCGTAGTCTACATGGGAACCGGCAAATACTTTGAAACCGGCGACAATGTCGTGCCTAGTTCGCCGCAGACGCAAACCTTTTACGGCATAAAAGACCCTTGCGTAAAACGCGCCGGCACCAGCGATACCTGTAGCAGCACATCCCCAAATGCCATACGTTCGGAGCTCGTGCAACAATCCATGCTGGCTCAAAACACTAGCGCAGGCGCCACTTCATATCATAGCTACACCACTGCGGATAACAACAAAAAAGGCTGGTACATGGATTTGCTGACCCCTCCCAGTACCGCCGCCGGTGAACGAGTGGTATCTCAGGCGCAGTTAAAAAATGGGATAATTATTTTTGTGGCCATAACGCCCAATGGTGCCGCTTGCGCTCATGGCGGAACCAGCATACTAATGGCGTTGGACGCGCTGACAGGTAACCGCCTTGATAACTCTTTCGACTTAACCGGCGACGGTCTGGTCAATAGCCGCGATCAAGTTACGCTTGTCGATACTAACAACGACGGTGTCGTGGATACTCACGACACCAGCACCTCGGCATCCTATGTAATAATTGGTGGTGTCCTTGGAAAACCTACCGCAATTAGCGGCGACGGTGATATTCTTAACTTAGTGACTAATTCATCCGACACCAACCCTAATCCTAATGACCCTGACCCTGACCCTAACCCTGAGCTGAAAATTCATAAGTTACGGGACCCTGGCATTAAAGGCCGTCTATCCTGGAGGCAATTGCGTTAGGGAAACTTGAACAAGGCTTTCGACAAGCTCAAGATGAACGTAAGTATTTGATTCCGTTCGTGGCGGGCTCGTCGAACCACGGGCGGAATCGACTTGATCAGATCTCGCCTTAGGCAAGGCCCGCCAGCATGATCGAGCATGCATCATCAACACGCTGCATTTATCAAGAATATGAATAAACAAAAAGCCTTTACTCTCATCGAATTAATGGTCGCCGTCGTCATTGCCGGAATTTTGGCCGCGATTGCATATCCCAGCTATCAGGAAAGCGTGCGCAAATCACGAAGGGCCGATGTGGAAGGCGTATTGTTGAACCTGGCAAACTCCATGGAACGGCACTTTACGGAATTCAACACTTATTGCGATGTGGCTGCCGGTGGAACTGCCGTAACGAATTGCGGAGCTACCGCAGCCGGAGCTACCGCAATCGGAGATACCGGAACGCCTTCGATTTTTACCATACCAAACGAAATTGCCCGCTTTTACACGGTAACGATTAGTGCGGTAACGAACATAGATGCGACCGCGAAGAAGGCTGGAGGTTATACCTTACAGGCGCAGCCAATCGCTGGAGGACCTCAAGCGATTGATCGATGCGGCAGATTGACCTTAACCCATACCGGGGCAAAAAGTTCGCAATTCCTTACAGAAGCAGAATGTTGGTAATGCCGTTAACGGCCAATCATCGGCTTGTATACCGATTGTCATCATCCGTTTTCTTGACCGCGCCCCATGTAATGCGATAATGGTAGCCTTGAAAACCGGCTGCCTGCTGTCTTAACGGGCTTTAGCCGCGACAAACCCGACCGATCAGTCTCCTGCATCCGCGATTATTGATGCGCAAATCGCCCAATGTTTGCGGCGGCTTGAGCCTTCATCGCTGATTTTTTACCCAGAATATAGGCGAATCGGCGATTTGTAATGCAGCGCGGATGCCAAAGGCATCTTCTTCTGACAGAAACCATTTTCGGAGCTAAGAACATGATAGAGAATCTCGATCCCCAACAATCCTGGGCTGTATTACAAAATAATCCCTCGGCGGTGCTGATCGACGTCAGGACCTCTATCGAACACGGTTTCGTCGGTCATCCGCCCAAGGCCATCAGCGTACCCTGGAAGGAGTTTCCGGGCATGCAGTTGAATGCCAACTTCGTCGATCAGGTTCAACAACATGTGCCGGATAAAACCGCGCCGGTTCTGCTGCTGTGCCGCACCGGAGTCCGCTCGGTGGAGGCCGCCAAGGCCTTGGAGGCAGCCGGTTTCCAACACCTGATCAACATTGTTCAAGGCTTCGAGGGCGCCATCGATGCCGACAAGCATCGCGGCAATATCGACGGCTGGCGTTTCCACGGTTTGCCCTGGGAACAAAGTTAAACGTGCATAAGGTGGGTTCGCGCTAGCAACCCACCGATCAATTTCCGTGTCGGTTTGCCTGGGAGGGTGGAGCCGCCCGGCTCTTTTTCTTTAAAAACCTAGTAAATCCTGTGATAGAAAAACTCAGAAACATCGCGATCATCGCCCACGTCGACCACGGTAAAACCACACTGGTCGACCAACTCCTGCAACAATCCGGTACCTTCGACGCCCACACCAAAGTCGACGAACGGGTCATGGACTCCAACGCGCTGGAAAAAGAGCGCGGCATTACCATCTTGGCGAAAAACACCGCGATAGACTGGAACGGCTATCACATCAACATCGTCGATACTCCGGGCCACGCCGACTTCGGCGGCGAAGTGGAGCGGGTGTTGTCCATGGTGGATTCGGTATTGCTGCTGGTCGACGCCGTCGACGGGCCGATGCCGCAAACCCGTTTCGTCACCAAAAAAGCCTTCGCCTTGGGCCTGAAACCCATCGTCGTCATCAATAAAGTGGATAGACCCGGCGCTCGCCCTGATTGGGTGGTCGATCAAACCTTCGATTTGTTCGATAACCTGGGCGCAACCGATGAGCAATTGGATTTCCCGATTGTTTATGCCTCGGCGTTGAATGGGTTTGCCGGACTGGAAGCCGATGTATCGGGTGGCGATATGACGCCGCTGTTTCAAACGATAGTCGATAAAGTAGCGCCGCCGCCGGTTGAGATCGATGCGCCCTTCCAGATGCAGGTCATCAGTCTGGATTACAACTCTTACGTGGGTGTTATCGGTATCGGCCGCATTCAGCACGGAAAAGTCACGCGTAACATGCCCTTAACCATCGTCGATAATGAAGGTAAAAACCGTAGCGGCCGGATGTTGAAACTGTATGGTTTCCATGGTTTGGAACGCGTCGAAGTCGAAACCGCGCAAGCGGGCGACATCATTGCCTTCTGCGGCATTGAAAACCTGAAAATCTCGGAAACGCTATGCGACCCCAACAATGTTGTCGCGCTGCCCCCGCTATCGGTCGACGAGCCAACCGTGAGCATGACCTTCCAGGTCAATAATTCACCGTTTGCGGGTAGGGAAGGTAAATTCATTACCACCCGCCAAATTTACGATCGCTTGCAAAAAGAATTACAGCACAACGTGGCCTTGC
>JAJRDU010000071.1 GCA_028748685.1 Methylococcaceae bacterium
GAAGCTAGCGCATTGGTTTGAAGTTTCTCAATGGGTGAGTCTTGCGTGATGAGCCGTGTACGGACCCGTACGCACGGTTCTGTGGGCAGACGGAGGCTTCGGCCTCCTCTGACCCGATCCACGGCGTTGACTCCAACGTGGCGGATTGCTACGCGAATCCGCCCTACAAAAATGTAAATCAAGCCCCCGCCAAAACCGCCAAAGCCCCCGTATAATCCGGCTCGTCTGCAATCTCTGGCACCAGTTGTGAGTAAATCACCTTGTTGTTTTCATCGATCACCAGCAGCGCGCGGGCGGTCAGGCCGGCCAGGATGCTGTCCAGCAATTGAACGCCGTAGTCATGGCCGAAGGTGGAACGGAAGGTGGATAGCGCCACCACGTGCTTGATGCCTTCGATTTCGCAGAAGCGGGCCTGGGCAAACGGCAGGTCGGCGGAGATTACCAGCACCACGGCGTCGTGGAGATGCGCCGCCTTCTCGTTGAACTTGCGGGTCGATGTCGCGCAGGTCGGGGTGTCCAGGCTGGGAACGATGTTCAGTACCTTGCGCTTTCCGGCGAATTCGACCAGGCCTACGTCCTGCATTTTACGGTTGGCGAGCTTGAAATCCGGCGCGGTGGCGCCGACAACCGGCAGGTCGCCTACGGTGTTAATCGGTTTGCCTTGAAAGGTAATGGTTGCCATGTCTGTCTCCCTGGTTGATTTTGATTATGACCTCACTCTAGCCCTCTCCCCTAGGGAGAGGGAACAAGCACCGTTTTAAGACAGCCTACTGAGAAGGCTGCCTTAAAAGCCCCTCTCCTTGCGGGCGAGGGGTTGGGGTGAGGGGCTAATGAGCTGAAATTTGAAGTGCAAGCCTATAAACGAAGGTTCAGGGTCAAAACAGCCGGTGGGTTACTGAGCGCGGAAAAGCCTTAATTTATAAACACATTCAGACAATGCACCCCTAGCCCACCCTACATTTATTTTTTCCGCTTGCTGAAATCGATCAGCCGTTTACGCTTCTTGACCTGTCGATCGCTCAGCTTGTTTTTTTGACCGTGAAACGGATTTTCCGGTGACTTGAATACCAGTCGCACCGGCGTCCCTTTCAGTTTTAGCTGGTCGCGGTAATAATTCATCAGATAACGCTTGTAAGCGCCGGGCAGCACATCGGTCTGCACGCCGTGTATCACCACCACCGGCGGATTGCGTCCACCCTGGTGAGCGTATTTCAGCTTGATGCGGTGGCCGCCAACCAGCGGCGGCTGATGCGCGGCAACCGCATCGCTCAGAATCCGGGTCAACAGCGGCGTCGACATGTCTATCATCGCCGAATCGTACAGGGTATGCACCACATCGAAAAGCTTGCCGACGCCGCTGCCGTGCAGCGCGGAAATCGGATGTTTTTCGGCGAATTCCAGGAACGACAGCTTGATCTCGATCTGCTTCTTGACGAACTCGCGGTGTTCTGGAGTGAGGCCGTCCCATTTGTTCAGGCCGATGATCAGCGCCCTGCCCGCTTCCAGCACCAGACCGAGGATGTGGGCATCCTGATCGGTGACACCTTCCTTGGCGTCGATCAGATAAATCACCACGTGGGCTTTTTCGATGGCTTGCAGCGACTTGATGATGCTGAATTTTTCGACCACCAGCGACACCTTGGCGCGGCGGCGCATGCCGGCGGTGTCGATCAGCGTGAATTTCTGGCCGTTGCGTTCGAAGGGCACATAGATCGTGTCGCGGGTGGTGCCTGCTTCGTCGAACACCACAACCCTTTCCTCGCCTAGCAGGCGATTGACCAGCGTCGATTTGCCGACATTCGGCCGGCCGACGATGGCTATCGCGATGCCGGGATCCTGTTCCTCGAATTCGTCTTCCCGAGGCGGAATCAGCTCGTCGATACGGCCCAACAACTCGTGAACATTGCGGCCGTGCGTAGCGGCGATGGGCACGGGTTCGCCGAGCGCCAGACTGTAAAAGTCGTTGGTCACGGTATTGCTGTCGATGCCGTCGACTTTATTGACGACCAGCACCACCGGTTTGCCGAGCTTACGCAAGGAATCGGCGATCGCATCGTCGGTGGCATTGACGCCGTCGCGGGCGTCGACCATGAAGAACACCACGTCGGCTTCCTGCAGCGCGATCTCGACTTGTTTCTTGGAAAAAGCGTCTATGCCTTCCTGATCGTCGGTGATGCCGCCGGTATCGACCACCAGACAGTCGCGCTCTCCGCGTTTGACGCGACCGTATTGACGGTCGCGGGTCAGGCCCGGATAGTCGGCGACCAGCGCCTCGCGGCTTCGGGTCAAATAATTGAAAAGCGTGGATTTGCCGACGTTGGGACGGCCGACCAGGGCAATGACAGGTAGCATAATTTATCTCGCTTTCAAGGCAGCGAGCGTGCCGTCTTTTGCGTAAACGTAAACGGTGCCGTCGACGACAACGGGTTTGGTTTCTATCGGCGCCTTGGCGACTCGCACACGGCCGAGCTGCCTGCCATCAACGTTGGACAGCCAGTGCACATAACCTTCGAAATCGCCGACTACCACATAGCTTTCGTAAGCGATAGCCGCGCTGAGCTGCCGGTTATGCAGGTCTTTTTGCTTCCAAAGCGAGGCGCCGTTGCGTTGATCCAGTTGCCAGACTTCGCCATGGATGTCGCTGACATACAGATAGCGAAAGTCCGCGCTGATCCCGGTGTAGGACGAAACGTTCTCGTTACGCCAGATCACGTCGCCGTCGACTTCCGACACCGACGAAGTACCGCCCTGATAGCTGGAAACATACACCGCGCCTCGCGCTTCGACCGGATCGACGTCGAGATCGACCAAGCGCTCCACTTCGGAACGGCCGCTAGGAATGGCAACCGTAGCCTCCCACAACACCTTGCCGTCCGCCGATTGCAAGGCCATCAATTTACCGCTGGCGGCGCCAGCAATCACGTTGCGGTCAACAATGATGGGAGTGCCCGCGCCTCGAATGCTCAGGGCTGGCACGCTGTGTTCGGCCGTCCATTGCAAGGCGCCGCTGTCTTCCCTGAGGGCGATGATTTTGCCGTCCGTGGTTCGGACGATCACCTGACCGTTGGCAACCACCGGCACCGCGGATACTTCGCTGGGCACCGTGGCGACCCATTTCTGCTCGCCGCTACCGTTATCGAAGGCCACGACTTCACCATGGCTGGTACCTACGATCACGGTCTGCAAACCCAGGCCCGGACCGGCACCGAATTCGTAATCGGTTTTGGTTTCCCAGGCCAGATCGCCGTTGGCCGCGGAACGTGCCTGAAGCCTGCCCTTGTGATCGGCCGCATAGACTCTGCCATCACGGACCGCCGGAACCAGTTTCAGATGTTTGTCGTCGGCGCCATCGCCCACCGACTCCTTCCAGAGAATGTCAGTCTGGATTTCCGACTGATATTCCTGTAGCGTCGCCGGCGGATCGGCGTTATCGTCGTCGCCGGCGATGTATTCGGTCAGGCTGGAGACCAAATCGCGGCCGACATCCAGTCCGGCGCACCCTGTCAGTAAGACAAGGCTGGCCGGCAAGACCGAAACCAGAACTAAGCGGTTGATCCGGTTCATTAACATGATGAGATGATAAAAGTGATACCCATATTACTTGGCAACGGCTTCGCTCGGCTGCGGGGATTCAGCAGGCGGAGCCAGGTCTGGAGCATTTGCAGACATTCCGGAGGTGGCGATGTCATCCAGCTTGAACTGCACCAGCGGCGTGGCCTGGCCGGTTCTGATCGCGCTCTGATAAGCGTTGCGCGCCTCGTCTAGCCTGTCCATCGCCACATACAGATCGCCCTGCAATTCGTCGTAGCTGGCGGAAAAACCTTCGGTCGTGGCGGGATCGACTTCGGCAATCAGCTGCAAACCTTGTTCAAATTGCTTGCTGGCCAGCATCAGCTGAATCAGGCGCAAACGGGCGACATGCCGCAACTCGACACTATCGGCATTTTTAATTTCTTTTTCCAGTATGGCCTTGGCCGCTTCCAAATCGCCTTTCTGGGCCTTGGCCTTGGCCAGTTGCAGGGCCGAGTAATGGGCGTAAGCGGACGAGTTAAAATCAGCCGACATTTTTTCGGCGATTTTTTCCACCGAATCACCGTTGTTCTTGGCGGCGCCATCCAGCAACTCCTGATACATCTGCGAAGCCTGGGTGCGCTGTTCCACCTGATGATGCTGCCAAAAATTGACGCCGGCAATCACCACCACGGCGCCGATCACACCGGCTATCAACGAGCTTTGATTGGTTTCCCACCATTTTTTCAACTGTTCGAGCTGTTCTTCTTCTGTATCGTGAATGGCCATGTCGATTTTCTTTTTTGCTTGGACTTTAAGTTAAAGGGATTTATTGGAATACCAGTTTTGCAGGGTTTGCAATAACTCGTCATGCGTGAGCGTGACTTGCTCCTGCTCTATTCGTAAGGACTTCAGCGCCGCCTGCCCGCGCTCGGCTTCGTCGCCGCCGATAATAATCGCATAAGCCGCTCCGGATTTATCGGCTTTCTTGAACTGGCTCTTGAAGCTGCCGCCGCCGCAGTTGACTTGCAGTTTCAGACCGTCAATCTCGTCGCGGATACGCTCGGCCAGCGCCAGGCCGGCTTTTTCCGCCGCTTCGCCTACCCGTATCATGTAGACGTCGACGCCGGGCTCGATGGCAACATCGTCAAGTAATTCAACCAGTGCCAGGATGCGCTCCATGCCCATCGCGAAACCTATGGCATGATTGGCCTTGCCACCCAGTTGCTCGATCAGGCCGTCGTAACGACCGCCGGCACAGATGGTGCCTTGGGCGCCCAGTTCGTCGGTTACCCATTCGAACACGGTCTTGCCGTAATAATCCAATCCACGCACCAAGCGAGTGTTGAGCTGGTAGGCTATGCCCAAATCATCCAGCGCTGATCTTAAGCTGTTGAAATGTTCGAGACTGACTTCTCCCAGATGCTCCAGCAAGATTGGTGCTTCCTGCAACATGGCCTGCATGTCGGGATTCTTGCTGTCCAGAATCCGCAAGGGATTGGTTTCCAGACGGCGCAAGCTGTCGTCGTCAAGCACGTCGATATGCTGTTTGAAATAAGTGACCAGCGTGCCGCGATAAGCGGCGCGTTCCTCGGTGGTACCCAAGGAATTAAGCTGTAGTTCCACCTTGTCGCGGATGCCCAGCTTTTTCCAGAGACGGTCGGTCAACAATATCATTTCCGCATCGACATCGGGGCCGGGCATGCCATAGGTTTCGACGCCCAGCTGGTAAAACTGCCGGTAACGGCCTTTCTGAGGACGTTCGTGACGAAACATCGGCCCGTAATACCACAGGCGGTGGCTTTGATTATGCAGCAAGCCATGCTCGAGGCAGGCGCGCAGGCAACCCGCCGTACCTTCGGGACGCAAGGTCAGTGAATCGCCGTTTCTATCGTCGAAGGTATACATTTCCTTTTCGACGATGTCGGTCACTTCGCCGATCGAGCGCTTGAACAAGTCGGTTTTTTCGACGATGGGCAGCCTTATTTCCTGATAGCCGTAGGCACCCAACACTTGTCTGGCCTTGTTTTCCAGCCACTGCCAGTAAGGTGATTGCTCGGGCAGGATGTCGTGCATCCCGCGAATGGCCTGGATGGCCTGTTGTTGTTTTGCCATAGTTGTTTCTATCGATGCCGGATTATTTACCGATCACGTTTTTGATTTGTTGCGCTTCCTTGGACGCCGGGAAGGTGGTGACTAACTGTTGGCCATATTCGTCCGCCATCTTGCCGTTACCCAGCGAGCGTTCGGTTTGAAAGGCCAGCCAAAGTGTTTCCGGCGTGTGTTTGCCAACCGCCAGATAACGCTCCAGAAAAGCTCGAGCCGACATGTATTGCCGGTTCTCATAGCTGATTTTTTGCATTTCCAGCAAGGCCGGAGGATAGTCGGGCTCGATCTGCAAGGCTTGTCGAAAATAGTCTTCGCCATGCGACAAATCGTTTTGTTTGACCAAGCAAACTCCCATGCCGGTCAGCGCATACCATTGACGGTTGTTCATCGGCGCATCCAGCGACTGCTGCAACACTGCCATGCCTTTCTTATAATCGCCTCTGTCGCACAGGAAACGGCCGTAATTGCTCTTAATGTTGTAATTATCCGGGGCCTTGCTGACAGCCGCCTCATAGCGATCGGCCGCTTTGTCATATTCCTTGATCTGTTCGTAAAAGATGCCCATGGCATTATGAATATCGGCATTACTGGAATCGAGATCCAATGCCGTTTCCAGTTTTTCCTTGGCGACATCCCACATACCCATTTCCAGATAGCGAGTTCCCATCTGCATGTTCAATACCGCTCTTTCGGCATTGCTCAGTTTATTATCACCGCCAACATCGGGAATGAGCGCGCAGCCGTTGCTAATCACCGCCGCAACCAGAATTACGCCAATTTTGCCTAGCCATTTAGACGCCATGCAGTGCTCCAACGGACTGTAATTTCAAATGCCGGCGGCTTTTATCCTTTACCTGACCGACCAACTGTCCGCAGGCGGCATCGATGTCTTCG
The DNA here is from genome assembly GCA_028748685.1 of Methylococcaceae bacterium. Taxonomy (GTDB): domain Bacteria; phylum Pseudomonadota; class Gammaproteobacteria; order Methylococcales; family Methylomonadaceae; genus Methylomonas. The sequence continues at coordinate 6,514 of JAJRDU010000071.1, forward strand.
CCACGGGTTCTGCGTATGGTGGTGACGATGCCGGCGTTATGCAACACATCGCGGAACTTCAGGATATTGGCGGCGCTGGAACAGCGATAACGCGATTGCGGAAACGGATTGAACGGAATCAGATTGACTTTCGACGGCACGTTCTTCAGCAGCTTGACCAGCGCATTGGCGTCCTGTATCGAGTCGTTGATGCCATCCAGCATCACGTATTCAAACGTTATATGTTTCCGGGGACCGGTTTTCGCATATTCACGGCAAGCCTCCATCAATTCCTTTAAGGGATACTTGACGTTGATCGGCACCAGTTCGTTGCGCAACTCGTCGCTGGGCGCATGCAAGGACACCGCCATGCTGACGTCGCAAACCTCGTTGAGGCGATTCATGGCCGGCACCACGCCCGAGGTGCTGATGGTCACGCGGCGTTTGGACAAGCCGTAACCGAAGTCGTCCATCATCAGATTCATCGCCGTAACCACGTTATCGAAATTCAATAAGGGCTCGCCCATGCCCATCATCACCACGTTGGTGATGCGGCGTTCCGCGCCAAGGCGTTGTTGGGCCAGATACAGCTGACCGATGATTTCGCCGACCGACAGGTTGCGATTGAAGCCTTGTTGGGCGGTGGAACAGAAACTACAGGCCAGCGCGCAACCGACTTGCGAGGACACGCATAGCGTCGCGCGCCTTTCTTCCGGAATGTAAACGGTTTCCACCCGATTGCCACAGTGCATCTGCACGGCCCATTTACAGGTACCGTCGGATGCCAGTTGCTCGGCGACGATTTCCGGTGGCGCTATCCGGCAATTTTCTATTAAATAACCGCGCAGTGATTTGCTCAGGTTGGTCATCTGATCGAAATCGGTGACACCTTCCTGATAAATCCATTTCAGCAACTGGGTCGCACGAAACGGTTTTTCGCCGAGACCGACAAAAAAGGCTTGCAAGCCTTTCCTGTCGAAATCGAGCAGATTGATGAGCGCTGGTTTAGCGGATGCGGTCGCAGAGTTCATCAGCAGAGAAGAAGTAAGCGATTTCTCTCGCGGCGGATTCCGGAGCATCGGAACCGTGAACGGCATTTTCGTCGATGCTGACCGCGAAGTCAGCGCGAATGGTACCGGGAGCCGCTTCTTTGGGATTGGTGGCGCCCATCAGTTCACGGTTTTTCAGTACCGCATTTTCGCCTTCCAACACTTGTACCACGACCGGGCCGGAAGTCATGAAACTGACCAAATCCTTGAAAAAACCGCGTTCTTTATGCTCGGCATAAAAGCCTTCGGCTTGTTCCTTGCTTAATTGCAGCATTTTCGATGCAACGACGCGCAAGCCGTTTTTTTCGAAGCGGCTGACAATTTCCCCAATCACATTTTTCGCAACCGCATCAGGCTTGATGATTGAGAAAGTACGTTCGATGGCCATTTTTAAAACTCCAGGAAGGTTAATGATAAAAAACAAAGCATTATAACGTTAAATACAGGCATGGCGCGCGCCTACCGCATGCCTGTACTAAATTTGTACGGCAGAGGCCGTCTAGCGAAAGAAAGCTATCGTCCCCAAAACGCCAAATAAATAAACACCAGCAACGTCAGGGCCGTCAGTATTGTTAAGCCCATCCAAATTCTGACCTTCCAGTAGCGGCCAAGCCTTTCCTGAAGCCCCAACCGAAGACCCAACGCAAAAACCAATAACAGGCCAAATTCAATTTGTAATGCGGACATGATTGTCAGTAAGGACCCGTTATTCATGGCAATGCCCCCTTTTAGATCGAAAGTTTTTCAACTTGCCGATGGCTACCGTAGATCCAGTTAACCAGCATTCGGGTACCCGTAACGGAGGTAAACAAGGAAGTGACGATACCGACCGACAATACCAGCGCAAAACCCTTGACCGGACCGGTGCCAAAAGCAAACAACAATACGGCAACGATGAAGTGAGTGACGTTGGAATCAAGAATCGTGGCGAAGGCTTTCTCGTAACCGGTAAAAATGCTGGTCTGCGGGCTATTGCCGTGACGCAGCTCTTCGCGTATGCGCTCGTTAATCAAGACGTTGGCATCAACCGCCATACCCACCGTCAAAACGATACCAGCCATGCCGGGCAAGGTCAGCGTGGCTTGCAGTATCGACATGATGGCGATCAGCAGCAACACGTTAAAAATCAACGCAAAGTTGGCAATCAAACCGAATCCCCGGTAATAGACAATCATGAAAAACACCACCAACATAAATCCGGCGATGATGGACATCTTACCCTGATCGATATTTTCCTGACCCAAACTGGGGCCGACGGTACGTTCCTCGACGATTTCAACCGGCGCGGCCAAGGCGCCGGCTCTCAACAAAAGCGCCAGGGTACGAGCTTCCTGAGGACTATCCAGACCGGTGGTCTGAAAGCGCTTGCTGAAGGAATCACGAATCGTGGCGACGCTGATGACCTTCTCGACTTTTTCCTTATGCTGAACTTTCTGACCGTCGACGATTTTGGTTTCCGATTTATATTCGATAAACACCACCGCCATCGGCTTGCCGATATTGTCCTGGGTCATCTTGCCCATTTTCTTGGCGCCCGCATTATCCAGCGTAATGAATACCGCCGGCGAACCGTCCTGATCCAGACCGGACGAGGCATCGGTAATCTGATCACCGGTAACGATCACCGCGCGCTTCAACAGCACGGGATTTCCGTTTTTATCCTTATAGAGACGGCTACCGACAGGCTCGTGTCCGTTCAAAACGGATTGCACGTCGTGCTCTACGTCGACCAAGCGGTATTCCAGCGTGGCGGTGGTACCCAACAATTCCTTGGCGCGGGTGGTATCCTGAACGCCCGGCAATTGCACGACGATGCGGCTGTCGCCTTGTTGCTGGACGATAGGTTCGGCCACGCCCAATTCGTTGACCCTATTACGCAGGGTAGTGATATTTTGGCCCAATGCGGATTTCTTGATCTCTCTAAGATCACGTTCCGGTATGGTAAGGACGAATTCATTGGCGCCGGTTTCGGCGAGATCCAGGTTGCGGAAGTCTTTATTCAACACCGCGACCGCGGAAACCTTGGATTCCTCATTCGGCAAAACGACTTTGATACCAGCGGCTTCCTTGGAGACCGACTGATAACGGATCTTGGCATCCCTGAATGCGGTGCGGATATCGTTGGTGTAACGCTCCTCGGCCTGTTTGAGCGCGCTATCCATGTCCACTTCCAGCGTGAAATGCACGCCGCCACGTAAATCCAGCCCCAGATGCATGGGTTGCGCGCCCAGTTTATTCAACCAAGCCGGCGTCGCCGGCGCCAGATTCAAAGCGACGGTGGCTTTTCCCGACATCTTGTCTCTGAGTAGGTCGGCGGCCTTCAACTGTTCGTCGGTATTGTTGAAGCGCGCCAGGATTTTTCCGTCTTTAAATTCGAAGGCTTTCAACGTAAAACCGGCACTTTTGATCGCGGCCTCGACTTCATTCGCCTGACCTTGCTGCAACGGCGTCGCACTGGATGACCCGAGTTGCACCGCGGGGTCGTTGCCATATAAATTGGGCAACGAATAAAGAATACCGATAACCAGAAAGGTCAGGACCAGGATATTTTTCCAGAGCGGGAAATGATTTTGCATGGTTATTCCATTAAAAGCAGTGACAGCCTAGCAGTTGCGAATAAAGTCGGGGTGAGCTTAAAGTATCTAGAGAAAGAAAGGCTTAAACTTTGGGTTTTTTGTTGCTTAATGCTTTATAAGTGCCTTTGGGCATCATGTTGGCGATGGCATGACGTTGCACCTGAATAAAGCTATTTTCGGACACTTCCAGTTTCACGAAATTATCATCCAGCTCCGCAACCTTGCCCAAGATGCCGCCGGTGGTAACTACTTCCGCGCCTTTGTTCAGCGCCGCCAGCATCTGTTTTTGTTCCTTGGTGCGCTTCGATTGCGGACGGATAAACAGAAAATAGAAAAATACCAGGATGCCCAATGGAAAGAGCATGCCTTCAAAACCGGGTTGTTGGGCGGCTGGTGCGGTTTGCGCGAACGCATCAGAGATCAAAAAACTCATCGTAATCCTCTATTTATTATCGTTATGTTGTCGGTTAAATCCGGCGACGAACCGGAAAACCGGTGCATTATGCCACACTAGAAGTGCTTGGCGTATCCGGGTGTCATTTACGCGGAAAATTCAGAGACACACCGACCTATCATTTCACCCAGTCTAACGGACTTTCCGGCCAGAAAACCCTCGCTCCACGCCACTCTGTCCTTGCCGAACAGCACAATGATGGTCGACCCCATATTGAAACGCCCCATCTCCTCGCCTTTTTCCAACACAGGCGCACTGTCGCGATATTGCCAGGTTCTGGTTTCACGAATCGTTGGCGGCGTCACCACACCGTGCCAGACGGTTTCGACACTGGAAACGAAGATCGCCCCGACCAGGATCAGCGCCATGGGCCCAGCTTCGGTATCAAAAATGCAAGCGACACGCTCATTGCGGGCGAACAGATTCGGCACCGCACCGACGGTGGCGGCATTGACGCTGAACAAACGCCCCGGAATATGCACCATCTCTTTTAAAGTACCCGTCAGCGGCATGTGCAGACGGTGGTAATCCTTGGGCGAGAGGTAAATGGTGGCAAATGAGCCGTTTTCAAAGGCCTTGGCGCGCACGGCGTCGCCACCCAGCAATTCCAATGCCGTGTAACCGTGCCCTTTGGCTTGAAAAATCCGGCCATCGCTGATAGCTCCGGCCTGACTGACCGCGCCATCGGCGGGACAAGCTATTGCATCGGCTGCGGTAGTGATCGGACGCGCGCCCTCTTTCAGTTCGCGGGTAAAAAATTGATTGAAGCTGGCGTAATGATCGATGTCCTCGTATTTCGCCTCGCTCATGTTGACACCGTACAAACGAATGATCAGCCTGATAAACAGGTTTTTCCAAATTTTGTTTTCACAGTGTGTCAGTTTGGACATCCAATGTGAAAGCACGTGGTGAGGCAAAAGGTATTGCGGCAGGACGGTGAATATTTCTTTAAAGGTCATGACTGGATTCAGGGGTTTTTCCGCTGATGAAATAAGCGAAAGCGATCACTTCGGCAACGGCAACATACAGTTCTTGGGGAATTTCGTCGCCCAACGGTACCTGCGCCAGAATGCGAGCCAACTCGGGTTCATTTTGCAGGGGAACGCCGTGTTTTTCGGCGATTGCCAGGATTTGCTGAGCGGTAAAACCTTCTCCCTTGGCCGTGACTTTGGGAGCGTTCTTGCCGTCGTATTGCAGGGCGACGGCAATATCACTATTGTAAAAGGTTCTGCCGCTCACGCCGTCTAAGGTAGATTAACCAATTCCGGCGCTTGCCAGTTTGGATTTCTATGCTCGGCGACCACGGTCGTGTAAATCCCGCCCCGCACATTGAACTCGGCGCGCAAACGCATGAAGTTCGGAGAGATGGCGGCGACGATGTGATCGAGAATTTCGTTGGTCACGGCCTCGTGAAAAGCGCCGCGTTCGCGGAAGGTCCACATATACAGTTTCAGGGACTTTAACTCCACGCACAAATGGGCGGGAACATACTCTATCGTCAGTTTGGCAAAATCCGGTTGGCCGGTCATCGGACACAGACAGGTAAATTCTGGAATATCGATCCGAATGGTGAAATCGCGCGCGGGCCTGGGGTTTTCGAAGGTGGTAAGGTCTATGCTGGGTTGGGTGCTCATCAGTTCTCTATAAGCTTTTAAGGTAAAATTTTCAACAATTTATGGATGCTCAGGGAACTTCCGGCTTCAATCAATCCCCGATTTGCTCAACGCATGATTTTTCGGGAAAATAATGCAAGTTCCCCGCTGATTGGGACGCATTTTACCAGCTATGACACTGGAAAAAACAAACTCTGAATATTCAATGACTTATAAACCAGGACCAAACAGATAGGGAAAGCAATACCCGCTCTCTTTCCGGTAATATTCGCGTCAACCGAACAAATCCAGCGTCTTATCCGACAGCTACCACCGCAGTGGTTGGGCGTTATTGCGATTGCCATGTGCGCGGAAAATCTTAATCCATTCCTAATCAATCGGTAATCTAAGCTTAAGCAAGCCTAGCTAGAATTTTTCACAACTTAAACAATTTCCCAATTAAGAGGAGCTTTAAACATGAGCAAAATGACAATAACCGTTATGACTGGTTTGTTGTTTTCATCCGTAGCCTTAGCCGATGGCCATGGTCACGGCCATCATAAACATCATGGCCACCACCACGACCATGTCCAAGTCGAGCGAGTGGTTCAATACGTGCCAGCACCAGCACCTGCGCCTCGTTACAACCGTTACGACCAACGTTCGACGCAAGGCTTGCTGGGCGGTGCGCTGGGTAGCGCGGTGGGTTACGAAATGAGCAAGGGCGATCCTTTGGGTGCCGGTTTAGGTGCCGCCGCTGGTGCATGGGTTGGTAACGGCATGGCTAGATGAGCCGCGTCGAGAAGACTTGAATACAACACTGCCGGGTAAAACCGGCTTTTTTATGCCCATTACCTTGCAAACTCGTACGGTCGCAAGAGCGCAAAGTGTTGAAATCAACGATAACGCTCGGCTCTTTTCAACCAATGCTTGTTGCTGAATTACTGTCCTTCGGATTAGTTCGGAACATATATATTTGATTCAAAATGTATTTTTTCCATGGCACGAGAATAGCTTTCTTTCCTTCGGAAATCTAACCTTAAGAGGAACAAGATTCGCGAATCTATTTGAGCTTGGTTTTGTTGTAGAACCAACGCGCTGCAATCAAACCTTAACGGCTTCCGAGCCTCTACCGTGCTACGGGTAGAGGCTCGGAAGCAGCCTATATCTCGATTGCAATTCAAACGACCGACACCCAATTGCCGATTTTCCAGCTCTCGCCACCTCAATCATCTCAGCAATTACTCCTTAAGCCAAATCCTTGCAGGGATCCGCTAAAGCGAAGGCAGCAAAAACTTAGTGTGCGGGTTACGGCAGCAACTGCTTTTCAAAAGGCAATAAAGGTTGGGGGCTGCCGTCCGCTCCAACCGCTTCAACCGTTAAGTAATCGTCCTTAGCCAAAACATTGGAAATGGAATTGCCGCTACTAACCGCCTGACTATTGCCAGTATGTCCGTGGGGTATCTTGATTTCCGGATGGTCGAACGGCGCTTTCTGGTAACGCACCCTGTCATCGGTCAACGTTTTCAAAAACGCCACCAAGTCCGCCCGGTTTTGCTCCGAAAACTGCAAGTTAGCCAATTGAAACACCCGAGTAATTTGCTTGGCATCGTTCATGAAATTACCGCCTCGCGTGTAAAACTCGATCACCTGTTCCAAGGTCGCCATGCCGCCGTTATGCATATACGGCCCCGTCAACTCGATGTTACGCAAGGAAGGCGTCTTGAAACTGGCTCTGACCTCGGCGTCCATTTTTCGGGTATTGGGATTGTTCAGTTCCGCCAAGGCTGCCGCTGTAGTCGGCAGAAACGCGTGGCTTGCCGCGGATAAATAGCAGTTTTCCGTACTCTGTGGCTGAGGCATGACGCCGTCCGCGAGTGTAAAAAGGCTGGTTGCCAAATACGGTGGATTGAAATTCAGCGCGAACTCTTCCTGAAAATCGCAGGCTCTAACCTTGGCCACATCGGCATCCAACACCCCGCTAGCGTTTCCGGCCAAATGTTGCAGATACTGTTTGCTGAACGATAAGGGATTACCGAAGTCGTCGACACCACCCAGGCCTATATCCACGGACTCCGCCGCGACACCGGTGGAGGCAAAGCCGGTATCGTAAAAGGCGGTAATCGGCGTATCGCGCGGCAACAGCCGAACGCGTTCCACTACGTTTTTACTGGCGCTGATACTAAAACCCGGTTCGCCAAAAGTCTCCGGATGTGTCTGCGCGATGGCGGCATTGGCATTGACCGAAGCGGCGGTAAAATTAGGCCCCAAATGGCAAAGATGGCATTGGTTCAATCTAAACTGCTCCAATCCTCTCAATTCCGCCGCTGTCAAATCGATGGGTTGATTTTTGGCATCACGGGCGCTTTTATCGAAAGGCGATTCGTCGGAAATCAGGGTACTTTCGTAAAGCTGTAACGCCAATCCGAAAAACATCGAAAAGTTGGCTTCCATCTGGTTGTAAGGATCGTTGGCGGGCCCGCCGAACTCGCCCAAACGCAGATAAGACCAATACTTGTCGCTAAACGCCTGCCTGATCAAGGCCGCGTATGTGGTATTGAGCCCTGGTTTTAAAACGCCTGGACTGCTGAAGCTCAGGCCGCCCAGAACGCTGTCACTCCAATGTACCTTTTGGTTTTCCAGCGGCCGGCGCAGCAGCAGTTTGCGGCCTATGTCACTCAGGGTGCGTTTGTTGCAGCTCATCTCGGTGGTATTGAGTGGCGGCCCCATGGCCAGGGAAGCCAGCGAGGAGTTGATCAATTGCAAGCGCTGCTTTTGAACGCTGCGTGCATTCTTTTTGACCCACACCCCCGCATTGGGATCGCGGTCGCCCCAGGGACTGCTGCCGTTGAACACGTTGTTGGCGCGGCCGTCCCAAAAACTGCGATGATTGAAGATGGCATTAATCACGCTGGGCGCGTTGCGCGGAGTGACACGCCGGGTACCGATGCCGCCGACATGAAACAAGCTATCGGCGCTCCTTGCGCAGTTATCGACACTGTTACTCAAACGACTGACCGATTTGAACTCCCCGCCGAACGTGCCGGACGACCCGACCACATTGTCGGTATCGTAAATAACCGGCGAAAATTCCTCGAGAGGTTTTTGACGTTGATGCAAGGGAAAATCGAGAGCACCGAGCGTATGATTAGGACCCAATGAGGCCCCATCGGCGGCGGCACTAAATGCCTTGTCGACGACGAGGGATGATTGCCCGCCAGGAGAGACCTGATTCGTCACCCTGCCATCGGCGCCGGCATGAAAATGGCAAGAGCCGCAAGCCATGCCATCGCTGCCGACACTGGTATCCCAGAACAAGGCCTTGCCCAGCGCGATGGCGGCGGCTTTATTGACAACGATGGGACTAGGCCCGTCCAATAGCCCCGGCACTTCCGGCACCGGCAAATTTTTGAGGCTGATGGGCATGGGGCCACCGGCTGCGGAAAACGCGGAACCAGCATAAAAAAACGCCGCCCCCAATAATGTCAAAACCCATGGGATATGACGGAAACCTGTCATGGTTGAACTCCAAGAAAATCGGTTAAGTAAACTCTGAACTAAGTCCTTCGACAGGCTCGGGACGAGCGGTACACTGTTGATTCCGTTCGTGGCGAGCCCTTCGGCTTCGATCAGGACAGGCTTGTCGAACCATGAGCGGAATCAACTTGTTCAGAGTTTCCTTAAGTATTTAAAAAGCCGGCCCAAACCGATGATCGTTATCGATTGATTGGGCAACAATACTAAAAAGCCGATAAATCGCCCGAGGCAACTTATCGGCTGTCCCTATTCCTTTGGCCTTACAAACCGCCAAATTCCCTTATCAAGCAAACACCAGCTTGCACCTTAGTACGGCGCTAAGCATCATCCCTGTGTAAAAAACTCCTGTTAAGCGACCAGCTTTCTGCGCGATGCGCCCACCAATCCAACCAAGGCACTGCCGAACAGCCAAACCGCGCCGGGGACCGGTACCGAGGAAACCGATACGTCGATTGGGCTGCCGGTCAAGGTACCGTTAGCGCCACTGACGAACACGGTGTACCAGCCAGCCTTCAGGTTGTTCAGTGTCAAGGAAGCAGAGCCCACGTCGACGCTGCCGGTAATGCCGGATTCGTACAAATTGTCGATGCTGACATCATTGGCGCCGCCGTTGACGGCTTGCCCCCAAGAATTGGCTGCGTAGCTGTGACCAGAGTTGGCGTAGCCCAAGGTTTCGACCACGCCGGGGCCACCCGCGGTTTTATTGGTTGCCCAGATAAAGCCGTTTTGTCCTGCCTGTGCAACCTGGCTCATGTCATGTATCGTGCCACTCGTACCGCCTGAGGTCTGTCCAGGCACTAACCAGTCGGCTACGGTTGCATCGGTTCCAAATGGAATCCAGCTTACATCCGTTCTATAAAGGGTAAACGCCGGCGCACTGGCAGTTGCGGTTTGAGCGGTTGCCTTCACGGTGGTGGTTGCCGTGCTGGTTAGCTGGAAACTGATCCATGAGCCAAACATGCCCCAAGCGTCGTTGTTAAGGGCGCGGTTATCGACCCATCCGTTTTTGCTGCCATTGGCCGCGGTATTGGTGATGGTCTCTCCCAAGCCCAGCACGTTGTCGCTGCCGACCCATGCCGCCGATGCGGGATTTGCCATGGCGAAAGACAAGGCTACCGCCGAAACAGTGGTTTTGAGAACGGTTTGTACAGATACATTCATTATCTAAATCTCCAATTTCCCATCGCGCATCGTTATAGCGGACGGGGCTTTAAGTTGTCGTAATATTGGAATCGCTGGCTATCGATCAGGCCGGGGTGCCAAAACCTAAAATTCCAAGTTTGCGAGCTTGTATCGCGAAAAACCAATCGTTAACCCCCATTAACGATCGGCTTTCCAGCTCTCCCCAACTCAAAGGAGGTAGCTCGGCTGTCTAATAAGGCCGCTCTGAATAAATTGATTCCATTCAAAACCTGACCAGCCCGCCAAGAACGCAATCAATTTTTGACCGTTCATCCCGAGCTTGTCGAAGCACATATTCAGAATTTCCTTAAAGACCCGCGGCTTTCCGGCCCCGCCTCGCGACGAGTGTGGCAACTTTGCGTACGATATGAATTACAATCGCAACAGCCTAATAGAGCAAAATAGATGCCAACAATTACTCAAACACGTCCCCAGCTAGCCCCTCGAAAAACTTTGATTATTATTTAAACTATAAATCAATCACTAGCCTATTCCATTAGGCGCCATAAAATCTTCACCCCCAACCCGCGGCCGATTCCTCGTAAAAAAATCGGCGCTTTCAAGATCAAAATCCACTCATAAAAATATGTCATTTCACGCAAGCTGCGTCATATCGCGCACTTTTGCACAAGGCTTTGCAGTCAGTAAAATCTGACGCGGCAAATCCGGTGGGTTGGGGATTAGTATATTAAGGCTCAAAGGGCCGGCTCATGAAGCGGCAAAACGTAACCAATCGTTCCAAATATCCAGCCACATAACACTCATTCACCAAATCTTGCCGTTTATAATGCCAACCAAGGTCGGATACCGCAGTTTTCGACGAATCACGTTTCGATAGTCCCCAAGCATAAAAAGGCATACCGTCATAATTTAACTGCGTTATTTAACGCTACCCATCGTTTAATTTGCGGCATTCGACGACATTTACCCCCCCATTGATTGCAAAACTTAAGAGGCTGATCCAGACGCGCCAGAATCAGCCTTAATACCGCACCTAGAATCAACCGGAAAAGCGACGCACAAATATCAAAGCGCGCCTGATTTACGATCCCCCATTTAAATCAAGCGGATGAGCGAATAAATTACTTACAGTACTTAAAACCTCACCCCAAAAAATGGACTGATTCAAGATTCTTATCGCAACCCAAGACCGGGACAAATTCGGTCACAATCGCAATACCCAGCCATGGCATGATTAGTGCTTCCTTGGTTGACCAAGCTTAAGCCAACCACATTGCCACCTTGATGAAAAAATTCATTTTTTTAACGTTTTTTCTGCTGAACAGCGGCACCTGCATCGCCGTGGAAGAAGGCCAAAACACCCCAAGCTGTCCGGCGCTAACAAAAGACGCTGACCTTGGCCTCTACCAAGGAAAAGTCGTGCTGGTCGATTTTTGGGCAACCTGGTGCCCGCCCTGCATCAAGTCAATGCCGTTCTTCAACGGCCTGCGCAACGAACTGGCGGGCAGCGGCTTTGAAATTCTCGCCATCAACGTAGACGAAGAAAACGACGCAGCCCGGCAATTTCTGCAAACGCATCCCGTCGATTACAAAATCGCCTTCGACCCCGGCGCCGAGTGCCCGAAAATTTTCGAGGTAAAGGCCATGCCTTCCTCTTATTTGCTGGATAAATCAGGCAAAGTCAGAAAAATTTTCCTGGGCTATCGCGACAGCGACCAAGCCTCAATCAAATCGGAAATCAAGGCCTTATTGGCAGAGTAAACACCAGAATGGCCAGCCCCAACATGCAAAACCCACCCCCCTGGTTCTACCTCCTAGGACTCATGGTCCTCCAAGCTTGCAGCAACGTTTCGCCCTGGGAAAGAGGCAATTTAGCCAAGCCGGAAATGGCGATCACGCCCTATCCCAACCTGGAGCATTTCCGCGACCATATTTTCTCCAGCAAGGAAGCCTCGCAGGGCGGACACGGAGGCACTGGAGGCGGTTGTGGCTGCAATTAATAAGGATATGAGCAAGGCACTGGCGGCCCTGACCACCGCGGCACTCAGCCTGCCGGGCATGGACGCTCAAGCCGGTGTGCCCAGCGCCCAGGCCAAGGGCAATGTCCAATACGGTTATTATCAGGAAAGCGGCGACCGGATGAAGGTGGAGGTCTATCATGGCGACTTCACGCTGCCTGTGAGCGACAGGCTGGAATTCAGCTTCAACGTCGACCGTGACACTTACAGCGGTGCGACGCCGGCGTTCAGCATTCCGGAGACCATGACCAATCAGGTTCGTTATAGTGGCTCTCAAACCGGAACGGTGGATGTGGTAAGTGCCGCCTCCGGCGGAGTCACCGCGCAGGGACTGACGACATTGGGCGGACTCAACACCTTCAAGGAGGTGAACGACGGCATCGGCGCTCAAGGCCACAAAAATGATCAGGCCTTCGCCAGCATCCAAGCTCAAAAAGACGCCGAGGAAAAAATCTGGCGTGACGCAAATCCCACAAGTTTTGCCCCGACTATTTCAGGCCCGACCACCCTCACATTTGGTAAATATATAGATATGGAGGCTGGCGTCTACGGCAAATCCAACATGAACGTAGGAGTCGACTGTCATTTATTCAGCTGCTACCGGGAGTCTGGTTTTGTAATTGGCACGGTATACGATCCTGTCGAACAGTCTACCCATGTGCACAGGGGAGGGGCTAAAACCCCTCTGGATCGGAGTTTGGAATATCACAAGGATTCCAGTGGCATCTACATCCGAGCTCTCAATGGCGAGGCATTCAACCTGCTCAACATGGACTTCAACATAGACTTAGATAAAACCCCTGGAACCGGACCCGATGATTATTGGGAAATCCTGGGTTTCAATAATGCGGTGAACCCCAACTTGGTCAGCGGCGACGGTAAGAACTACAATACCGGCGTCGCCTATCAACAAGTATTCAATACCCATACCGGCATTCTGGCGCTGGATCGTGCCTTCAGCAACATCAACGCCTTCTGGATTCACTATCACGGATATCTCCGGGACGTGGGCCATGCGCCAGGTAATGATTTTAGTGTTGAAATTGACGATATCAACCTCACCAGCGCCAACTTCCCCGGCGGCACCCCCCCCGTACAACAAGCGTGGATGACCCAGTATGCCAGTTTCCGTACCGCGCTGGATAAAAAATACGAATCGCAGTCAAAACTGGTACAAGCCCAGGTAGCAGCGCAAACCAGACAGGCGATGATAGAGCTGTACCGCAACTTTTTGAACAAAGCCGTACCGGCCAATACCCGCATCAAGCAAACCTTTCAGCAACAGCCGTTGGAAACCCGCACCCAACCGGTATTCGGCGCCAAGTATTATTTCGATGACGCCACCCTGGCCCTATCGGGCGGACAATCGAACGAACCGGATTTCCGCTCCACCTTCGGTTCCGCGAACCTTTCCCAGGAGCTGAACAACAAACTCACCACCATTTCCGCAGGCTACAGCTACACAAGTAACGAAATCAGCCGCAACACAGGTGCGCACAGCACCAGCCATCATGACTCCGACCCAAAGCATAACCCCACGAATTATCCGGAATTGCACGAAAACAGCGACGCAAACGCTTTCAATCTAGGACTGTCTCAGGTATTGAACAAAAATGCGTTGCTGCAACTGTCAGCCAACTACACCCGGCAGAGCGGTTACCTCAGCAATCCTTACAAATACGTTTACGTCCGCGGAGAAATCACCGCCGAGGAATATTACGCCCTATACCAAGCGACCTCGCCCGGCGACATCAACTGGAACGACATCACCCATCTCGAAGTGGTCGGCCTGGAATTATTCCGCGAAGCGCGCCCGAATCTGCGCAACCAGTTTTCATTCTCCACTCGCCTTAATCAGTATCTGCCGGCCATGGACGCGGCGCTACACATGGATTACCGTTATTATCTGGACGACTGGGGCGTCGATTCCCACACCATGGAACTGAAGTGGCTGCAAAAATTGCCCTGGGGACTGACCATTACCCCCAACCTGCGCTATTACTCGCAATCTAAAGCTGATTTTTTCGCGCCCTATTTCCTGGCACCGCGCGCCGACGGCCATTATTCCAGCGATTTCCGCCTCTCGGGCTATGGCGCCTTGAGCAGCGGCCTGACCGTTTCCAAGCAATTCAATCGCGGCATACGCCTGGAACTGGGCATGGAATATTACAGCCACCAGGGTAATTTGAAGCTCGGTGGCGGCGGCGAGAGCGATTACGCGGATTTCAGTTACTGGATGACGCATGCCGGCCTCAGCATAGACCTGTCCGCCCCCGGCAATATTCTCGGCAGCGGCGCCGGCGACCACCGTCACCATCACGGTGCTCCCGCCCCGGCCGGCGTGATGTTCAGCCATATGATGAACGAAGCCGACGGCATCATGGCCGGCTACCGCTATATGTACGCCAATCAAACCGGCGACCTATGGCATGGCTCCTCGGCGATAAGCGATGCAGCCGTGCTGGGCGAGGCTTGCGGAGCGGCAAGTTGCACCGACCGGCCTACGGCGATGAGCATGCAGATGCACATGCTCGACCTGATGTACGCCCCCACCGACTGGCTGAATCTGATGCTGATGCCGCAAGTCGCCGACATGGAAATGACACTTGCCCCGCTGGCCGGCGCAACCGGGGAAAGCCTGCATGGCGGCAGCCATCAAACCCATGATCTGGGCGATACCTACGCCGCCGCCCTGCTCAAGGTGTTCGACCACCAAGGCCATCACATGCATGTCAGCTTGGGCGTCAGCGCTCCGACCGGCAGCGTGGATGAAACATTGAGCGGCCAGGACAACGTTTTACAAGACTACGGCATGCAACTCGGCAGCGGCACCTGGGACTTCAAACCCAGCGTCACCTATACAGGGCATTGGGATGACTGGTCCTGGGGCGCGCAGTTGAGCGGCACCAAGCGCCTGGAAAATCGCAACAAGAGCGGCTACGCGCTGGGCGACCAGTTTCAGGCCACGGCCTGGGGTGGTTACAGCATCAGCCAATGGCTTTCGGCTTCGATACGCGGCGTGTACACCGAACAAGGCAAGATTCGCGGCGAATTCACCAGCAACCACGCCACAAGCGCGCCGGTCGACTATACCTCCAACTACGGCGGAAAATTCTGGGATGCCGGCTTCGGCCTCAATCTGGCCGTGCCGGATGGCGCCTTTGCTGGACATAATTTCAGCGTCGAATGGCTGCAACCCGTCGCCGACAAATTCAACGGCTATCAGCTCGAACGCGAGGGTAGCTTGTTTGCCACCTGGAACTACCAATTTTGATTCCGGAAGCGTTGTTACAGCTGTCGTATTAATTCAACTTTACCATCATCCTCAAGGCCGCATGTCGGCGGGAAGTCTTATTGAAATCCCATCTCCCTGGCGCCGAAACCCATTGTTTGTGAAGGCTGGCGTATATGAATTACGGCAACTGCACTACTTGTTTCCAGCCATTTAACATAGTTTTTTATATAGAGGTATTTAGTCTTTCCCGCAAAGGCGCCAAAACACTGAATCTCATTCCACGGCATGAACCTTGCTTGTAATTCTCGGGGGGCTGACGGCCGAAATAGGACTCCGTCGCTAAAACACCCTAGTATAAGGTCTTCCAATCAACAGCTAATGTTGGGAGATGGTCATGCAATACGATTATCGACAAGACGGATGTCTTGATGTCAATTTTTTCATTTATCTTTAAGGAGCACCCAACCAATGCCAAGTTTTAGAAAAAAAATCTTGCCCGCCCTACTGCTAACAGGTGGCGCGACCTTCGCCGGCCAGGCATCTGCCTACACGGTGACCAACACGATGACCTTCCTTACCGGCACCACCCTCCCTGGCGGCGTGTACGGCCATGCAAACACTGCGGCGGCCACTGGTACTTATGCGGAAGATGGCATCATCGTTGGGGTCGTAGGCGATCCAACCGATATAAACGCTCACGTCCACAGTGCCGGACCGTCAACCAACAGAGCGCTTGAGTATCACACAGACAGTAGCGGCATGTATTTTCGTAAAGCCGACGGCTCCGCTTTCAGCTTGGTTTCCTTGGATTACGACCTCGGCTCTAGCACGGAAGGCGGCAATTTTGCGATTTACGGTTTTAAAAACGCCGTCAACGACCCTATGTTGAGCGCGGCCGGCTCTCCGTCCCCGACCGACCCTGAGGGTGGCCTTATTCCTTACGTGGCTTCAAAATTGATTGCCAATGACGGTATCGGCGGAACCCCTAAAGCCCCTGTTTATCGCACCCTGAACGTAGCGGAAGCGGGAAATGCTTTTGAAAACATCAGTGCTTTCTGGATCACTTATCAGGGCTTCAACCATAGTCCAACGACCAACTATAAAGCGCTTGATCCTGTTACGGGCGCGCCTCTATATCCTGATTTCAACATCCACGTAGACAACGTCAAGCTTGGCGCTGCTGTTACCCCTCCGCCCGCCACTGTACCCGTACCGGGTGCGGTTTGGCTGTTTGGCACGGGCTTGGCAGGACTGATGGCCAGCAGACGGAAAAAAGCGACAGCCTAATCCTCCAGCTGGCTGGGCGTTAATTGATCTGGGTAAGGCTTAGTAATGCCCTACCCAGGCCTACGGACTTTGATGCGGCCTGACTGGAAGGCGAAAACGGGCTTTGGCTTGATTTTCGTTGTCAACGTCGGCTAAAAAAATATGAAGAGGCCTCACGGAAGGCCTGGCAACCTTACTGATTCGAGGTAAACAATGCGAAGTATCCACAAATTTTTGCCGGCGGGCCTGATGCTATGTTCTCTTACAGCGTTCGCGCACGGCCCGGCAACGACGTCTTTGATCGGCGTACCCATACCACCGGTTCCCGGTCTCCTGGACGGACCCGATCCTATCATTATTGACAAGGATAAGGCCATCGCGCTGGGCAAGGCCTTGTTCTGGGATACCAACGTCGGCAGCGACGGCCAGGCTTGCGGCTCTTGCCACTTCAGCGCCGGTGCCGATGGACGCATCAAAAATCAGATTGATCCGGGGACAAAAAGCCGCCTGCCCAGCGGACAAACCTTCGATACCTTGGGCTCCGGCACGGGTGGACCGAACCACACCTTAACCCTTAGTGACTTTCCGCTACATCAAACTAAGGACCCTTTCAACAAAGCCAGCGGCGTATTACGCACCACCGACGATGTCATCTCTTCGGCGGGAACCTTCAGCGGCCAGTTCACCGGCGCCTCAAGATTCAGCGGAGCGGATGACCAATGCGGACGAAGCGCGGACCCGATTCACAATATCCACGGCGTCGGCACCCGCCGCGTGGCGGTCAGAAACACCCCAACCGTGATCAACGCCGTCTTCAACCACCGGAATTTTTGGGACGGCCGGGCCAATAATGTCTTCAACGGCAGCAGTATCTGGGGTGATCGCGACCCCAACGCAGGCGTCTGGGTAAAAGTCGACGCCCGCTCTGCTGTGAAACAGAAATTGCATCTGGAAAACGCCGCACTGGCATCACAGGCGGTCGGGCCAGGCTTAAACGACCTGGAAATGAGCTGTCAGAAGCGCGGCTGGCCGGATGTTGGCAGAAAACTATTACTGCGCCCGCCCTTGCAGAATCAGAAAGTCCATTATGACGACAGCGTTTTCGCACCGTTGAATCTGGCTTTGAGCACCCCCGGCAATTTACGGAACGGCCTCAACACCACCTATAAAAATCTGATCGTCCAGGCCTTCAATCCCAAATATTGGTCTTACACGCGGATAGGTCAATTCGGCGGTCCGACGGGTCAGACGCCTTACAATCAGATGGAAGCCAACTTTTCCATGTTTTTCGGCTTGGCTATCCAAATGTACGAATCCACCTTGGTATCCGACCAGGCGCCCATCGACACAAGCCGCAGAGACGCGGACTTGATCCCCATCGACCTGAGTCCAGAAGCGCAACAGGGTTTCCTTGATTTCAAAGGAATTCATTGCAATATTTGCCATGCCGGCCCCGTAACGACGACAGCAGCGATCATAGCCAACGCCACCTTGGTCACACCAACTCCGGGTAAAACCTATGGTCCGTCACACAGCCCTATTCCGTTCGGAAGAGGCGCCATGGGTGCGGAAAGTATCCGTCCAGGCATAGGCGGCGTAGGCGACGCAGGGCAAGCCTTCATCACCCCAGCCGCCAATGTGGTAAACCGCGATCAAACAACAACAGCTGCCTACAGGCTCACGGATATGGGATTTGCCAATACCGCCATCGCCGATGAGAATGCGGATCCTGGCCTAGGCGGCACCGACGACTTCGGCAACCCCTTATCCTTTACCTCGCAATATATTCAGTATCTGCTGGATAACCCTGCGGGCATCCTTGATGGTCCAGTCACCAAGGTCAAGGCGTGCGACTTTGCGAATGCCTTAGGGAACATGGCAACTGTCGTCCCCCAAACTTTCACCCAAGCGGACGGACTCATCCAAGATGGCAGCAAGGAGGGCATTGTACGCGACGAAAACTGTATCAATGATAATTGGGACCCGTCGCACAAGAATTACCTCACCGGGAAAGCAGCCGCTAAAGCCCAGGCCTACATTCCCACCGCCGCCGCTGCGAAGGCCAACCTGAACGGAGCGAAAATGGCATACATGACCCAGGGCGTTTTCAAAATTCCCAGCTTGCGCAACATTGAGCTAACCGGCCCCTATATGCATAACGGCAGCATCGCCACCTTGGAGCAGGTTATCGAGTCTTATGCACGCGGTGGCAATTTTGATAGCATTCATAGGATTAAAGTGCTTAGTCAAGCAACAACGGGTGCTCTCAATGCCCCAACAGATGTCGCCAATATGGTTGCGTTCCTGAAATCACTCACCGATGAGCGAGTCCGCAACCAAAGCGCTCCGTTCGACCATCCGGAAATCACCATTGCCAATGGTCACATAGGCGATGAATCAGGGGTTGAGAGCGGCAATCCGCTAAACCCAGCTTTGGCCAAGGAGGAGTATCTGGTCATCCCGGCTGTCGGCGCCCATGGCGCGGACAAACCGCTCCCACGCTTCGACGAGCGGCTGGCGCCATAAGCGGTAGAAGTAGAATGCCGAGTTAATCGGCAACTTGTAAAAACCGAACCCAAGGCCCGCAAGCACTTACCAGCCTTGGGTTCTAAAGAATCAACTTTTTCCTGGATTACCCATATGAATACTTTTAAACCATGCCATAAATTCATCCCCGTGTTATTCGCTCTTGGCCCGTCCCTGCTATTGGCCTCCTCGGCGCAAGCGTCTTCCTCCTTCGACAGCAGCGCGGCACTCAGCTATACCATCAACAGCATCACTAACAACGATAATGCCGGCTCGCTGGCGGGACTGGCGATTACCGGTTCTTTCGATTTGGCGGCCGCGCCGGATTACTCCGTCGATTTGAGCGGCGACGGTGCCGTCTTTGGCAACAACCCCAGCACCGGCAACGTTGCGATAAACCCCATACTGACTGGAACCGCTTTCAGCCATTCTTTTTCGGTGAGCGGCAGCGCCAGCGCCGGTAGCGCAAATACATCGCAACTGGGTTTATTCGGACTGAATTTCAAAAATACCGGCAGCGAAAACTATACGATCAGCCTAAGCCTGAACTACCAGCTTAATTCGACGGTTGGCGGACAACTTGCCGACAGTTCGGTCGCCCTGGACTTCTTCAACGAAACATCCTCATTCACCGGTTCGAAGCGCGTCGACGCCTCGGTGTTTTCCTTGGAAAATGCGGCATTAAACGCCACATCCGACATATTCAGTTTCACCCTGGCCCCTGGCACAAACGAAACCCTTTATGCCGACGTTAATATCACCGGCAATCTAAGCGCATCTGCAGTTCCGCTGCCCGCCAGTTTCTGGTTATTGTTTGCCGGCCTGTCAGGCATTGTCTCCGTCGGCAAGGGTCGGCGCCAACAGGCCTAACTAGCCAGTCATTAGGGATGACGCGAATACCACCCGTCATCCCGACCGCTCGGCTACAGCGAATGCCGCGACTTCCGTCAGGAATACGGCACATAACCCCTATTTGTACTGTCGTTGCTTTTTGTGCCAATCCTTGGGTTTAGAGGTTATTGACGGGTTGGGTGATGAGAGCCAAATTTGAAGCGATGGCCGTATATATTGTGGGGTACGCTTCTTTATGAAGTTTTGATTTCCGTCGAAGTCTTTGCCAATTTGGCACTCCAAGTCCCCATAACCGGGCCACTTGAATCGTACAATACAAGCCATTCCGGTCGAACAACTTGAATTGCAGTCATTTAATTTAGGAGAAATGAACCATGAAAATGTTAAAACTGAAAACATCCCTCGGCTTTGTGCTGGCAGGCCTGGTAGCTTGCACCGCACAAGCCACCACGACAACGGTTAACCCGGGTGAGTACTTGGACTATATTGGAAAAAATGGTATCCAAGACACATTCAACAATCACGGCCGCACAAATTGGGAAGGCGTAGCTGTGTTCGGATTATTGAACAATTATGGTCTATTTTATGCCGACTCGACATTAGAAGTTAGCGGTAGCGGGCACATCGTCAATCATCCGGGGGGGCATGTTCTATTGCTTGAAAGTGGACTGCACCTGTGGACTACTTCCGCGTTGTTTGAAAATCAAGGCAGGCTAACCGTCATCGACAACCACACCGGAGTTATATTCCCTTTCATTTATACAATGTGAGGCACGATTAAAAATACCGGGACTATTCTAATCGATAGGGGATTCGGTACTTCTCCAGACAATGTTTGTTCCGGACAAGCGCAAGGAGGTTCCATCATCAACGACGGTGCTTTTGAAATTGCCCAAAATACCCAGTTTAACTGCAGCCACGTCATAAATTATATTCAAAACTCCGGAAAAACCGTCGTGGATGGTCTTTTAAAAACCGGAAGCGTGCGTATCAATAAAGGACTGTTGACCGGTAGCGGCACTATCGCGGATGTTTATCCTATTCTGAGACCCGAGGTTACGCTTTCGCCTGGAAATCCGTTTGGCACCCTGACTATGGTGCCGCGAGACAGTTACGGTTATCTGGATTGCAATAGATGCTCAGTGGATATAGAACTGGCTGGACCATCGAAGAATGACCGATTGCTTGTACAGGGCGATCTTCTCTTGAGTGGGGCAGTAGTCAATGTAACGTTGCGGGAGGGCTTTATCCCAAAAAGCGGCGATAGTTTTGAAATCATCAGCGCCAACAATATTTCTGGGACGCCCAATATCATCAATCTGCAAAAGCTGCCAACCTTGCCTGCCGGTCTGAGTTGGTCGGCAGACTATACGCTTACTGCGGTAACGCTGCGGGTGAAATAAACAGAGCAGGAATTTGCACCGTTGCCTCGACCGAGAAATCCTCGGTCGAGGCTAAAAAGCCCCCTTGCTGGCTATATTGCATACTCCCCAAATGAAAGCTGTCTCCATCAACACATCTATCTCCTTAGATGGGCTATGGTTATAAGTCGTAAATCTCAGATGAACGGTATTGCATTTGGCGTCCGTTGCGCATCTCGCGTATCAGGTGTTACCTTGTAAAATGTAAAATCCCGATCACTTCAGCGGACGAGGGTTTACAATTGCCAACTATTGATTTTATTTGCTGTTGATTCCGCTCGTAGTGAAACCTTCGGCTACACGTCCACAAGAGCCAATCAAATCTTAGGCGGAATCAACTTGTTCAAAATCTCCTTAGAGGGCAAGAGGCAATAACTACGGCACCAACAGCTTTTCAAAAGGCAATAAAGGTAAGGTTCTGCCCTCCGCCCCAACCGCTTCAATGGTGAGGTAATCGTCTTTGGCCAAGGCATTGCCAATAGGATTACCGCCATCAACCGCCTGACTATTGCCGACCTGGCCGTTGGGTATCTTGATTTCCGGATGATCAAACGGCGCTTTCTGGTAACGTACCCTGTCGTCGGTCAACGTTTTCAGGAACGCCACCAGATCCGCCCGCTTTTGCTCGGAGAACTGCAATTTCCCCAATTGAAATACCCGGGTAACCTGCTTGGCATCGTTCATGAAGTTACCGCCCCGCGTATAGAATTGGATCACCTGCTCCAGTGTCGCCATGCTGCCGTTATGCATATAAGGGCCCGTCAATTCGATATTGCGCAAGGATGGCGTCTTGAAACTCGCATTGACCTCGGCATCCATTTTCCGGGTATTGGGATTGTTCAACTCCGCCAAGGCAGCCGAGACAGTCGGCAGAAAAGCGTCGGTAGCAGCCGGTAAATAGCAATTTTCCGTATTCTGTGGCTGAGGCTGAATATCGTCATTCGCCGTAAAGAAGCTGGGCGTCGGATAAGGCAGACTTAGATTGACCGCAAAGGGTTGCTGAAAATCGCAGGCGCGAACTTTGGGCACATCGGCATCCAGCACCCCGCCGGCATTGCCGGCCAGATGTTGCAGATATTGCTTGCTGAACGAAAGCGGATTGCCGAAATCGTCAACGCCACCCAAGCCTATATCAGAGGACTCCGCCGCGACGCCAGTGGAGGCAAAGCCGGTATCGTAGAACGCGGTAATCGGCGTATCCCGCGGCAACAGCGGAATACGTTCGACCACATTAGTGGTCGCGCTGATATAAAAACCCGGCTCGCCAAACGTCTCGGGGTGTGTCTGGGCAACGGCGGCATTGGCATTGACCGAAGCAGCGGTAAAATTGGGCCCTAAATGGCAAAGATGGCATTGGTTCGCTCTAAACTGCTCCAGCCCTCTCAATTCCGCCACAGTCAAATCAATGGGCTGGTTATTGGCATCACGGGCGCTTTTATCGAAGGGCGATTCGTCGGAAATCAACGTGCTTTCATAAAGCTGTAGCGCCAAGCCGAAAAACATCGAAAAATTGGCTTCCATTTGATTATAAGGATCGTTCGCCGGTCCGCCGAATTCGCCCAAACGCAGATAAGACCAATATTTATCGCTGAATGCCTGCCTGATCAAGGCCGAATAAGTGGTATTGAGGCCGGGTTTTAAAGTCCCTGGACTGCTGAAACTCAGGCCGCCCAGGACACTGTCGCTCCAATGTACCTTCTGGCTTTCCAGTGGCCGGCGTTGCAGCAATTTGCGGCCTATGTCGCTCAGGGTGCGTTTGTTACAGCCCATCTCGGTGGTGTTCAAGGGCGGCCCCATGGCCAGGGAAGCCAGCGAGGAATTGATCAATTGCAAGCGCTGTTTTTGGACGCTGCGGGCATTCTTCTTGACCCAGACCCCAGCATTGGCATCGCGGTCGCCCCAGGGACTGCTGCCGTTGAACACGTTGTTGGCGCGGCCGTCCCAAAAGCTACGGTGATTGAAGATGGCATTGATGACGCTGGGCGCGTTGCGCGGAGTGACACGCCGGGTACCGGTGGCGCCGACATGAAACAGGCTGTCCGCACTCCTTGCGCAGTTATCGACACTGCTGCCCAGCCGGCTGACCGATTTGAATTCACCGCTGAAGGTGCCGGCCGACCCGACCACGTTATCGCTATCGTAAATGACCGGCGAATTGTGTTGAAGCGGATTCTGGCGTTGATGCAAGGGGAAATCGATCAAACCCAGGGTATGGTTAGGGCCTAATGACGCGCCGTCGACGGCGGCACCAAAGGTTTTGTTAGCGACTGGGGATGATTGTCCGCCGGGCGAAACCTGATTCGTCACCCTGCCATCGGCGCCGGCATGAAAATGACAGGAGCCGCAAGCCATACCGTCGCTGCCGACGTTGGTATCCCAGAACAAGGCCTTGCCCAGTGCAATGGCGGCGGTTTTATTGACGACGATGGGACTAGCCCCGTCCAGAAGCCCAGGCACTTCCGGTACCGGCAAATTTTTGAGGCTGATGGGCATGGGACCGCCAGCAGCGGAAAACACGGTGCCGGCGTAAAAAAACGCCGCCCCCGATAATGTCAAAACCCATGGGATATGACGGAAACCTGTCATGCTTGAACTCCAAGAAAATCGGTTAAGTACAAATTCTGAATTAAGTCCTTCGACAGGCTCGGGACGAACGGTACACTGTAGATTCCGTTCCTGGTGAGCCCTTCGGCTTCGCCCAGGAGAGCCTGATCGAACCATGAGCGAAATCAACTTATTCAGAGTTTCCTTAAGTATTTAAAAAGCCGGCCCAAACCGCTAATCGTTATCGATTGATCGGGCGCCCATACTTAAAAGCCGATAGATCGCCCCAGGCGATTTATCGGCCGTCCCTATTCCTTTGGCGCAACGAACCGCCAAAATCCCTTATCCAGCAAACACAAGATTGGTGCCACATGTGGCACCAATCCTCATCCCTGTGTAAAAACCTCAGGCGATCAGTTTTCTGCGCGATGCACCCACCAAGCCCACCAGGGCGCTGCCGAACAGCCAGACCGCGCCGGGAACAGGAACCGAAGAAACCGTTACATCAATCGGGCTGCCGTCCAACGACGTATTGGCACCACCGACGAAAATCGTGTACCAGCCAGCCTTCAGATTGTTCAGCGTCAATGAAGCAGAGCCCTGACCGACGCTGCCGGCAATACCGGATTCGTACAAATTATCGATACTGACATCATTGACACCGTAATTGACGGCTTGTCCCCAAGAGTTGGACGCAGCACTGAGACCCGAGTTAGCGTAACCCAAGGTTTCAACTATACCGGGGCCACCAGCTACAGCTTGGGTTGCCCAGACTATGCCGTTCTGCCCTGCCTGTGCAACCTGGCTCATGTCATGTATCGCGCCGCTCGGATGGGGGGGGTATCCTTCGGTCTGTCCGGGAACGTGCGTTTGGTTCAAAGGAGTAGTTTGATCGGATCCGAACGGTACCCACTCCATGTCTGTTCTGTAAAGGGTAAATGCTGGCGCTTGGGCAGTGGTGTCTCGAGCCCTTGCGTTCACGGTAGTGGTTGCCATATCGGTCAACTGGAAAGCGTACCAGTGGCCAATCATGCCCCAGGCGTCATTGTTAAGAGGCCAGCTCCCGAGCCATCCGCCTAAGGCGGTATCGTCGTTTACATCAATATTGCTGATGGTTTCTCCGGCACCCAACACGTTGTCAGTGCCGACCCATGTGTTCGCCGAGGCGGAATTTGCCATGGCAAAAGACATGGCTGCCGCTGTTAAAGTGGTCTTAAGAACGGTTTTTACAGATACATTCATGTTGTAAATCTCCAATTTTCCATCGCGCACAAGGTGCGGATGGGGATTTAAGTTGTCGTCATCTCGGAATCTTTGGTTATTAATCAGGCCGGCACGCCATAACCGAAAATTCCACGTTTTCGAGCTTGTATCGCGGGAAGATAATCGGTAGCCCCCGTTACCATTCGTCTTTCCAACGCTCCCTACTCAAAGGAGGTGGCCCGGCTATCTTCGTCCAAAGATCCGCGGCGTTCCGGCCCCGCCTTGCGACGGGTGTGGCAAACTTTCGTTGCGATAAAAATTGCAACCACAACGCATAATCCGACAGCATAGTTCGTGCCAACTAACTAACAACTCTAGTCCAAAGGCAATTAACACCAGGCCTGACATAATACTTTTTATTTAATAATCAATTAGTAAGCCACACCACTAAACGCAAGAACGCCTTTTAAAACCACCTTTCGAACTCATCTTTCACCACTTACACCACCCTCCGCCAAACCGATTCATTAATTAAAATATGTTATTTAGTCAAAATTGGGGCATATCCCATATTTATTAAACTAACATCCCATCAAGGCATAAAACACTTGGAATAAGAGCTGGCTGCCATCCTTGGCTGCGTCACCCCGAAAATCCCTGCCTGAATGACGATTTTCAAGGCCTCCCTGCAAAGCAAAACCACGCGATGGCGATTGCGATCAAGGCAAATAGCCAGGTGCCCACCTTACGCCAGGTTTTTCTGTCTACGCGCAGATGCCGCCAGCCCCGCCAATGCCGAACCAAACAAATAAACCGCGCCCGGCAAAGGCACCGCGCTGGTGCTGACCGATAGCGCATGGCGCATGGTTTTTGAGTTCTCCAAAGATTTGGCCCCGCCGGTAGCCACGGTGTACCAGCCCGGCGACAAATTGGTAAAGACCAGTTCGGCCATGCCGGCGTTGTAATCGCCGGTGACGCTGTCAAAATAGCCGCCGCTGGTATCGACCCGGTTGACCCCTGCGTTGATGGTCTCGCCCCAACCGGTCTCGCTACTGGCGTGCGCGTTGCCGGCATTGACGTAAGCCAAGGTTTTCAGCAGATTACCGCCCCCTTCGGAAACCGCAGGACTGAAGGCAGGATCGATGATGGCCACCGACGGATCGGCCATCCATAGCGTACCGGGACTTCCAATCTGACCGACCGCATTGAAGCTATGCGGGGCATTCCAGAAGTAATCTGGGCCGATTGACGACACTTCTAAGGCGGATAACGTGCCGCCGTCGAAGGGGCCATTGGAAGCCCAGACGGTAAACGCTCGGCTCGATTGACCCGACGTCACCTGGTCCTTGATGGTGACGATTTGATGGGCGGCCGTTACCTGAAACGTGTTCCACTCTACGGCATGCCCATCGGCTGAGTTGTACCAACCACGATTATCTGTCCAGGCATCGCTCCCATGGTACACGGCCCCATGGCTTTGATTGCTTGCGGTGATAGTCTCGTTGGCGCCCACGACGTTGTCGTTACCGTCCCAGGGGTGGTAATTTACTGTAACCGCGTAGGCGGCATAAGCCCCGCTGCTGGCCATGGATAACGCCGCACTGGCGAGAACGGTCCTGATTGCTACTTTAATATTGATACTCATGCTTTAATGTTCCTTAGTGAATACGCCAAGAGGCGTTGTTGAAAATTTTAAGCCGGCTGGATAAGGGAAATGCATCCAGCTCTGTGTGCAATCGCCCTACGCCGCTTGCCGTTTTTTACGCGCGCCAGCCGCCAAGCCGAACATTGCGCTACCAAACAACCAAACCGCTCCGGGAACAGGTACGGCGGAAACCGTTACGTCGATTGGGCTGCCGGCCAATGAAAAGCCAGCGCCGCCATAGAAAATGGTATACCAGCCGGCTGCCAGATTGTTCAAGGTCAAGGAAGCAAAGCCCTGGCCGACGCTGCCAGTAATGCCGTTTTCGTACAAGTTGTCGATACTGACGTCATTGGCGCCGTGATTGACCGCCTGGCCGAACTTGTTGGACGCATAGCTGTCGCCCGAGTTAGCATAACCCAAGGTTTCGACGATGCCGGGACCACCAGGAGTATTGTTGCTTGCCCAGACTATGCCGGATTGCCCTGCCTGCGCAACCTGGCTCATGTTGAATATCGAGCCGGATGTAACATCACTATTATAATTACTGGATTCGGTCTGTCCGGGGACTACTGGATTGCCTTTATAAGTAGTATCGCGTCCAAATGGCACCCAGCTTACATCCGTTCTATAAAGAGTGAATGCGGGCGCATTGCCTGTTGCATCCTGAGCCCTGGCAGTCACGGTGGTGGTTGCCGTACCACTTACTTGAAAACTGATCCACGCACCAAACACGCCCACGGCGTCATTGGACAAACGGCTATCGACCCATCCGGTTAATATGGAAATGTCTCCAATGTTGGTAATGGTTTCGCCAGGACCAACCACGTTGTCACTACCTACCCATGAGTTCGCCGAGGCGGAATTTGCCACGGCGAAAGACAAGGCTGTTGCGGTTAAAGTGGTTTTGATAAAGGTTTGTACAGATACATTCATGTTGTAAATCTCCTTTTTTCGATCGTGCATGGAATAGCCGATGTGTGATTTAAGTTGTCGTTTGTGTTGAAACCATGGGCTATCGGCCAATGAGGGCACGCCATAACCAAGGATTTCACAATTTCTAGCTTGTATTGCGGGAAGATAATCGGTACTCCCATGTCGCTTCGTCATGTCAGCTCCCCAACTCACAGGAGGTGGCCAGGCTATCTCTTCCCAAAATTCGCGGCTTACCCCAGGTTTTTCTGTCTACGCGAGGATGTCGCCAAGCCCGCCAAGGCAGTACCGAACAAATAAACCGCCCCGGGAACCGGAACGGCGGAAACCGTTACGTCGCTTGGGCTGCCGGCCAATGACGTATTGGCGCCACCGACGAAAATCGTGTACCAGCCAGCCTTCAGATTGTTCAGCGTCAAGGAAGCAAAGCCCTGGCCGACGCTGCCAGTAATGCCGGTTTCGTACAAGTTGTCGATACTGACGTCATTGGCGCCGTAATTGACAGCCTGCCCCCACGAGTTGGATGCATAGCTGTCGCCCGAGTTGGCATAACCCAAGGTTTCGACTATGCCGGGGCCGCCAGGAGTATTATTGCTTGCCCAGACGATGCCGGGTTGTCCTGCCTGCGCAACCTGGCTCATGTCGTGAAACGAGCCGCTCGGATTGGGGGGCATTCCTTCGGTCTGTCCGGGGACGTTCCAACCTGGATAAGTAGTATTTTTATCGTATCCGAACGGAACCCAGTCAATGTCTGTTCTATAAAGGGTAAACGCCGGCGCATTGGCGGTTGCGTTCCGAGCCCTTGCAGTCACGGTGGTGATTGCCGTATCGGTCAACTGGAAACTGTACCAGTGGCCAATTGGGCCCCAGCCGTCACCGACATGAGAATTCGCCCCAACCCATCCGCCTAAAGAATAGTCGTCCGTTACATCAATATTGGTGATGGTTTCTCCAGCGCCCAGCACGTTGTCACTACCTACCCACGAGTTCGCCGAGGCGGAATTTGCCACGGCAAAAGACATGGCTGTTGCGGTTAAAGTGGTTTTGATAAAGGTTTGTACAGATACACTCATGTTGTAAATCTCCATTTTTCCATCGCGCATTGAAATAGCCGATGTGTGATTTAAGTTATCGATTGTGTTGAAACCATGGGCTGCCGGCCAGTGAGGGGACGCCTTAACCAAAGATTTCACAATTACTAGCTTGTATTGCGGGAATATAGCCCCCGCCTTGTGACAGGTGTGGCTATTTGCTAACCGCAACACTAACAAGCAAAATAAGCACCAACAGCAAATACATTTTTATTGCACCATCAACAAATTGAAAATAATCTAAATATCAATCTTTATTTACCTTATGCCTCAATAACTTGTCTCATTAAATGGCCACAAAAGCCTCCTGCGTCCAAGCTAATAAAATGCCAATTTAACCGGCCTTGATGCTCCCCGTCTTTCCAATCGATTAATTAAATTGCATTATTTCAACTTAATCGCGGCATATCCCCTATTTAAGCGCCTGGAAGTTCAAACAAGTCGAACGGATCATCACGACCGAAACAAAGAACGTTCCGTTCATGGGGTTTTGTTAAAGGAATTTCGCGGAAACTCCCTATTGCTTGAACTCCGCCGCCCGTGTATTTGGCCGCCTCAAAGCAAACCCTCTCCTGATTATTATAAAGATCCTTCAGCAGGCTCCAAAGATCGTCATCTCGGCAGGGATTGCCGAGATCCAGAAGTCATGGATGACAACATCCTAGTGACCTGGATTTCGGCAATCCCTGCCGGAATGACGTAGTTGCTGAACCATCTTTATAATCAGGAACCCTCTTGAAGATGTTTTCGTAAAAAATTGGGCCGAACACAATGAAACCAACCGTTTTGATTTTGTTGGGTTACGCTACGCTCGGCAACCGTTCCATGCGCTGCCCTACCTCCCAATGCCGTTAAGTTAAGAGATTTGTGTTATAATAAACAGCGTAACATACTGAAAAACAAGGATAAAACAATGAAATCGACTTAGCAGTATCCATGCCAGCATTCTCGCCCATCTTTCA
>JAJRDU010000072.1 GCA_028748685.1 Methylococcaceae bacterium
CTGACAGAAGCACGAACAGTCGGGCTTTGCGCTCGATATCGGAAGCCTTTTGTAATACCAAGCGTATGGTTTTGGTTTGTTCGAAGACTTGAGAATTGACGGTTCTACCCAATGCCGATGTGTCGCGCATCGCAAACGCTGCATACATGACACCCATGAAAAGTGGGATCACAGCCACCAAAAAACCGATAACAATCAATGACTTTAAAGACAAGATGTTTTTGAGTTTCATCCGATTGGAAGACGATATCACGCGTTCCCATAGTATAGACAAATCCGGTTTTCTAAAAATATTCGGAATAATGCTGCTAATGAACTGTTTCATTGGTTTCCGTGTTTGATCCACGAGTAACTTTTGCTCCATGTAGACATTTATGATGCCGGTCGGCCTGTTTGCGACACTGAAAATTCCCTCTGCCGGTCCGACATATCGGCTGGTTTGCCAGTATAAACCGTTACTATGATACGCTAATTGACGCACTGCTTGTTAACTCGCGACGGCATCAAGCCGTCAATTAACTTAGACGTTAGTCATGAAAAATCGATTGATTTTACTTGTTTTTATTGCTTGGGTGGTTTATGGCACAATGGTTGCCGGTTTGTCCGTTGTCCATGCGGAAGCCATCGCCGGGTTACCGATAACGGCGACAGAGGAAAAACCCGCATTCTTGTTGGAACTCGGCAGCGAACCTCACCTTGTGGGCGTCGGGGATAAAGGTACACGAGTTATTATCGGCGAAGTTTCCAGCCATGAAGGCGACACGGCAATTCAGACGAGCAAAAATGAAATAAGTTCGTTGCATCCCGGTTTCGGCAACTGGAAGGTCAGCTTCCGGTTCAAGTCTAAATTCGGCTTACCGGCTATACCTTATACATTCTGGGCTCGCTGGCGGCAAGGCGGTGAGCCCGATGCGTGCCTGCAATCGTTCGAAATTTGGGCTGGCCCCGATTCAGCCCGGCTGGAAAAGCGCACAACACTATCCATGAAGCCCAAGGGTTGGGAGTACGCCTGGATAGCCGCCGAGTCAACGGTCAATCTAAAGGCTGACGATAGGGTGATAGAGATCAGAAATGAAGGGGCCGGCCACGATGCCAAGGTTTTTGATGCATTTCTGTTAGCTCCGCCGATGTCGGCGCTTCCTGAAAAAGGTACGGACCAAAGTCCGTTGGTGTTGCTTGAGTTGGGTAAGACGCCCGCCTTGGCCGCATTGGAAAAAGACTCCGCAACCCAAGTTCAAGTAGGCCAGGCATCTGTCGGCCCCGGCGCGGCGTCGCTGTTGACCGAAAAGGATGAGATTCAGGTCTTCCATCAAGGCTTCGGTAATTGGGGGGCGAATTTTCGTTTCGAGCTCGATCAGGGAACGGTTCCTGGGCAATATCGTTTTTTTGCCCGTTATAAAAGTGGTGGCGAGGTGTCTCAGGTCAACCAGAATTTCACGCTCAAGGCCGGCGCAAAGCCGGAGCAAATGGCAATACGCGGAGATTTTACATTGACTAATACCACTCCCTGGGAATATCAATGGTTACAAGCCGCGGGAACGGTTACGCTGCTGCCGGGAGATCGCTGGCTGGAAATCGATAATATCGGCAAGGCGGACGGCGCGAAAGTCTTCGATGCCTTCCTGTTGAAAATGGAAACACCACTAGGCGATTGGATGAGCGTCGAACAGGCTCGGCTCCGCAACCATTTCCTGGCGCAGACCAAGGCATCGCCGAACGCAGGGCGGCATCTGTATCTGCTGGATGACAAGGGCGACGACGGCATCCTGTTTAATGGACTGGCGTCGACCGAGGCGCGGCCTGGCTACGAAAATCTCTCCGTTACCTATCTGGTGGGGCCCGACGCCAAGGCGATGGCCGGCGACCTGAATTTTCCTGAGTTACCCGCTGCGGTGATGACTGATGATCATTACACCATCCTCGGTGTATTGGCTAACCCGGGCGACGAACGACAAGTCATACAATTTCTTCGAGAACCCGGCAAGAACGGCACGATGCCCAAGCCGGCTGCGATTGCCGGCGACGAGCCTCGATCGCTCAACAATGGCGCGCCTGTGGCTTGGCTGGTGGGCGGCCTGCAGAATGGACAGGCGGGAGTTTCGGTATATGGTCTTGATGGCGAAACCGTATTGCGGCCAAACCCCGGGCAACCCTACCTGAGCATGCAGATGATGGGCGGGGAAATACGTGCCTGGCGAATTGCCCAGCCCCATGCCGACGGTAGCGTCGATATAGAACCCAACACGCGCCACTCTTATGGCTGGTCACGTGGTAGTGCTTATGCCCAACTTTATTTGCATGTCGAGCAAGCGAGTCAGATTCTGTTTCATGCCAAACAATCAGGCATCAGAAGCGCCGTGTGGCTGGATGGGCGGGCTATCGAAATAAACGCCGACCCGAACGCGTCCCTCGGACTTACATCGTTTGCCGGTCAGCAAATCAAATCTCTGTTCCATGGCTTGACCACCGAAGGCTTGGTTGCAAAAGCACGGCAGGAGTATCAGGAAGCACCGCGGATTGCGACGCTGAATCTATCGCCGGGTTGGCACTGTCTGTTGGTCAAGCTGGTAATGCAGCATGAGGAAAACCAACGGTTTTACTTCTCCGGGCAATTCACTAACCCGGCCGGTCGACCGGCGGAAAACATCAAGACGCGGCTAAGCGATCCCGATGCCGATCTGGCGCTCAACCGAATTGCGGCAAGACTTAGGCCGTTGATATTCGTCGATACACCCGCCAGTCTTCCACATCCCGGTGATACGCTCAAATTACGGGTGGATATGCGTTGGCACCCTATCCAGGAAGAAACCGGGCTGAAGGCGCCCCTGCCGCGCTTTCCGGCTAAATTGCGTCTGCGTCTGGTCGATTACGGCGGCCATGAAATTGCTGTGCGCGAGATAAGCGGTCAGTTTCCCGGCCGAGTGGAGGCGGATTTCGGTAACATCGCCGAATCAGGTTATTACGCCATTTATCCCAGCCTTCATACGCCCGAAGGCCGGCTAATCATGAATTATCCGGCCGATGGCTTCTCGGCGGTGGGCGGCGGCGCGGCGCAAAAACAGAGGTTGGATAAGAAAAAAGTTTGGAACAACGATTATTATGCGCTTAACGACGGCGACAAAAGCTTGGGGTTGGAAGGTGCTTATTTCGTTTGGTTGGAACGGATGGGTATCTACAAAAGTTATGGCAGCTATCCCGGATTCGATGCGCAGTACCAGGCAAAATGGCAGCTGGCTAAACAGCGTAACCTGCAATTGTTCGCGGATTCGGCGGGTGACAGTAACTGGCTGAACGATAATCCCAAGGATGGCCAGAAATTCATCGACGAGGCCGCACTGTATACCCGATTCTTCAAATCCAGCAACGAGATCGACATTCGCCGCGAACCTGAATGGCAAAAACTGCGCGACCCGGTGCATTGGGTAGAGCGGGCCAAGTGGGAATATGAAATGATCCATAAACGCCGCGGCGATGCTCATTATGTTGGCGGTAGTCTGGTGCGTCCCGGTGATGCCGAGGGAGCGGGGCAGTGGTTCAGGCAAGTGTTACAAATGGGTTTGGACAAATATCAGGACGCCTGGGATGTTCATGCGTATCCACAGCTGCCGCCGCGTTTCGGAGGCCCTATTGGCAACGGCTCTGACGAGGATGAACGTGGCGTGCTGGCCGTTTACGCCAGTCTGGGCAAAAAAAACAGCTTACCGTTTTGGCTCGGCGAAACCGGGGCGAAAGCGATGCATGGTTTGACCGGACGCCGCTGGCAGGCGGAACAGGTCGCGAAAATCATCGCCTGGGTCAATAGTCGTAGCGACTACCTGGGGTTGGCGTTCTGCATCGCTCACGAATATGACCTGGCTTATGGACGGATCTGGGATTATTCGATGGGCCACAAACCCGGCGAAGCGGCGCTGTATACCGCGAGTGCCTTGATAGACGGCTTGCCGTATAAAGCCTTCGAAACCCAGGATGCCAATATTCAGGCGGGATATTTCGGCGATACCCTGATGATCTGGCGCACCGATGAAGTCACTGCCGAGTGGCCGATGAAACTTGATTCCGGTAAAGAGTGGGTGGTCGTGGATGTGGTGGGACACCCTCAATCTTTGCAAGTTGATACTTCCGGGAAGGCCAATATCCCGATTTCCGTTAGTCCGGTTTATGTGCTTACTCACTCGGACTATGAACGCTTGACTGGAGGTTGATGCCGTTTCCTACGTGGGCGGCCAAGTTGGAACTGAGTGGAAATGCGTTTTTGAAATTGATTCGGGATTGGAAAAGGTTTTAGCCGCTTCAAATATAAATCGCGCTGTTCGCAGATACGCGGGGAGTTTAAGGTATGGAAGGATTGTTCGTGGCCCCGTGGGTGGAAATCTTTCTGACGACCGGAGACAATAGATCATAGCGGCCTCACCGGCCGCTATGATGTGCTGTAGAAAAAAATCAGATTTTGAAACTTCCGACAGCCGAACGCAGGTGATTGGCAAGTTCCAGCAGTTCATGACATGCTTCTGCGGTGTTTTTGGCGCCGCTGGATGTTTCCTCGGTAACATGACTGATATTGCTGATGTTGCGGTTAATTTCTTCCGCAACCGCCGTTTGCTCTTCCGCGGCACTGGCGATCTGATTATTCATGTCGTTAATGGTATCGATTCTTTCGCTAATTGCGCTGATAGAACCGCCGGCAGACGCGGCTTGATCAACACTGGATGCGGCGCGCTTCCGACCATTTTCCATCACCGACACCGCTTGTTTGGCACGGCCTTGCAGTCTTTCGATGGTTTGCTGGATTTCCAGCGTCGAGTTTTGAGTGCGGCTGGCTAGAGTTCTAACTTCGTCGGCAACCACCGCGAAACCGCGACCTTGTTCGCCGGCCCGTGCCGCTTCGATCGCCGCATTCAAGGCCAGCAAATTGGTTTGTTCGGCAATGCCCTGGATAACACCCAACACTTCGCCGATGCTATTGCTATCATTTTCCAGTTCATGGATGACATTGGCGGCATTTTCCACTTCGGACGCCAGGTTGTTAATTCCAGCGACTGCTTCATTGACGATGTTTTTACCTGATGTCGCTTCGCGGTCAGCCGTTTCGGCGGCTTCCGACGCTTTTACGGCGTTTCTGGCGACTTCCTGCACGGTGGAAGTCATTTGTTTCATCGCATTGGCAACCAGCGTGGTTTCCTGCAGTTGCCGTTCGACACCTTTCTGCGTGGATTGCGTGATAGTGGCTAATTTGTGCGAGGCATTGGCAAGCTTTTCGCTGGTAATGCTGATTTCCTCTACCGTTTTGGCGATTTTCTTAACGAATGCGTTAAAGCTGGAGGCTACCCAGGCGAATTCGGATTTGCCGGTCACCGTTAATCGGGCGCGCAAATCGCCTTCTCCGCTGGAAATGCCTTGCAGGTTAATCGCCAAGGCCGTTAGCGGACTGATGATGATTTTGCTCATGACAAAATATCCGGTCGATCCTATGATGAGCAGGGTGATCAACAGGAAGCCAATTGCGTAGTAAATGCTTTGTTTCAATTCCGCAAAAGCGGTGCTAAATGGTGTGATGATTTCAAACGCGCCATGCAGGTCGCCGGCTTGGCGGTTTTCCATGGGGTAACCCAGTAAATCCGTGCCTTTGTCATTGCCCCATAAAGCTAGGGAGGTACTGGGGTCGCCGTGGCAAAGTTCGCACTGCTTTACCATTTTGACGGGTCTAAAATAACGAATTTCCTGTTTTTCATCATCGATCACGCTATATTCGGTCAGTGACGGGTTATTTTTGAATTTGTCCAGAACTTGATGTTCAAGTTCGTCAGGCATATTTCTTGGGGGATTGCGTGGGTTGATTGCCGGAGCTTTAAAACGGAAACCGCCTTCCTTCGCTTTTGCTTCGATAACATCCCAGGCGTTGGCCGTCGGAACGGTGGAGAGGACGAGCTCTCGTTTATTAGACTTCTCTTGTGTTAATTGCACCAAGTGCTCGGGGGAATAGAGTCCGCTTTCCCATTTTTTGACAACGTTGTCTCGGATGGATTCGGAAATGAGCAGCAATTGGCGGGAAGACTCTATCTTGCGATCGATCAGTTTTTGTTTTTCGGCATTAGAGAAGACAATTAACAATCCGATACCAAGAACAGTGAGGACAGTCATGGTGATCGCAACCACTTTGACGCCCACCGAATGCCAGTTCATTAGTAACATAAATAATCTCCTGAAATATTTGTAATTATTATCGCCTTCTGAACTGATCTCAGCCCACTAAAGACAGGCGGCGAGAGTATAGCTTACAATCCTATCGGCTCTTAATTAAAAATCTTTAAAAGTATGCGCAAAATCAAGATTCTATTCGTCTGCATGGGTAATATTTGCCGGTCGCCAACAGCGGAAGGTGTTTTCACAACCTTGGTTGCCAAGAAAAATTTGACCGAATATTTCGAGGTCGATTCGGCCGGTACCCATGCCTATCATGATGGGGAAGCACCGGACCTTAGGGCTCAAAA
Source organism: Methylococcaceae bacterium (assembly GCA_028748685.1). Classification (GTDB taxonomy): domain Bacteria; phylum Pseudomonadota; class Gammaproteobacteria; order Methylococcales; family Methylomonadaceae; genus Methylomonas. The sequence continues at coordinate 6,489 of JAJRDU010000072.1, forward strand.
AGCCGCGCGCGAACGTGGGGTCGAGTTGAAACATATTCGCGCCAGACGGGTCGTGATTGCCGATTTCGAGGCATTCGATCACATCCTGGTGATGGACGACGAAAATTACGAGGTCGTCGATCAGGTCTGTCCCCCGGAACACAAACATAAAATTAGGCATTTTTTGGCCTACGCACCTCATCTCAACACCCGTGAAGTCCCCGATCCGTATTACGGTGGCAGTTATGGTTTCGAGCGCGTACTGGACATGGCCGAGGCCGCATCAGAAGGCTTTCTGGAGGCTTTGCAGCAAGCGGGAGACATTGAATGAGCGTCGTTGCTAATACTGTTGGCTATCTGGATGAGGATGTCTTGCTAGAGGGATATTTCGCTTACGACGATGCCTTTGAGGGCGCGCGTCCGGTGGTGCTGATTCATCACGCCTGGGTCGGTCGTGATGAGTTTGTCGCAAACAAGGCGAGAAAGCTCGCGGAGCTGGGTTATCTGGCGTTTGCCACCGATATGTATGGCAAGGGGGTTTTGGGATCGGGCCCAGAGGAAAATGCCAAACTGATGCAACCCTTCATGGAAAACCGGGCAAAATTGCAGCAACGCCTGCATGCCGCGCTAAAAGCCGTGAAACTGATGCCCTGGGCTGATAACGATCGGATCGCGGCGATAGGTTTTTGTTTCGGCGGCTTGTGCGCTCTCGATCTGGCTCGCACCGGCGTCGATATTCGAGGCGTCGTGTCGTTTCACGGCTTGCTTGTTCCGCCCGACAATATTCCCGAGCCGAAAATCAAGGCCAAGGTCTTGGTGTTACACGGGCATGATGACCCACTGGGTCCGCCGGAACAGATGCTTGCGCTGCAGACCGAGCTCACCAGGGCAGGCGCGGATTGGCAGGCACACGTTTATGGACTCACCCAGCATGCCTTCACCAACCCGGCCGCTAATAATCCTGACTTTGGCCTGATCTATCAGCCTGTCGCGGACCGGCGTTCCTGGCAAGCGATGCAAAATTTTCTGGCGGAAATTTTCCACTGAGGGTTCACCCTTCGACTAAGAGGCTGGCGTTTGCTACAATGCCAGTCTTTTACACCCTTGAGCCACCTGCATGATGGATTGATGCTCGGGCTGTTATGAGGAACCCGTCGATTTAGTCGGCGGCACTGGAAATACGGACCCATGTCAGACTTCGCTAAAGAAATTATCCCCGTTAATCTCGAAGACGAGATGAAACAATCCTACCTCGATTATGCGATGAGCGTGATCGTTGGCAGGGCACTCCCCGATGTCAGAGACGGCCTTAAACCCGTGCATCGCCGCGTACTGTACGCGATGAGCGA
>JAJRDU010000073.1 GCA_028748685.1 Methylococcaceae bacterium
TGTCGATGAACGATCTCAATCAAAGCCTGAATACCGCCAGCTGCGGGGGCGCCGAACGCCATCCCTTAGCCGACAATATCTATTTCCTGGAAGAAGAAGGCCGCCCCGGCGAATTGCTGCCGGTGATGGAAGACGAAAACGGCACCTACATCATGAATTCCAAGGATTTGCGGGCCATCGAACATGTACAGCGTTTGGTGGAAATCGGCGTCGACAGCCTGAAGATCGAGGGCCGCACCAAGTCGCATTTTTATGTGGCCCGCACCGCGCAAACCTACCGGCAAGCGATAGATGATGCCCTGGCCGGACGACCTTTCCAGCCCGAACTGTTGGGGATTTTAGATAATCTGGCCAACCGTGGCTATACCGACGGATTTTATCAGCGCCATCATACCCACGAACATCAAAACTATCTTTCGGGCTACTCGAAAAGTCACCAGCAGCAGTTTTGCGGCGAAATCACCACCTACGACCCGGATACCGGCTTGGCCGATATTAGCGTCAAAAACAAGTTTACGGTGGGCGACAAGCTGGAACTGATTTTGCCGGGCGGCAATCAAGACATTACCGTCGACAGCATGTTCGACAAATACGGCAATGCCATGCAAGAAGCGTCCGGTGGCGGCTATGAAGTGCGGATTCCGCTGCCGAATGCCGATTGCCGATACGGGCTGTTGGCTCGTTATTATTAAAGCCTCGGGAGGGCATGATGTCATTCCATACCGCCGATCTTTGTGACCGGTTTTCCGATCAGGATAATTTTCAGATTGCCGAGCCATTATTTCGATTGTTCGGAAATAAACGCCGATTCAGCGGCCGGATCACGACGCTGAAGGTATTCGAGGACAATACCTTGGTACGTGAGACCTTGGAGGAAAAAGTCAGCGACAGAGTGTTAGTGATCGACGGCGGCGGCTCGCGGCGCTGCGCCTTGTTGGGCGATACGCTGACCAGTCTGGCCGTGGATAACGGCTGGCAGGGCATTATCGTTTATGGTTGCATCCGCGGTTCCGAATTTATCGATCTATTGCCTATCGGCGTGATGGCGCTAAATACCCATCCCTTGCGTAGCCGCAAACATGATCAGGGTCAGCGCGATGTGATGATCACTTTCGCCGGAGTCAACTTCAAGAAAGATCATTATCTATATGCCGATAGCGATGGAATTATCGTCTCGGAAACAAAATTGGATTAAAATCGTTCCCTCTTTACCCAGTAAAATACTCAAGAATATGCAAATCGTACTCGCAAACCCTCGTGGATTCTGTGCCGGCGTCGACCGGGCTATTGAAATTGTCGATCAAGCCATCGATACCTTCGGTGCGCCTATCTATGTGCGCCATGAAGTGGTGCATAACCGCACGGTGGTCGACGGCTTGAAACAAAAAGGCGCGATTTTTATCGAGGATCTGAGCGATGTGCCGGTCGGTTCTTATCTGATATTCAGCGCCCACGGCGTATCCAAGCAGGTGCAGAAGGAAGCCGAAGAACGGAACTTGACGGTGTTTGACGCCACCTGTCCACTGGTGACCAAGGTACATATGCAGGTCGCTAAACATGCCAAGCAGGATAGGGAAGTGATCCTGATCGGCCATGCCGGCCATCCGGAAGTGGAAGGCACCATGGGACAGTATGATAAATGCACCGAGCACGGCGACATATATCTGGTCGAAACCCCGGAAGACGTCAGAAACCTGAAGGTCCACAATCCGGACAATCTGGCTTACGTGACGCAAACCACCTTGTCGATGACCGATACCAAGGTGATGGTCGATGCCTTGCGCAAACAGTTCCCGTCGATCAAGGAACAAAAAAAGGACGACATCTGCTACGCCACCCAAAACCGTCAGGATGCGGTACACGATTTGGCCGGCATTTCCGATCTGATCCTGGTGGTTGGCTCTCCGAACAGTTCCAATTCCAATCGTCTGCGTGAAATCGCCGTGCAATTAGGCAAGCCCGCGCATCTGATCGATACCTACCGGGACATGGAAAAAAGCTGGTTCGACGGTATCAATGTCGTGGGTGTCACCGCCGGCGCTTCGGCCCCGGAAGTATTGGTTCAGGAAGTGATCAACCAGCTCAAGGAATGGGGCGGCGAGACGACCACGGTCAAGGAAAACAGTGGCATCGAAGAGAAAGTGGTGTTCTCCATTCCCAAGGAATTGAAAAAGCAGGCGGAGGCCTGATCGGCCGCCATTTCCGCATACTTAATGCGGAATACGCTTTGTAGTACAATTTCCCGCATGGCCGGCCGGATTTGGCGGGCCTGACACACCAATATCAGAGACAAATAAAACAGGTTCAGACGATGAAAACGATGGATGACAGAGACGGTTGGATATGGCTAGACGGGCAGTGGGTGGAATGGCGCGATGCGAAAGTCCACGTGCTGACTCACACCTTGCACTATGGCTGCGGCGTCTTTGAAGGCTTGCGCGCCTATAAAACCGACAACGGCACCGCGATTTTTAAGCTTGCCGAGCACACCGACCGTCTTTACCGTTCCGCGCATATCATGAACATGAAAATGCCGTTTTCCAAGGACGAGATCAATCAGGCACATCGCGACGCAGTGGCTAAAAATAACCTGGACACGGCCTATATCCGCAGCATGTGTTTCTTCGGCTCGGAAGGCATGGGCTTGCGCGCCGATAACTTGAAAGTGCATGTGATGGTTGCCGCCTGGACCTGGGGTGCCTATCTGGGCGCGGAGAACATGGAGAAGGGTATCCGTATCCGCACTTCGTCCTACACCCGCAACCACGTCAACAGCACGATGTGCAAGGCCAAGGCTAACGGCAACTACATCAATTCCATCCTGGCCTTGCAGGAAGCCTTGTCGACCGGTTACGACGAAGCCTTGTTGCTGGATCACGAAGGCTTCTGCGCCGAAGGCAGCGGCGAGAATTTGTTCATCGTCCGTAACGGCAAAATCTATACGCCGGAAACCACTTCGGCTCTGGAAGGCATCACCCGCGACACCTTGATCACCATCGCTCGCGAACAAGGTTATGAAGTGATCGAAAAACGCATCACCCGCGACGAAGTTTACGTCGCCGACGAAGCCTTCTTCACCGGTTCCGCCGCCGAAGTGACGCCGATCCGCCAATACGACAACCGCGACATCGGTTCCGGCAGCCGTGGCCCCGTCACCGAAAAACTGCAAGCCCTGTATTTCGATTACGTGCATGGCCGCAGAGCGGAACACAAGGAATGGCTGTCGCTCGTTTCCTAAGTGTCGGCACGGCCTTTTAAAATCCTGGTCGTCGGCCCTTCCTGGGTCGGCGACATGGTGATGGCGCAAAGCCTGTTCATCACCCTCAAACAACAACATCCCAACTGTCTGATCGACGTGCTGGCGCCGAGCTGGTCGCTGCCCTTGCTGGAGCGCATGCCCGAAGTCAATCGGGCGATCGCGATGCCTCTGGGCCGCGGCGAATTCGGCTTGCTAGCCCGCGTCCGTATCGGCCGGGGCTTGCAATCCAATCATTATGATCAAGCCATTCTGCTGCCCAACTCCTGGAAATCGGCGCTGATTCCGTTCTTCGCGAATATCCCCAAACGCACGGGATATATCGGTGAAGCGCGCTGGGGCTTGTTGAACGATGTTCGCCGGCTCGACAAAAAACGCCTGACCATGACGGTGCAGCGCTTCGTGGCGCTGGGCCTGCCGGCCGATGTGCCGCAGCCACCGGTTTACGAATTCCCCAAATTTTCGATCAGTCCCGAGCAGCAATCCCTTGTTTGCCAAAAATTCGGATTGACGTTCGAGTACGGACGACGCCCTCTCCCTCGGGGAGAGGGCAGGGGTGAGGGAATGGTAGACAACATCCTCGCTCTCTGTCCCGGAGCCGAATACGGCCCAGCCAAGCGCTGGCCGGCCGAACATTTCGCCGCCGTCGCCAGGCAAAAACATGCCGAAGGCTGGCAAATCTGGCTGTTCGGCTCGGAAAAGGACAGGGTGGTTACAGAAGAAATCAATACCTTATCGGGCGGGATGTGCCGGGATTTTGCAGGACGGACCTCGCTGGCGGAGGCGGTGGACTTGCTGTCGCTGGCCGAGAGGGTAGTCAGCAACGATTCCGGTCTGATGCACGTCGCCGCCGCGCTGGACAAAAAGCTGATCGCGCTTTACGGATCGTCCGATCCGGGCTTCACGCCGCCGCTGCATCATTTTGCCCAGATCATTAGCCTGAAGCTGGATTGTTCGCCCTGCTTCGAGCGGGACTGCCCCTTGGGTCACACCCGCTGCCTGGCCGACATCAGCCCCGAGCGAGTGCTGGTCGCGCTGGACAATTAATCCAAATGAAGATCGCCATCGTCAAACTCTCTGCCCTGGGCGACATCGTGCATGCGATGGTGGCGCTACAATTCATCAAGGCTGCGCGGCCGGATGTTGAGATCGACTGGCTGGTCGAGGAGCGCTTCGCCGGATTGCTGGCCGACAATCCCGATATCCGGCAAATCCTCACCGTCAATCTAAAGGCTTTGAAAACCCACAAGGCCGGCGTGTTTGGCGAGATCGCCAAGATCAGAACTTATGCGGCCCAGGATTACGACCTAGTCATCGATGCCCAAGGGCTGATCAAATCCGCGTTAGCCGCCCGCCTGCTAGCCAAAAATTGCGCGGGCTTTAATAAAGACTCGATACGCGAGAAAGCCGCCGCCTGGTTTTACCGGCAGACCGTCGCTTGCCCCTACGATGCCAACACCATAGACCGCAACGTCGCGGTGTTGACCCGGCCGCTGGATATTGCCGTCAGCCGAGAACAAATTTTGGTCAAAAAGCCGTTTCTGTTCTATCAAGCCCCGCAACAGCCGCTGGAGGATTATTTTCCGGCGGGACAGGCACATGTCCTGTACGTGATTGGTTCCACCTGGCCCAGCCGCAACTATCCCAAGGAACAATATCTGCAAGTGATGCAAGGTTTGAACGCCCACTGCCTGATCAGCTGGGGCAACGAGCAGGAAAGGGAGGACGGCGAATGGATAGCGAAAAGAAGCGATGCCCGCGTGTTGCCGCGCCTGAGTCTAAACGACCTCAAAGCGGTCATCGCCAAAGCCGATCTGGTGATAGGCAACGACACAGGTCCCACTCACATGGCCTGGGGACTAAACCGGCCATCCATCACGCTGTTCGGCCCCACGCCGATCAGCCGTGTCTATCAGACCGGCATCAACAAGGTGCTCAAATCGCCTTCCATCGTCGATCCATTCAAGCTCGATAAAAACGACTTTTCGATTGGTGAGATTCCGGTAGCCGATGTGCTCGAACAGGCGAGAAGCTTGCTTGCAGTGCCTGGAGTCGCGGAAAGGTTTTAAACGCTCGAGTGAACTGGTTCCCAGCTTACAGATTGGAATCAAGAGCTCTCGTCGTTATATATAACTATCGACATGCCGGCGGATTCAAGGGTGGATGCCGATAGTTGATTCGCCAATTCGAAGTCAACATTCGTCGCAACCGCGCTTTACGCGGGGTCAGAACTTGGCCGTCCGAGATAGTTTCTACAACTGTCGCGCCTTGATAATCCGTTGGATGCGGTTCGCTTCGTTTACGGAAGCCTACGAACTGCCACAAACAATGAGTAAAATGGCGATTGGTGGACCGGCAAAAAACGACCCCTAGCGGCCGGTCGCATTTCTCCAAACCGGCCAGTCATTCAAATCGAGATTCTTCGAACTGGAAGGCTACAAAGCTGCCATTGGCGACCTCACCCAACGGCCACTATGCGACATTCAAATAGCTAAAAATTTCGGTTATGAACGGCAGGTTTGAATTTGGAAGCCGACTTTGATGTGGCTACACTCCGCCCGGATACCTTTTTAAAATATCCGAAAAAAAAGTGTGATCCGAATTGAGCAGAGAAAAACCCAATATCTATACGGCGGAATTTAAAAGGTCGGCAGTCAAATTAGTTAGAGTCTGCTCAGTAAATCAGCCTCGTCGATATAAAATCACCGCTAGATGAACCAATCTCGCTCAATACAAAAGCGGTAATAACTTATATGTCTTGTTCAAATAATCTAAATATTGTCTGCCAAATTGCTTTATCAGTTTTTTCTCTTCCAGGCTGATGCGTGCTTTGAAGGCGAAAAATGGCAATACCGTGAGCAGCAATAGCGCAAAAACGTCGCCCATCGCCAATCCCGCTCCTGCAAACGCAATCAGCAATCCGGTGTAAGCGGGATGACGTATCCATCGATAAGGCCCATCGGTAATCAGCTGGTGCTTATTTTGAATCAATACATGCGTCGAAAAAAAACGCCCTAGCTTGAGCACTGCCCAGTAGCGCAAGCTTAGCCCTATTGAAAATAATAGTAAGGCCAGCCACTGACGAGGCATATAGTCAATCCGAATTGGCAACCAAGCCAGCGCCTTGAAAACCATCGCCAAGCAGACGCTGACGACGACGCTTAGCCATAACCAACGTTGCGACTGGTTTTCTCCATGGGCTACGTCTTTATCCTCGGTCGCTGTCTTGCGGATCAGCCTGATCTCGGCTATTACCCAAGACAAGCCTATCAATAACCAAAGAATACGCACTGATGTCATAAGCCGCCCGTCGCTGTTGAAATTGCCGTGTTACGATACCAGATAGCAATGCCGGCGTATTTCAAAATCCAAATATCATGAGCAAGATCATCGAGTTTAAGCAGGTTTACAAGGATTATCCTCAGGCAGGCACCCAGCAAACCGTGCTGTATGACATCAATCTGACGGCTGATGCCGGCGAATTTGTCGCTATTGTCGGTCCATCGGGCAACGGTAAATCCACTTTGTTGAATCTTTTGACGGGTATCGACCGCCCTAGCCGTGGCGAAGTGATTGTCAACGGTACGGCCTTGCAAAAACTTGCAAACCATAAACTGACGGCGTGGCGTGGGCTTAATGTCGGCATTGTGTTTCAATTCTTTCAATTACTCCCGACCTTAAGCTTGCTGCAAAACACCGTATTGCCGATGGATTTTCTCGGCAAGCTGACTAAACCGCAGCGCAACGAAAGAGCCAAAATGCTATTGGAGCGGGTGGGGCTGGCGGCGGAAATGCACCGTCTGCCCAGTCAGATATCCGGCGGCCAGCAACAGAGGGCGGCGATTGCCCGTGCCCTTGCCAACGATCCACCGCTGATCGTCGCCGACGAACCGACCGGGAATTTGGACGCCGCCACTTCCGACTCCGTGTTCGAACTTTTCGCTCATCTTCGCGACCAGGGTAAAACCTTGGTGATGGTGACCCATAACGAAGTGCTGGCCAATGCCGCCAGTCGCAAAATCGAAATTCGCTGCGGCCGTATCCATGCCGATACCAGTCTGGAGCCTTTATATTGAATACGCTGTGGCGTAAGGTTTGGGCCGACTTGTGGGTAAGCAAATCACGCAGCCTGCTGGCCGTGATCAGCATCACCATGGGCGTGTTCTGCGTCGGCACCCTGTTTGGAATGATAGACCTGCAGCTCGGCAAAATGGATGCCGCGCACCAGCAATCGCAGCCTTCGCATATCAATCTGATACTGCGCCACGATGCAGACTTGGCTTTGCTGGAGCCGATCAAAGCCTTACCCGGTGTGTCAGGGGTCGAAACGATGACGCAATTGACGGTGTATTTCCGGCATCCCGGCGCATCCGACTGGACGTTGGCTACCTTGATTATCCGCCCGGATTATGCCCGGCAACGCTTCGATAAATCGGTACTGCAAGCAGGCCACTGGCCGACCCCCGGTACAGTGGCTATCGAAAATCTCTCCGCGCAATCCAGCGGCCTAAAACTTGGGGATAGCATTGAATTCAAAAGTCCCATGGGCAGCCAGACTCTACAGGTTGATGGCATAGTCCGTCATCCCTTCGTCAAACCACCAAAATTCGGCGGCCAAGTGCATTTTTTTGCCTCAACAACCGACGCATTACAATTCGGAATTGCCGCCAACAGCTTTCGGCAACTGTTAGTACAAATCGACCCGCCCTATAAGTTGGATACAACCCGTAGCATTGCCGGACAAATCCGCAATATCCTGGCTAATCAACACATTCCTGTGAATGCGGTGCTCTTTCAGGATCCTTTGCGGCATTGGGGACGGCCTTTTTTGGCCGGGGTCAATGGCGTACTTAAACTCATGGCACTTTCGGCTTTGGCTTTGGCCAGCGTATTGATCTTAAATAGCATTTCTGCACACTTGGTTCAGCAAATCCGCCAAATAGGCGTAATGAAAGCCTTGGGCGGCGGGACTGCCTCCATCGCCGCAATTTACCTCTGCGAAACCTTGCTCATGGCGCTGTTGGCGATTGTGCCGGCAATTCCGCTTGGCCTTGCAGCCGCTTATTTCAGTTCCTGCCACTTACTGGGACTGTTTAACATCGATTGCGGCGGCTTCGACTATTCTCCTCGGGCTGTCGTCTACATGATTGCCGGTGGTTTACTAGTACCGGCGTTGGCGGCATTGGGTCCTATATTGCGAAGCGCAAATCTTACAGTACGGGTTGCCATCGCCGACCATGGCTTGGGGGCGGATTTCGGTTATAGCCGGGTCGACATTTTGCTCGAACGCATCGCCGCCCGTTGTTTACCCACCCTTTACGCCGCCGCATTTTGCAATATATTCCGGCGCAAGCTCAGCCTGTTGCTTACCCAAAGCGTGCTGGTCATTGCCGGTTCTACGTTTTTGGTTTTGATGAGTCTGATTGCATCCTTGAATCTGACCCTGGATCACGAAATGGCGCGTAGCCAATTTGCAATACGCTTGAGTTTCGTAGCCGATCAGAACGAACAACAAGTTCTTGATATCGCCAACGCGCTTCCAGCAACTGAACGGGTAGAAAACTGGCAGCGGTTAGCGATCGAGATGTCCAAAGAAGGCACGGCGCTGCGGCAAAAAGGTAATCTGGGTGCCCAGTTATTGGCGCTACCTTCGGTTTCATCGCTATATCAGCCCCTGATAGAATCCGGACGTTGGCTGCAAGCGGGCGATGCAGGGAAACGTGTATTGGTCGTTAGCTCGGATACGGCCAAACTCAACGGCATAAAGGTCGGCGATAGCCTGGAGATCGCTTTGGGTTCAATTCGGCAAGATTGGCGGGTGATCGGCATCTACCGCTGGCTGGTCGCCGGTAGTTATGCAGTCGAACCCGTTTATGCGCCCCTGGAAACGCTACGCGCAATCACCCACGTCAAGGACATGGCCTCGTTTTCACTGATACAGGCCGCGATAAAAAATCGGGCGGAAGAAGCTGATTACCTGGAACAATTAAAACAACGCTTCCAAGACCAGCACATTCTATTGGATGTCTACAATACGCAAGCCAAGCTTGAACAGCGTCAATTCTCTCGCAATCAATTTAACCCGGTACTGGGTACACTGCTCGGATTGGCGGCGATGATCGCCGCCGTGGGCGGTATCGGCGTAACCGGCGCGCTGGCCATCAACGTAATGCAACGCACGCGCGAAATCGGCGTACTTTACGCTATTGGTGCTTCATCCAAAACAGTCTACCGTTTGTTTTTATTGGAAGGTTTGCTGCACGGCCTGGCGGCATGGCTGCTGAGCATACCGCTGGCCTATCTTGCGGCCGAACCGATAGCCAGGGAATTAGGCAAAACCATGCTGGGAATCGACCTGGATTTTGCCTTTGACTTGAATGCGGTGTTTTATTGGTTAGGGATTGTGCTGCTGTTGACCTGGATTGCCTCGTATTGGCCGGCGCGAAAAGCCGCACGTTTAACGGTTAGGGAATGTTTGCAACATTGAACGCATAGCTAGACAAGGCGTAGTAAGAATCGGTCTTAAACTTGGGTTTCCCGCTACAGTCATACTATTAACGTAAATCCGCCAGAATCTTATCCCTGACCAATTGCCCGGAAAGCGTCACCATCGGCATGCCGCCGCCGGGATTGACGCTGCCGCCGACGAAATACACATTTTTAAAATGATGGCTACGCTGCGGTGCTTTAAAACCTAAGTTCTTGTATTTATCCGCAACGACGCCGTAAATCGAGCCTTGGTTGGAGTAATAACGGGCTTCAATGTCGTGCGGCGTCCAGTATTCTTCGGTGACGATGTGTTTACGCAAGTCTGTCAGCCCCATGCGTTCCAGCTTGGTCAATACCCGTTCGCGTAGCGCCAGATAGTCTTCCGGAGTCAGCGGTTTGTCTGGGTTGAGATGCGGTATGTGCGGCAAAATCTTGATGATTTCACATCCCGCCGGGGCTATGCCGGCGTCGGATTTTACGGGCGCGACCAAATAGATGGTGGGGTCATCGGATAATTTGCCGCTATGGAAAACCGCATCAAAATGTTCCCTTGGGTGTGCGGAATAAAAGAAATTGTGATGCGCCAATTGCGGATAGATGCGATCCACACCGAGATGTAGCACCAATCCGGAGCAACTGGGTTCGAAGCGTTGCATCTGTTTCAGCTCGGCGCTCGAGCCGTGCAACAGTTTTTGCATGGCGGGGATGACTTCCATATTGGAGACTACGATGTCGGCGGGCAAAACTTCGCCATCGTTCAAGCGAATCCCACTCGCCCGCCCGCCTTGGGTTTGAATTTCTTCGACTTCCGCTTTCAAACGGATTTGCACACCGAGTTCGAGAGCCAGTCGCTCCATCGCCGAGGCAAGCCCGTACATGCCGCCTTTGACGTACCAAAGACCGTATTCATATTGAATATGCGGCAACAAATTCATCAAGGCAGGCGCATCGTAGGGCGAAGAGCCCACATATTTGATGAAATAATTGAGGATGTCGATGAGCTTGGGATCGGAAATAAAGCGACGCACCCCCTGGTCCATGCTTCTGAACACATCGAAACTCAGCAGGCTGCGAACCGGCCCGTAATAGCGCACTAAATCCCAAAATCCGTCCAGCCCCTTGGCGAAGTATCCGGCTTCGGTTTCGGTACACAGCTTTTTCGAATACGCCATGAAGCGGGTGAATTCATCGGCTACATTGGGCCCCAGTTTGTCCAATTCGCGGCGTTGGCCGTCGATGTCTTCCATCAGGTCAACGGTGGTGCCGTCTTCGAAAAAGTTGCGCCAG
>JAJRDU010000074.1 GCA_028748685.1 Methylococcaceae bacterium
TGTCGTCGAAACCGAAGCCGATGTCGTCATGGCAGCGCACGTAATTCAGCCAGGTCGCGCGTTCCAGCTTGGCAGGTAGGTTTTTGACGCCTTGGTAGAGCAATTTGGCGTTATGGGTGGCGATGGCGTCCCACAGCAAGGCCATCAAGGTGGCGTTGTAGGCGATTTCGCATTCCTTGGCGATGATCGCATCTTCGCCGAAATATTTGATCACCTCGACCGGCGCGACGATGGCTTCGGCGATGAACAACACGCCCGGCGCGGTGACCTGGCAGCAATCCTTCATCAATTGCAAAATCAGGTGCGCATAGCGTTCGTTTTGGCAAGGCGTACCGATTTTCTTCCATAAAAAGGCCACGGCATCCAACCGCAATACATCGACGCCCTGATTAGCCCAAAACAGGATGATGTCGAGCATTTCGATGAATACCGCCGGATTGCTGTAATTCAAATCCCACTGGTAGTCGTGAAACACCGTCATCACCCATTTTCGCATCTGCTCGTTCCAGGTGAAATTGCCCGGATCGCTCTCGGGAAAAATCTCCGGCATGGTTTGTTCGAACATGTCGGGAATTTCCCGGTTGTCGAAGGTGAAGTAATAGTCCTGATAACGGCGTTCGCCCTTCGCCGCCTTCTTGGCCCATTCGTGCTCGTCGGAGGTGTGATTCAGCACGATATCCAGTACCAGCAGGATGTCGCGCTTCTTGAATTCCTCGGCCACCCGGCGTAGATCGTTGAGGTCGCCCAGCCGGTCGTCGATTTGCCGGAAATCGCTGATCGCGTACCCGCCGTCGCTCTTGCCGTTGGGGCACATCAAAATCGGCATTATATGCACCATGTTGATGCCCAGTTCCTGAAAATACGGGGTCTTGTCGGCCAGATCGGCCAAGTTTTCCGCGAAACCGTTGGTATACAGCGCCAAACCCACCCATTGCTGCGACAGGAACCAGTTATGATCCTGTTCGCGCGCTATGTCGACGCGTTCCAGCGCCGCGGAACGGTCGATATAGCCCTTGGCCATGATTTCCACCAGACGCAGCATCTGCGCCTTGAAATCCTCGCGATGTCCGTACAAGGTAAAAAACAGCGAATAAATCGCGTAAAAATTGGCGCCCAGCCGGGTATAAAAATGCCGCAGATCCTGCCGTCTGATTTCCGGTTTCAGATCATCCAGAATGGCGTTCAATAGCGAGTGGGAAACTTGTTCGTACATGGCCTTATCCTAAATGTATGAGTGCGCTCCAATGACCGGGCAATGTTTGAAATCACGTCCATTTTTCGCTGAAGGCCCGATAAAACGCCCTATCGCCGACGGTCGCGCCGCGCCTACCGACCAAGGCGCAGGCAAAGGCTTGGGCCCGTTCCAACGTAATCTCCAAGCTCCATTGCTCGCTCAAGCCAAGCAGAAGCAGCGCGGCGAACGCATCGCCCGCGCCGACCGTATCGACCACATGGGTGGCGACCGGCGGTTGAACGGTCACAAAATGCCGCTGCCAGTCGCAAGCGATGGCGCCTTTTTCGCCACGCGTCACGACCAAGGTTTCCAGCCCGAAGCACGCGCAAAAGCTCTGCATCATCGCTTCCAGGCTCGCTCCATCCGGGCATAGCGCGGCTAGTTCGGCTTCGTTGAGTTTCACCCAATCCGCATCGCGCAGCAGCGATAACAGCAACTCCCGATCCCACCAGGGCGGCCGCAAATTCACATCGACAAAAATTTTGCCACTATGCCGGGCCTTGACGGCCTGCAAGGCCGCGCGGGAGAGCGGGTTCCTGAGCGCCAAGGAGCCGTGATATAAAATACCCAGGCTATCTTTTTCGTCCAGCGATTCGGCATCGATGAAATCGTAGGCGCTGCCCGCGACGATGTCGTAATGCGGCTCGCCGTCCGCTATCGACACCCGGACGCTGCCGGTCGGATGTTCGCGGTCGATCTGCAAGGCCTCGCGGCTCATGCCCCAGCCGTCCATTAACCCGGCTATCTCCCGCCCCGAGTCATCGTCGCCGATCCGGCTGAAAAATCGCGGCGCCAATCCGAAGGCCTGAAGATGCCAGGCGACATTGAACGGCGCGCCGCCCAAAACGCGGCTACCGTCTGGAAAATGATCGAATAGCACTTCGCCGAAGATATGAATGCGCTGCTTAGGGTTCATGGCCTTCCTCCATCCAGGACCAGGTTTCGGGGTGATAATGGGCGACGCCTTCCAGTATGCCTGCGGCGTAATTGCCGTTCATGCCCAGAAAGCCACCTTGCGCCAGATAAAATGCCGCCTGTGTGCCATTCTGCCGAACCAGGGCTTGCGCCTGCGCGACGACTTGGCTGTCGGCATTGGCAACCAACACCGAAGGTATCCGGCTGGCGATCACCGCTAAATCGTTGCCGCTGTCGCCGGCAAAAACGGTATGGTTAACTTCGAAGCCCTGATGTTGCATCAAAAATTCCACGGCATGAAGTTTGCTGGCACGGGCCGGCAATACATCCAGCAGGCCGGTCTCGGTCGCTTCGTCGACACTGTAGATCAGGCTGGCCGCCAAGTTTTTCGCCTCCAGGCGCCGCGTCATTTCCTTTTTTAAGGCATCGACATCCGAACGAGTCGACGAATAATAGCTGAGTTTGTAGCGGTTCTGCTTGGCTTCTTCCTGCAAACGTAAGACTGGCAAGTCGCTGAACAAAGGCCATAAATCCTTGGCCATCAATCCTCGCCAATCGGTGGCGATATCGTCCTCCCATACGGTCCAATGCAACCATTCCTCCTCGCCTGCTCGATATATGGTGGTGCCGACATTGGCTATCACCCAGTCGGGGTTAGGCAAACGGTATTCTCGAATCGCCTGTTCCACCAATTCCCGGTGCCTGCCACTGACATAGGCCAGCGTCACCTCGGGGCGGGAAACCAGCCGAGAAAAACACGCCCTGGCACCGGATGACTCTTGCTGGCTGCCGTTCGGCAACAAGGTGCGGTCGAGATCGGTGCAAATCAGGATGCGCTTGAACATCGACTACGCGCGGCTCTAAAGATTGAAAAAATCATAGTATTCGATAGCCTCCAATATTCCCCAGGCATGCGGCCGTTCGGCGAAATAAAGACGTTCAGCATCCCCCAGGATAGACAATTCCTCGCGATGGCGGTTGACGACGACAACCCCCTGAGTGTTGCCGCGCAACATGTCTTCATCGGCACCGGAACCGCCCGCCACCAGTATCCGTTCCAGAGGAATATTCCATTGCCTGGCAAAATAACGCAAAGCCTGGCCTTTGGAAGCCCGAGCCGGCACGATGTCGAAAAACTGTCCGAACGAGAGTGTCGGATTGACCGACAACTCCTGTTGCCGCAACACGGTCAGGATGTCTTCCATGGGCGGCGCGGCGTTACCGTCATAATGATAAGACAACTTAAACCGGCTCTGCTCGCTTTTGGCTTGCTGCATCAGGCCGGACATGCCGCCAATGATGCGCCGCAATACCTGGGGCGTCCACAGATGATCGATATGGTAGCTCCAGGCGATGTCGGCGATCAGCCGTGGCGCGTAGTAAATTTCGGTGCCCAGGCTGGAAATCAAAATATCGGGCGTCGGAATATGATGTTTTTTTAAGATCGCCAGCGCCGAATCCAGCCGCCGCCCGGTCGCGATGCCGAACAAAAATCTTTTACGTTTCTCGCGTATAAACCGCGCGAATTGCTCCAGGCCCTCGGCATTGCCCAGCAAGCTATGATCGATATCGGTGAAAATGGCCCGCGTCCTAAGACGGCCGATCTTGGCGATGGCTGGCGTTTTGGGAGGGCGTTCCAGATGCTGCAACAGCGGTTGAATCTTGCGTAAATAGCTTTGCGCATGAGCCTCCCAGGAATAATATCGGGCGATATTTTTCAAGCCATTAGCGGAAAACGTAAGCCAAAGTTCCGGATTTTCTAGGATGTTCAACAAGGCCTCGGCCATCGCCGTCTTGTCCAGCGGATCGACCAATAAGCCGTTATGGCAATTACCGATGATATCCACCGGACCGCCGTTTTCGGTGGCCACCAGCGGCAAGCCGCTGGCGGCGGCTTCCAGCAAGGTCAGACCGAAGGGTTCGTTCAGGGCCGGATTGATGAAAATGCCTCGCGACGCCGCCGCCAAACGGTAAATGCCGGCGACATCTTCCGCCGAGTGATGCTTGGGAAGCGCAACCTTCCCATAGAGGTCGTAACAATCGACCACCAGCAACAACTCGGTCAAAACCCCTTGCGCGCCGTTGTTCATCTCGCGAATGTCATCGCGGTTACCGGCGACGATCACCAGATTGGCCGCGGCCTGCAGACGAGGGGATTCGCCATAGGCTTCCAGCAGTCCGACGATATTTTTCCGTTCGTCGGGCCTGGACAGCGCCAATATC
>JAJRDU010000075.1 GCA_028748685.1 Methylococcaceae bacterium
TAGCCCGCGGTTGTTTCAGTTTTTAGATAAACGCAAACACCACGGCGGTAGGCATGGACCCTAGCCATAGGTGCTTTTTAGAAGAGAGGTGCGAAGTGTTCATGGCCCACACTATAGAGGCCGGATAGCCGCCCTGTCAACGGCGAAGATAAATTTCCAGCCGGCAAAACATTCGGCGACCAGCATTGGTACAATATCGCAATTGATTCAAAACCACTTTATCCAGGGAGTACTCCATGATCCGCTTTCCAGCCGAATGGGAACCGCAATCCGCCGTCGTTATTGCTTGGCCGCACGCTAGCGGCGACTTCACCAATCTGTCTGCCGTCGAGGATTCCTACCACGCCATCGCCACCAGCATCAGCCGTTTTCAGCCGCTGATCATCGTCTGCAAGGACGGCGAGCATCAAGAACACATTCAATCGCAACTGCCCGCCAACGACCGGATTCATTTCGTTCAAGCCGATTACAACGACATCTGGGTGCGCGACACGGTGTTTCTGAGCCTGGAATGGCGGCATCCCAAGGCCAAACTGCAATTGCTCAACTTCCGTTTCAACGGCTGGGGCAATAAGTACCCGCACGACGCCGACAACGCCTTGAATCTGGCGCTGTTCGCCCATCCGATTTTCAAGGGCCACCCTACCGCCACGGTCGATCTGGTGCTGGAGGGCGGCAGCGTCGAGTCGGACGGCCAAGGCACGATCATGACCACCAAGAACTGTCTACTCAACCCCAACCGCAACCCGGATTTGTCGGAACAGGCGATTGCCGGCCAGTTGAAAAACTATCTGGGCGCCAAGCGCATCTTGTGGGTTGAACAGGACAACCTGGCCGGCGACGACACCGACGCCCACATCGACACCCTGGCCCGGTTCTGCGATACCGATACCATTGCCTATACCAGCTGCGACGACAGCGAAGATCCGCATTATCAGAGCCTGAAAAACATGGAAACGCAGTTGCGGGGCTTTGCCACCGAAACCGGCGAAGCTTATCGCTTGGTCGCACTGCCCTTGCCGAAACCGATTTTCGACGAACAAGGCCAGCGTCTGCCCGCCAACTATTCCAATTTCCTGATCATCAATGGCGCGGTGCTGGTGCCGGTGTACGACGATGCCAAGGATGCGATCGCCCTGGAACGCCTGGCGGATTGCTTCCCCGAACATGAAATCATCGCCACGCCCTGCCGGCCGCTGGTTCATCAGTACGGCAGCCTGCATTGCGCCAGCATGCAGATTCCGGCGTTTGTGAAATTGAATTTTTGATGACAGATTAATGGTTCCCATGCTCTGCGTGGGAACCCAGTCCCGTAGAGTACGCATTGCGTACCCTACATTGATTTGGAAACCTTAAGCGAATCATGAAAAAACCCATCATCGTCTGCGCCGTTCAACAACCCTGCAACCGTGGCCGGGAAACCAACTTGGCTTATTCGATCGGCCAGATCAAAAAGGCCGCCAAACAAAACGCCGAACTGGTCGTGTTGCCCGAGCTACATCTGGACCATTATTTCTGCCAGAGCGAGGACACCGGTTGTTTCGAACTGGCCCAGCCCATCCCCGGCCCGACCTGCGAAACGCTAAGCAAGGCCGCCAAGAAAAACAAGGTCGTGATCGTTTCGACGATCTTCGAGAAACGCGCCCCCGGCCTATACCACAACACCGCGGTAGTGTTCGACAAGGACGGCAGCATCGCCGGCACCTTTCGCAAGATGCACATTCCCGACGACCCAGGCTTTTACGAGAAATTTTACTTTACCCCCGGCGATCTGGGCTTTACGCCGGTTCAAACCTCGATCGGCAAGCTAGGCGTCTTGATCTGCTGGGATCAATGGTATCCGGAAGCCGCGCGCTTGATGGCCTTGGCCGGCGCCGACCTGCTGATCTATCCCACCGCGATCGGCTGGAACCCGGAAGACGAACAGGCCGAAAAACAACGCCAGCTGGACGCCTGGATCACCATCCAACGCGGCCACGCCGTGGCCAACGGCATCCCGGTGATTTCCTGCAACCGCATAGGCTTCGAGGCTGCGCCCGATAGTGCTCCCGGCATAGATTTCTGGGGCAATAGCTTCATCGCCGGCCCGCAAGGCGAAATGCTGTCCAGCGCCGACCATAGCCAAGACACGCTGCTGTTCGCAACGCTAGCTCCGTCCAGAAGCGAACAAGTCAGACAGATCTGGCCATTCTTGCGCGACCGCCGCATCGACGCTTACCACAATTTGACCAGGCGCTTTATCGATTAATCCTGCAACGGACTGTTTGGGCAGGCTTTACCGACAGTCCTTTAACAAACCGCCGGAAAGCCGCCGAAGGTCCCCCACATTCTAAAAAAATCCGCAATCCGTTGTTTTACCTACCCCTTCACTGTCGCGGCAGACTCGCCACGGAAAATCTCACCTAAAATTCGAATTCAGTATAATCCTAGCTTTCCCCATAATTAGAATAGGTAAATCGCATGTTCAACATCCAGACCTTCCTCGAAGATCAATACCTACGCCTGCAAACTCATCCCAAATTCATGCAAATCATGGATTTACCACCGCTAAAACGCTGGGGCGTTTTTATCGGCCTGTATCTGCTGTCTCAAATCCTGTTATTCGGCGGCCTTTACCTGATTTTTGACAAAATCGTCGTCATCGGCTTTTTCGCCAGCATCCTGGCTGGCATGGCGACCGGGATAGGCGCGCTGCCGGCCTTGTTCTGCAAGAATATTTCCAGAGGGCTATTCAATAGTTTGCTGGGCGCCGCCGCCGGTGTAATGTTGGCGGCCACCGCTTTTTCGTTGCTGGTGCCAGGCATCGATTACGGCGAGCAATTCTGGCCCGGCAAAGGTTTGTGGGTGGTATCGGTTGGCATGCTGCTCGGCGCCATGTTTTTGCATTTTGCCGACGAACGGTTGCCGCATCTGCATTTCGACTCGGTCGACGACGCCAGTCTCAATTCGCTGCAAAAGATCTCGTTATTCATCATCGCCATCACCATCCATAATTTCCCGGAAGGTATGTCGGTCGGCGTCAGCTTTGGCTCCGGTGACATGAACAACGGCTTGGTATTGGCGATCGCCATCGCGCTGCAAAATCTGCCGGAAGGCCTGGCGGTGGCTTTGCCGCTGGTGGGATTGGGTTATAACAAATGGAAGGCGGTGGGGATTGCCACTCTGACAGGCCTGGTGGAGCCAGTGGGAGGCTTGCTGGGTATCACCATGGTGACGATTTTTTCTTCGGTTTTACCGATCGCGATGGGCTTCGCCGCCGGGGCGATGCTGTTCGTCATCAGCGAGGAAATCATTCCGGAAACCCATTCCGAGGGCCGTTCCCGCATCGCCACCTTCTCGCTGATGGTGGGTTTCATCATCATGATGATACTAGACAAGTTGATTGTTTGAATTAGCCGCAAGGTTCAAGGTTCAAAACACCGACACTGCGCGTCCCCGTGCGCCTTGAGCCTTGTTTCTTGAACCTTGCCTTACCCCCAATACTCATGGAACCTCTCAACCAATTGTTTAATTACATCCTGTCGCCCCAGTTCACCGAACTTTCCGCGACGGCCGGCACCAGCTTCGCGCTAATTGCCGCCGCGGAAATCGGCGATAAGAGTCAATTGGTGTGCATGACTCTGGCATCGCGGCATCGCCCGATGCCGGTCCTGTGGGGAGCCATTGCGGCATTTGCCTTGCTGAATACTCTGGCGGTGGTGTTCGGCGTGGCGATCGCCGACTGGCTGCCGGGCTATCTGGTCGCCGCCGCCGTTGCCTTGCTATTTGCCGCATTCGGCTTTCATGCCTTGTTAAATCATGATGGCGACGATGATGAGCAAGTGGTGGAAAAAAGCGGACACGGTATTTTTCTGACCACCTTTTTGCTGATCACCGTCGCCGAATTCGGCGATAAAACCCAGCTGGCCGTGGTGGCTTTCAGCAGCACCGCACGGCCCGAGGCGGTATGGCTAGGCTCGACGCTGGCGCTAACTTTTACCTCGGCATTGGGAATACTGGCGGGACGCACCGTATTGCAAAAAATTCCGCTCAGCTTGCTGCATAAAGTGAGCGGCGTCATTTTTTTGCTATTGGCCGGCTTTGCCGCTTACAAATCCTATGGCAATATGATTTCAACCGGCGTGTTTTCGTAATTCAACCTTTTGGGAGACTAGTTTGCGACCCCTTCAGCAGCATTATCGAGGGCAGGATCTGCTTGCCATGCTAGGCGTCGCCATACTTTATGCATTGCTGGCCAAAATAGTACTGGCCTATTTTTCCGAAGCCGACAACATCACGTTAATCTGGTTTCCCGGCGGCTTGGCGCTCGCGGTCCTGCTATCGGGGGGCAATAAATACTGGCCGGCAATATTCGCCGCGGCCTTTGCCGCCGGCCTGATGGTTAATGATCCCATCCCAACGACCTTGGCAATAGCGCTGGGCAACACGCTGGAATCGGTCGCGGCAGCTTGGCTGCTCAAGCGTAATCCGCGCTTTTCCATGGCGATGACCCAACCCGTAAACTTTGTCTGCTTAACCCTTACCGGCATGGCTGCCTCGTTGATAAGCGCCACCATTGGCCCCGCTGCATTGTGGAGCGCCGGCCTCATCAGCGCCGATACGATACCCTCCGCGATGTTGCGCTGGTGGATGTCCGACGCCTTCGGCATGATCACCCTGACACCGATATTGCTGATTTGGCGGGAATGGCCGAGGCAGTGGTTTACCGAAAAGCGCGGACTGGAAGCCCTGCTCTTGACGGCATTGACAATTTTCACCGGGCAAGTGGTGTTTATCGATGCCTTTCACCCTCTGCTTAAAGAGTTCGCCCGCGGTTACTGGATGTTTGTATACATGATCTGGGCGGCCATTCGATTTGGCCGTCATGGCGTGATGCTGGTTATCTGCCTAACCACGATTCATGCTCTATATGGTACTGCGCATCATCAGGGTTTTTTCGGGGACGATGTCCAGAAGACCGGATTGCTGAACCTTTGGTTTTATATAACGGTAATGTCCTGGTTCGGCACCATTCTGGCATTGACACTATACAAGAACCAGCTGGTTACCCAAGGGCTGGCTGAAAACAAACGCCGCCTAAAGGCCATCATCGACGCCTCTCCGGTTCCGTACGCCCTTAACGATGCCCAAGGCAACATTACCTCGCTTAACCCGGCCTTTATCAAAACCTTTGGTTACACGCTAAACGATGTACCCACTCTAAGCGATTGGTGGCCCAAGGCTTATCCGGATGCCGGATACCGGCAATGGGTCATCGAAACCTGGCGGGCGCTGCTGGACAGAACCCAGCACAATCAGGCTTTCGAAACCATGGAGGCCAATATACGCTGTAAAAGCGGCGAGCTACGCACCGTGCAGGTCGGCGCGGTTCCGCTTGATGGTTCGCTGGTCGGTAGCCATCTGGTGACCTTATTAGACGTTACCGACAGCAAGCACAATGAGCAGGCCCTGGCGGAATCGGTGTCGGTATTGCAGGCCACACTCGAGGCCACTGCCGACGGCATCGTGGTCACCAACCTGCAGGGCCGTATCAGAAGCTTCAATCAACGCTTTCTCGAACTGTGGCAGATACCCGCCGACCTGATACGGCAAGG
>JAJRDU010000076.1 GCA_028748685.1 Methylococcaceae bacterium
GGCAGAATTACGAAAAGATATAACGCATACAAGTTTATAACTACTATCGGGAGGCTGCTCCGTGAAGAAAACAAAGCAACTGCTCGCCTGTTTGGTGTTGATGGCTTTTGGCCTCGGCACCGCGCACGCGGACTACACACTCAACCTAATGCAAGGGGTTACGCAACTCAGCCATGAGCTTTATGACCTGCATATGCTCATATTGTGGGTTTGCGTATTCATCGGTATTGTCGTGTTCGGTACCATGTTCTATTCGATTTTCCATCACCGGAAATCAAAAGGGCATAAAGCGGAACAATTTCATGAAAATACCACGGTTGAGATTATCTGGACCATTATTCCGACACTGATTCTGGTCGGCATGGCGATCCCTGCTACTAAGGCCGTTATCGATCTGGACAAAGTGCAAGAGTCCGAAATGAGCATCAAGGTCACCGGCAAACAATGGTATTGGGAGTACGAATATCTGGATAGCGGCGTCCGTTTTGAGAGCCATTTGGATGAAGCCAGCGAAAAAGCCCACCGAGTCAGTACTATCGACCCGCGTACTGTTGCCAACTACCTATTGAATGTCGATAGGCCGTTGGTTGTGCCCGTCAAAAAGAAAATTCGCTTCCTGTTTACCGCGGCCGATGTCATCCATTCCTGGTGGGTGCCTGATTTGGGCTGGAAAAAAGACGCCAACCCCGGTTTTGTGAACGAGGCTTGGACGTCGGTGGATAAACCCGGTATTTATCGCGGCCAATGTACCGAGTTGTGCGGACGTGACCACGGATTCATGCCTATCGTCGTTATCGCAATGGAACAGGATCAATATGACGCTTGGGTCAAAACCACTCTGGAGAAGCAAAAACAAGCGCCGGATTTAAGCAAACAAAGCCGTTCTTTGTTGTTGGCTAAAGGCGAGTCGGTTTATTTGAAAAACTGTGTGGCTTGCCATCAAATCGACGGTAAGGGTATTTCCGGTTGGTACCCCGCGTTGCGCGGCAGCGCCAAAGTGACCGGTGACGTTGATCAATTAGTGGGTTTTGTTCAGGCCGGTACCAGTAAAATGCCGCAGTTCAAAAAGTTACCCGCGGACGAATTAGCCGGATTGATTACCTATATTCGCAATTCTTCGGATCTGGGTAATGACGTTAAGGATGAGTTCCAGCCGTGCCAAGCCTTGACACTCGACGATTTCGACGACTTGTTCCCGGATATCGATGATGCGGCTCAACAATGTAAAGAGAAAGGCGAGGTCAAACCGGTAAAGGACGTCGCTGAAAACAAAGCTGGCGCATGAGCCGGAGTTGGTTTTCTCAGTTTGAACTCACTTTCCTAATATTTTTAGAGGTATAACGTATGAGTGCTGTCGTAGCCGAACATGATGATCATCATGATCACGAACATGAACACCACGGCCCGGAAAAGGGTATTTTGCGGTGGATCATTACCACCAACCATAAAGACATAGGCACCTTGTATCTGCTATTTTCGCTGGCGATGTTTTTCGTCGGCGGCTCGATGGCATTGATCATTCGTGCCGAGCTATTTGAACCGGGTTTGCAATTCGTCGATCCCAACTTTTTCAACTCCATGACCACCATGCATGCCTTGGTGATGGTATTCGGC
The DNA here is from genome assembly GCA_028748685.1 of Methylococcaceae bacterium. Taxonomy (GTDB): domain Bacteria; phylum Pseudomonadota; class Gammaproteobacteria; order Methylococcales; family Methylomonadaceae; genus Methylomonas. Next base: position 1,615 of record JAJRDU010000076.1, read on the forward strand.
GCGGTGATGCCTGCTTTCGTCGGCTTGGCTAACTGGATGATTCCGATCATGATCGGTGCGCCGGATATGGCCTTGCCCCGGATGAACAACATGAGCTTTTGGATGTTGGTGGCTGGTGTGTTGCTGATTGCCAGCACCTTGTTCATGGAAGGCGGTGCGCCTTCCGCCGGTTGGACATTTTATCCGCCGCTGGTGATGCAGACCGGTAAAGCTTTCCCGTTTGCGGTATTCGCCGTTCACATGCTGGGGGTTTCTTCCATCATGGGCGCGATCAACATTATCGCCACGATTTTCAACATGCGTGCCCCAGGCATGACCTTGATGAAAATGCCGTTATTCGTCTGGACCTGGTTGATTACCGCGTTCTTGCTGATCGCCATCATGCCGGTATTCGCCGGTGCGGTGACCATGTTGCTGACCGACCGTTTTTTCGACACCAGCTTCTTCGATGCGGCGGGCGGCGGTGATCCGGTGCTTTATCAACACATCTTCTGGTTCTTCGGACACCCGGAAGTTTATGTGATGATTTTGCCGACTTTCGGCGTGGCTTCCACCATTATTCCGGTGTTTGCTCGTAAGCCTTTGTTCGGCTATTCCTCAATGGTCTATGCAACCGGGGCGATTGCCTTCCTGTCGTTCATCGTTTGGGCTCACCACATGTTTACCGTGGGTTTGCCGGTTGCCGGCGAGTTGTATTTCATGTACGCCACCATGTTGATTGCTATTCCAACCGGTGTAAAAGTTTTCAACTGGACCGCCACCATGTGGAAAGGCTCGTTGACTTTTGAGACTCCGATGTTGTTCTCGATCGCCTTCGTGGTGTTGTTCACGATGGGTGGTTTCACCGGTTTGATGATGTCGGTTGCACCGGTTGACTTCCAGTATCACGATACTTATTTCATCGTGGCTCATTTCCATTACACACTGGTACCCGCATCCATATTCATCTTGATGGCGGCGGGTTATTACTGGTTGCCAAAATGGACCGGGAATATGTACAACGAAAAAATCGGCAGATTGCATTTCTGGCTGTCGGTGGTATCGGTCAACATTCTGTTCTTCCCTCAGCATTTCTTAGGGTTAGCCGGCATGCCGCGCCGTATTCCCGATTACGCAATACAGTTTGCCGATTGGAATATGGTGTCAAGCATCGGCGCATTTATCTATGGTTTCAGCCAATTGTTGTTCTTGTATATCGTTATCGACACCATCAAGGGCGGTACCGGCGAGAAAGTGACGGATGAAGTTTGGGAAGAAGCCAGCAAGCATGGTTTGGAATGGACCTTGCCGTCGCCTCCGCCTTATCATACGTTCACGACACCTCCTGAAATTATTCCGACCGAGCATATCTAGGCGCCGGCTGGCAATAAATTAACACGCCCCATCACAATGTAGATGGGGCGTCGTCAGGTGAGGAAATGAATACAAAGACAAAGAATATTCTAACTGCGGTCGTGCTGATAATAGTGGCGGCAACCATTTACGTGTTTGCCGTGATGAGGGCAATGTCGCAATGAGCGAAGAACTGGCGCAAAAGAACGCCAAACTGGTCAAGAAGCTGGTGATGGTCGTTCTGCTGATGTTCGGTTTTGGTTATGCTTTGGTTCCACTCTATGATGTGCTGTGCGACATCACAGGTCAGAACAGGAAGATTCAAGGCTCGACCGAAGAGGCATCGGAATTTGTTGTCGATGAAAGCCGGGAAGTCACGGTTGAATTTATTACGTCGCTGAACGAATCAACACCCATGGCGTTTCGCGCGGAAAAAAATAGTCTGAAGGTTCATCCAGGCCAGTATTACACGGTTAATTTTTATGCCAAGAACAACACCAATACTCCACTAAAAGCTCAGGCTATACCCAGCATAGCGCCGGGATTGGCCGAGGAATTTTTTAAGAAGACACAATGTTTTTGTTTTACGACTCAAACGTTTCAGGCCAAGGAAGAAAAGACCATGCCGGTTAGGTTCGTGGTTAATCCGAAGCTGCCCGAGCGTTATAAGACCATTACATTGTCATATACTTTTTTTGATACCACTAACATCGTTGAAAATTAACAGAGGGGAAGGTTATGTCTACACATACAGCTTATTACATCCCGCATAAAGCCACGTGGCCGGTAATGGCCACCGCCGGCTTAATGCTGATGCTGGCGGGTTTCGCCAATCATTTGAACGGTTCTTCAATCGGTTCCGGCATGATGCTGACCGGTTTCATCACTTTTATAGTGATGTTGGGATTTTGGTTCGCCCTGCAATCCACCGAAAGCGAATCCGGTATGTATAACCACGGTGTCGGTATCTCCTATCGGATGGGCATGATGTGGTTCATCTTTTCCGAAGTCATGTTTTTCTGCGTGTTCTTCGGCGCGCTTTGGTATACCCGGAATATTTCGGTATCTTGGCTGGGCGCGGTCGAAGGTGCATTTAGCAGTGGTCCAGGACGATCAACCTATACTTTGTGGGAAGGGTTTTCGGCGACATGGCCAACCAACGGCCCAGGCAAAGTAGGTGGTGATTTCGAGCCCATGGGCGCATTCGGCCTGCCTTTCGTCAATACTTTGCTGCTGCTATCCAGTGGCGTGACCTGCACCTGGGCGCATCATGGCTTGCTGGCCAAGAATCGCCAGCAGTTGATCAAGGGCTTGCTGGCCACTGTCGGTCTCGGCTTTTTGTTCGTGGCATTCCAGGCGACGGAATACTACGAAGCCTATCATGAAATGGGTTTGACTCTGGGCTCGGGCGTTTACGGATCAACCTTTTTCATGTTGACCGGCTTTCACGGTTTACACGTCTGTGTGGGTGCGATCATCCTGTCTGTGGTATTGTTCAGAAGCTGGAAAGGCCATTTCACGCCGGAAAATCACTTTGCCTTCGAAGCGGCGGCCTGGTATTGGCATTTTGTCGACGTCGTATGGCTGGGTTTGTTCGTATTCGTATATCTGATGTAAATCGATAGTCGGTGTTGAAAAAGCGCGATCCGCTCGGATCGCGCTTTTTTTTTGTCGAATGAAAGTGAGGAGTGGTCAGTAGAGAGTGGGGAGTAGGGAGTGGAAAATTCTGACCACTTCCCACTCTCTACTTCCCACTCCCGCCGGTTTCAATGTGGTTTTGCTGTATCCTGGCACCAATGCCATGCGGCTGCAGCAGGCCGGTGGCGTAGGCGACGAATAGAAAAATAAACAACAGCAAAGACAGTCCGATGCGGAAAGTTAGGGCTTGGGCGGTTTTTTTCGATTCCTCACCGTCCTTGCGTTTAACCAGATGAAATAATGCCGACCCCAGACTGACCAAAATGGCAATGAAAGCAACGATGACGAGAGTTTTTATGAGCATGGCGCGATTTAATAAAGAAACGATAGGCCATTCTCGGTTATCCCAGCCCACTTGCCAATAGCTTTAGGGTTGGGCTAAGAATAACTTACCCAGTGGCGAATAGTGAGTGGTGAGTTGGGAGTGGACAATCTTCCCGCTTCCCACTCACTAGGCAAGAATCGGAGCGGATGAAAAAATGAACATTACGATTTTAAAGCGCCAATTTAGATTTTCGCCTTTAGGCTTAAGCCTATATGTTTTGTTGTTGGCCTTGCTGTGCAGCCTGGGTTTTTGGCAACTAGGCCGGGCCGAGCAGAAAAGGCAGTTTTTACAGCAACAACAGACGGCGGCCGAAACGGCTGTCCTGGATTTAAACCGACAGCCGATAGGCGATGTGGAGTCGGCCCGCTACCAGAAAGTACTCGTCTCCGGCCGTTATGACGCAACGCATCAATTTTTGATCGATAATCAAATTCTGGACGGCAAGCCCGGCTATTTTGTGATGACGCCTTTTTTATTGGATCAAGGAAAAATCGCGGTATTGGTGAATCGCGGCTGGGTCCCATTGGGTGCGGATCGCAAGGCCTTGCCGGATGTGGACATCAAGACCGAAGTGAAGCGCATCTCCGGCCGGATCAACCAGTTTCCGCCAGTCGGCATCAAGTTAAAAGGCGCCGAGATTCCGACAGATGGTTGGCCGGCCCTAGTGCAAGTGATTGACAGCCGGGTGCTGGCGGCAAGACTGGCCTACGATTTGTACGATTTTCAAATCGAACTGGATGGCGAGGCGGATGAAGGTTACAGACGGCAGTGGAAATCGGGTTCGACTATCCCGCCTGAAAAACATCTGGCCTATGCAGTACAATGGTTCGGATTGGCACTGACCCTGACGGGTTTGTTTATTTGGATAAGCAGTAGAAAAAGAAGTGAACACACAGCATAAAAAAAATCGCCTCACCATCCTGGTGATCTTCGCGATGTCGGTTATCCCGTTTGTAATCGCCTGGTATCTGGCGAAAAATCCGGACACGGTGAGGTTGGGGACCAATAATGGCGATTTGATCAACCCGCCAGTGCCGACTGAATTCGGCGAATTTTCCGGCTACGACGCCTTTACCGCGGAAAATCTCAAGGAACTGCAAGGCCATTGGGTGTTGATCAACCCGGTGTCCGAAACGCAATGCGGTGAAGTCTGCCGGGACGCCCTGCATAAAACCCGGCAAATTAGCTTGATGATGGGCAAGGATATTTCCCGGATACGGCGCGCGGCGATCCTGTTTGAAAAAACCGATCGCTCTCCTTTTAGCGGTGAATGGCAAGACGATGCGCGGCTGTTAAAAATTGTAGCTTCCACGCCTTTACATGAAAAATTAGGCAAGATTGCCGGTAGCCCTATCGCCGAAGGCATGCTGCTGATCATGGACCCGCTCGGTAATCTGATGATGAAATACCCGGCCAGCTTCGATCCCTACAAAGTCAGAAACGACTTGAGCAAGTTATTAAGAATCTCACAAATCGGTTAGACACATGTTCAGAAAACTAAGCTTGCTCGGTGCTTTAGTGGCGCTGATCGTTATTATCCTTGGCGCTTACGTCAGGTTGTCGGATGCCGGACTGGGTTGCCCCGATTGGCCGGGTTGCTATGGCAAGGCCTTGGTCAGTGATAGTCCGCAGTTTAAAGCCGAGGCGGAAGCGGCGTTTCCGCAAA
>JAJRDU010000077.1 GCA_028748685.1 Methylococcaceae bacterium
GTAGCCTATGGCCGGACGTTCCAAGGTCGCCAAAGAATCCAGATAACAAGCCGCCAGCCGCCCCAGTCCGCCGTTCCCGAGGCCGGGCTCGGCTTCCAAGGCCATCAAATCATCGAGATCTTTGCCCAATTCCAAAACCGCTTCACGAACCTCCGGCTCGATGCCGAGTTTGACCAGATTATTGCCCAGTTGCGGGCCTATCAGAAATTCGGCTGACAAATAACAGACGACTTTGACGTCTTTCTTGAAACGAACACCTTCTAAATAACTTTGGACGGTATTAATCCATCGATGTTGTAAGCGATCTCGCATCGCCAATGCCAACGCCTTGTAATAGGCTTGTTCCGGCGCTTCTTTGGGCGATCTCCCCAGGCTGTATATCAAATGTTCAAGAATGCCTTGTTTGATCGAGGAAGCGCTCAGACTGATACGGGATTGGTCAAATCCAAACATGCCGCCATTTGACTGATTGCCGTTCATTTTCATGGGGTTCATTCAATGCAGGTATCCGATGACGTTGAGAGTCATTGCAGGCGATATCGGACTCCCTGTGAACGCCCCAGCCATTGTCGATGCGACATGTTACACCATAGACAAAGATTTGCCGTTAGGCAATGTTATTTGAATCCCCGTTTGCCGCACTAACGAGTCTATCCACTCAGCCCTGCAAAAAGCCTTTCGATCACAGACACCTGGGTGGCATGAACATGTTATTGATACAACTGCCAATGCTGCCGGCGTATCAACTCCACACATTGACGCAACTCGCCTTCCAGCGCGCGATCGGTGGTCAATGCCGGCACGACGCCGCGCAATTGCTCGAAGGTCGTTTTCATGTCGCCGCCCAACTGCTGGGCCGCGCCGCGCAGCTCCACGCCCTGCACGGTAGCGATCAAGGCCGCGGCGGCTACCTGTTCGGTCAATGCTATGATGCGGATGCAATCCCGAGCCGCGATGGTACCCATGCTGACCTTGTCCTGATTATGGCATTCGGTGGAACGGGAGAACACGCTGGCCGGCATGGTCAGTTTCAAGGCTTCCGCAGTCCAGGCCGAGACGGCAATTTGTACGGCCTTGAAACCGTGGTTAAGCATGACTTGTTCGCCGTACGCACCGGACAAATTGGCAGGCAAACCATGATTGAATTTGACGTCCAGCAATTGCGCCATTTGCCTATCCAGCAAATCGGCCAGGTTGGCGACCGCGGTTTTCAGGGTATCCATCGCCATCGCGATATGGCCGCCATAGAAATGACCGCCGTGCAGCACGTGCTCGCCTTCGGCGTCGATGATGGGATTATCGGTGGCGCTGTTCAGTTCGGTTTCTATCAACTGCCTCAGCCAGGGCAAGGCGTCTTCCAGCGCGCCTATCACATGCGGCGCGCAGCGTAGCGAATAGCGATCCTGCAAGCGGCTGTCGTTGCGGGGCGCTTCGCCGTGCAGTTCCAGATCTTCGCGGATTCTCGCCGCAACTCTGTTCTGGCCCGGATGCGGCTTTACCGAAAACAGTTTGTCGTCGAAATGGTAGGCATTGCCCTGCAGGGCCAACACCGCCAGACTGGTGATACGGGTCGTCAGCCGCGACAGATATTCGGCGCTCTGCCAGGCCAGACAGGCGATGCCGGTCATCGCCGCCGTGCCGTTCATGATGGCCAAGACTTCCTTGGGTTTGAAGCGTAGCGGTTCTATGTTCAGTGCCTTGAAGACCTCGGCCGCCGGTTGTCGCCGCGCTTGATAAACCACCTCCCTCTCGCCCGCCAGCGCCGCCGCCAGATAGGACAAGGGCGTCAGGTCGCCGCTGGCGCCGACCGAGCCTTCCTGGGGGATCAAGGGCAGGATGTCGTATTGTAACAAGGTGGCGATTTGTTCCAGCAAGCGGTAACGTACACCGGAAAAGCCCCTCGCCAGACTGGCCAGCCTCGCCGCCAGGATGGCCCTGGTCTGCTCGGCGTCGAAATAATCGCCCAGCCCGCAGCCGTGAAAGGTATAGAGGTGAATGGGCAGTTGATCGACCAGATCGGCAGGCACAGCGACGGTACAGGAATCGCCATAACCGGTGGTGACGCCGTACACGCAGCCTTCTTCCTTGAGCAGAGTGTCGATGAAGGCGGCGCCCTTGTCGATGCGGGCGATGAATTCCGCTCCTTGGCTTAATTCCACTCCCGCCTGTTGCCGGGCCAGCCGGCCTATGTCTTCGATGCTTAACAAGGTGCCATCGAACAGCACTTTCTCCTGATTCATTACCGCGCAGATATCCGCTGAAATTGTAATAATTGGCCCATTGCAACGGCGCTCGCCGGTACGATGCCCAAACCCAAGCTAATCGCCAAGTGCCGTGTCTGTTTGTCCAGTCAAGTCGGTGTCATGCGGGGCTCGCACCCATTCTCGGCATAAATCAGCCGCCCCGAACTATAGGCTTGTTGTTCCGAACTGAAGTTAAAACACAACTTGCAACTAGCGGCATCCCAGCGCAATTTAAGTTTCAGCTCGCAGCCCGGCTGGATGACTCTTATAAACTTAAGCGCCTCCAATTGCGAAAATGCCGTCGCTATCGGAAACAGCATTTTTCCGAAATACTCCACCCAGGCAATTTGCACGACGCCGGGCAATAGCGGATGATTTTTAAAATGATCGCGAAAATACAATAAGTCGTCCGGCACCTTGATCTGCAATTCGGCGCAGTCGGCTTCCAGTCTACAACTTTGCAGATGCGGAAATTTATCGCTATCGGTCGCCAACAACTGTTGCAAGAGCCGGGAATCCGTCTTCCCTTGCGCGGTGACCGGCAGGTGAGTCAAAAACAGCCATTTTCGAGGCAACACCACGGCGTCGAACCATCGGTGCAAGGCCTCCCGCAATTGCCTGATCAAGGCCTTGCGGCCCTTTGTATTCTGGTATTTCCTGCCTTCTGCGCTTAACACAACCGCCGCCGCGACTATATCCCGGCTTTTTGCTATCACCAGCGCGACGGCCTCGTCTATCCACGGCGTTTCCGCCAAACGCCGCTCCAACTCGTTCAAGGACAATCGCTTCTCCTCGATCTTGACGATGCGGTCCTGGCGCCCGAGCAGCAAAAAAC